>VXWX01000023.1 GCA_009835735.1 Acidimicrobiaceae bacterium
GCCCGGCACCGCCCAAGCCCAGCCCCCCGGCCCAGGGTTGCCCAGACATGCACCGTCGGTGTACACGATCGTGGGCTCGGCTGCGGGTTCGGCAGCAGAGTCGGCGGCGAGTCCGGGAAGGGGCTCAGCAGGCACGTCGCGATGGTCGCGCATCGGCGCCCCGAGGTCGCGAATGCATCCTTTGCTGCCATCATGGAGGGCAGTGGCCGACAACTTCCTGCGCCAACTTCCGGACATCGACCCAGCCGAGACCCAGGAATGGATCGACTCGCTCGACGCCATCATCGCGGCCGGAGGCCGGGAGCGGGCCCGCTACATCGTGGCCAAGCTCCTGGAACGCTCCAACGAGCAGCGGGTGGGCGTACCGCCGACTACGTCCACGCCCTACATCAACACCATCCCCGCCTCCGAGCAGCCATTCTTCCCCGGCAACGAGCAGGTCGAGCGGCGCATCCGCCGCTTCATCCGCTGGAACGCGGCGGCCATGGTCATCCGGGCCAACAAGACGGCCGACGGGATCGGCGGCCACCTGTCCACGTTCGCCTCGTCGGCCTCCCTGTACGAGGTGGGCTTCAACCACTTCTTCAAGGGCAAGGACGACGGCCTGGTCGGCGACCACATCTACTTCCAGGGCCACGCCGCTCCCGGCGTGTACGCCCGGGCCTACCTGGAGGGCCGCCTGAGTGAGCAGGAGCTCGACAACTTCCGGATGGAGGTGGGCGGCAACGGGCTGTCGGGCTACCCCCACCCCCGGCTGATGCCCGACTTCTGGGAGTACCCGACCGTCTCGATGGGCCTCGGGCCGATCAACTCCATCTACCACGCCCGTTTCAACCGGTACATGCACAACCGCCGCATCGACGACACCTCCGAGAGCACGGTGTGGTGCTTCCTGGGCGACGGTGAGTGCGACGAGCCCGAAACCCTGGGGGCCATCGCCCTAGCCGGCCGCAACGACCTCGACAACTTGAAATGGGTCGTCAACTGCAACCTTCAGCGCCTCGACGGCCCGGTGCGGGGCAACGGCAAGATCATCCAGGAACTCGAGGGCGTGTTCCGGGGCGCGGGCTGGAACGTCATCAAGGTGATCTGGGGCACCCGGTGGGACGAGCTGCTGATGCGCGACACCGACGGGGCCCTGCTCAACAAGATGGCGACAACCGTCGACGGCGAGTACCAGCGCTACGCGGTGGAGACCGGCGCCTACATCCGGGAGCACTTCTTCGGCCCCGACCCCCGCCTGCGCAAGCTCGTCACCCACCTCAGCGACGAGGACCTGCGGGTCCTGCCCCGGGGAGGCCACGACTACCAGAAGGTGTACGCCGCGTTCAAGGCCGCCACTGAGGTCAAGGGCCAGCCCACCGTCATCCTGGCCAAGACCATCAAGGGATGGACCCTGGGCGAGGGCTTCGAGGGCCGCAACGCCACCCACCAGATCAAGAAGATGACCGCATCGCAGTTGATGGAACTCCGCACACGGCTGCACATGGAGGAAGAGATCGACGAGGCAGACCTCGCCGACGGGATCCCGCCCTACTACCGGCCGCCCCCCGACTCGGAGGAGATCCGCTACATGATGGACCGCCGCCGCGCCCTCGACGGGGCCGTGCCGCGGCGGGTGGTGCGGGACCGCCGCCCCATCACCCTCCCCGCCGACGGGCCCTTCATCGACATGCGCAAGGGCTCGGGCGGGCGCGAGGTCTCCACCACGATGGCATTCACAGCCCTGCTGCGCGACCTGATGAGGGACCAGCACTTCGGCCGGCGGGTAGTGCCCATCGTGCCCGACGAGGCCCGCACCTTCGGCATGGACTCGCTGTTCCGCGAGTTCCGCATCTACGCCCCCCACGGCCAGCTCTACGAGCCCGTGGACCATGACCTGCTGCTGAGCTACAGCGAGTCGACCGACGGCCAGATCCTCGAGGAGGGCATCACCGAGTGCGGTTCCCTGGCCAGCTGGCTGGCCGCGGCTACCTCCTACGCCAACCTCGGCGTGCCCATGGTGCCCTTCTTCGCCTTCTACTCCATGTTCGGCTTCCAGCGGGTGGGCGACTCGATTTGGGCCGCGGCCGACGCCCGGGCCCGGGGTTTCCTCATCGGTGCGACCGCGGGGCGCACGACGCTGCTGGGCGAGGGGCTCCAGCACCAGGACGGCCACAGCCACGTGCTGGCCTCGACGGTGCCGGCGTGCGAGGCCTACGACCCGGCTTTCGCCTATGAGCTGGCGGCCATCGTCGACGAGGGCCTCAATCGGATGTACCCGCCGGACACCGCCGACGGCACCGACGTCTTCTACTACATCACCATCTACAACGAGAACTACGAGCAGCCGCCCCGTCCCGATCACGTGACCGACTCCGACATCACCGGCGGCCTGTACAAGTTCGACGACGGCCCGGGGAGCCGCGAACGCTCAGCCACCATCCTGTTCTCGGGAGCGTCGGTGGGAGCCGCCCTCGAGGCTCAGGCTCTGCTGGCCGAGTATCACGACACGTCGGCCGAGTTGTGGAGCGCAACCTCCTTCCAGCGGCTGCGGCGCGAAGCCCTCGACGTCGAGCGCCGCAACCGGCTGCATCCCACCGACGAGCCCGCCGTTCCGATGGTCACCCGGCGGCTGTCCGACTCAGACGGCCCGATCGTGGCCGTGACCGACTTCATGACCCTGGTCCCCGACCAGATCGCCCGCTTCACTCCGAGGCCGCTGCACGTGCTCGGCACCGACGGGTTCGGCCGCTCCGACACCCGCGAGGCGCTGCGGCGATTCTTCGAGGTGGACGCAGTCCACATCGTGCTGGCTGTGCTGTCGGCATTGATGGAATCGGGCGAGGCGTCGGCGGACGAGGTCGCGGCCGCCATCGACCGGTACGGCATCGACGTGGACCGCGACGACCCCGGCCATCCCGACACCGGCGCACGGCTATCCTCAAACGGGTGAAGCAGGTCGGGACGGGCACTCTGGCGGTCACGGGGGACGAGGCTGCCGACCGCCTGCTCAACACCGACCCCCTGGCGTTGCTGCTGGGAATGCTGCTCGACCAGCAGATCCCCCTGGAATGGGCCTTCATGGGCCCCCATCGCCTGGTCGAGCGGCTGGGTGCTGAGCTGGACGCGGTGGACATCTCCGAGCGGGACCCCGACGAGTTCGCCGCCCTGGTCAGGGCCAAGCCGGCGCTTCACCGGTTTCCGAGTTCCATGGCCACACGGATGCAGGCCCTCTGCCGGCATGTCGCGGATCACTACGACGGCGACGCCGGCGAGGTCTGGAACGCGGCGGCGACGGGTGAGGAGCTCTTCCGGCGACTGCGGGACCTGCCCGGCTACGGGGACGAGAAGGCTCGGATCCTGACCGCCGTCCTCGCCAAGCGCTTCGACGTCCGTCCCGACGGCTGGGAGGCGCAGGCCGGAGCCTTCGCCGACGGCGAGCCTCGATCGGTGGCCGACATCGACGGCCCGGAAGCGCTACAACGGGTGCGGGCATGGAAGAAAGAGCAGAAGGCTCTAGGCAAGAGGAAGGACGAATGAGAGTCCGACTCCTGACGTGCGCAGCGATCGTCGCCCTCGCGGCGGCAGCCTGCGGGTCCGACGACGCCGCGACCATCAACGAGCCGGCTTCCACTGGGACCGACGTCGCGGCTTCCGATGCCCCTGCCAGCCCGTCCGGAGATGTGCCCGACCTCGACATGGTCAGCGTGTACACGGGTGAGACCGTCAACCTCCAATCCCTGGTGAGCGGCGAGACGCCTCTGCTGCTCTGGTTCTGGGCGCCCCATTGACCCACCTGCCGGAGAGAGGCTCCGGCCCTTGAGCAGTTCGCTCAAGACAACGCCGACAAGGTGAAGGTCGTGGGTATCGGCGCCCAAGACGACTTCGCCTACGCCGAGCGATTCGTGAACCAGACCGGAACCACTTTCACGATGCTGTGGAGCGACTCCAATGAGAGTTGGCGCCACTTCGAAGTTCGTAGGAACTCGAGCGTGCGGCTACTGGACAGCGGCGGCAACCTGGCCGACGACAGCCCCGGCAGCTTCGACGCAGCAAGCCTCAGCGACCAGCTTGCTGCCCTGACCTGAGCGATGAAGATGCCGTACGCCGCCCGGATCGCTGCCGTGCTGCTGACCCTCGCCCTGGCAGCCTCCGCCTGCGGCAGTGAAACCGCTCCGGGCACCGGGGATCAGGGCACCAATGCCGGTGCCGAGGATCAGGCCGCTCTCGAACAGGCCCAAGCCGAAGCCGACGCGGCAGCGGCAGAGGCCGCCGAAGCCGCAGCCGCCCAGGCCGCCGCCCAGGCCGAAGCCGAAGCCGCCGCCCAGGCCGCCGCTGAGGCCGAAGCAGCGGCTGAGGCTGAAGCGGCCGCCGAAGCCGCGGCTCAAGCCGAGGCCGAAGCCGCAGCCGCCAAGGCTGCCGAGGCCGAACTCGCGCTGGCGGCTGCCGAAGCGGAGCCTGAGGGAACTGTGGACCCGGAAGTGGTCGACGAGCTCGAGCAGGAGCTGGCCCAGGCCCAAGCAGAGGCCGAGGCCGCCGAGGCCGAGGCCGCCGCCCAAGCCGCCGCCGCCGAAGCCGCTGCGCTAGCAGCCGCAGCCGAGGCCGAGGCCGCCGCCCAAGCCGCCATCGCCGAAGCCGAGGCTCAAGCCATAGCCGCCGAAGCCGAGGCTCTGGCCGCAGCCGCGGAAGCTGAAGCCGCAGCCGCCGCCGAGGCTGCAGCCCAAGCAGCAGCCGAGACCACGACCACAGCCGCGCCCACAACCACGGCGGCACCCACAACGACAGCCGCGCCCACAACCACCGCAGGCCCCACCACGACAACTACGGCTGCCCCCACAACCACCGCAGCCCCGGTCATCGAGACCGACGTGCCGGCTCAGGACATGATCGATGTGCGCACAGGAGCGACCGTCAACCTCCGCGACTTCGTGGACGGCTCGACGCCCCTGCTGCTCTGGTTCTGGGCCCCGCATTGACCGACCTGCCGGCGTGATGCAGGGCCGGTCGGGCAGTTCGCCCGAGACAACGAGGGAAGGGTCATCGTCATAGGCGTGGGCGGCTCGGACAGCCTCGCCCAGGCTCAGAGCTTCGTGGCCTCCGCTGGCGGTCCGGCCAACACGCTTTGGGGCGACTCCTTCGAGGCGTGGAACCACTACAAGACCGGCAACCCCACCCTGATACTGCTTGACGGCGCCGGTGTGACACAGATCGAGAAGGTCAGCGGGTTCAACAAGGACCGCCTCCAGAACGCACTGGACAGCCTCGGCTAACAATTCACCCGCCGTTCACCGGCATTCACTCCCGGTTCACGGCCGCCGAAGCCGCCGGAAACCTTGCCTCGCGTAGCTTGCCTGCAGCTAGCGATGGGCGCGGGCTTGCCGTGCGATTTCCTGAGGGAGGGACAACTAAGTGCGCAACTCAAGGCGCCGGCTCGGATGGCTGCCAGTGATTCTCGTGAGCTTCTCGCTCGTGGCCGCGGCATGCGGCGGAGACGACGAGGAGGCGAGTGAAGGCTTGTCGGGCGCGGTGAACATCTCAGGCTCGTCCACCGTGGAGCCGATCTCGATCCGGGTAGCCGAGCTGTTCGAGGACTCGGCGCCCGATATTTCCGTCACCGTGGACGGCCCCGGCACCGGTGACGGCTTCAAGCTGTTCTGCGAGGGCGAGACCGACATTTCCGACGCCTCCCGCCAGATCAAGGAGCAGGAGAAGGAGACTTGCGTCGCAAACGGAATCAACAACATCATCGAACTCAAGGTGGGCGTGGACGGAATTGCGTTGATGACCAGCGCAAATAACGACACCGTCGAGTGCCTGACCTTCGGCCAACTCTTCGACCTCATCGGCCCCAACGGCGAGGGCACCGCCACCTGGGCCGAGGCCTCCCCCGGGCTGCCCGACGCGGCCCTGGACATATTCGGGCCGGGCGAAGAATCCGGAACCTTCGACTCCTTCGTCGAGATCGTCCTCGAGGACCTCGCGGAGGAAGCCGGAGTCGAAGCCACCACCCGCACCGACTACATCCCCTCCGGCGATGACAACGTGATCCTGCAAGGCATCCAGTCCAGCGACACCAGCCTGGGCTGGGTCGGTTTCGCCTTCGCCATCAACGCCACCGGTGTCAAGCTGCTCGAGATCGACGGCGGGAACGGCTGCGTCACGCCCACACCCGACACCATCGCCTCCAACGAATACCCCATCAGCCGGGACCTGTGGATCTACGTCAACGCGGACAAGGCCGCCGCCAACAACGCCATCGTCGCCTACCTGGACTTCTACGTCTCAGAGGCGCTGTCGGCCGCAGTCCGCGACGTCGGCTACGTACCCCTGACCGAAGCGGCCCACGCTGAGACCGCCGAACGCTGGCATAGCCGCACAACCATCAGTTGATGGCTGGTGTCAGGCGGGCTCAAGCTCCCACAAAGTCAGCGGATTAGCTTCTCGCCGTGACCGACGCGAGCGTCGCCCAGCCTGTCGTACTGACGGCTGAACGCCTGCAGATCGCGCCCACCCGACGGCGCCGCGAGGTGATCGTCCGGTACAGCCTCCTGATGGCCGCGCTGGGGACGGTGGTGGTGAGCGCCCTCATCGTGTGGAGCCTGGTCTCCGAGGCCTGGACGTTCATCACCGGTGTGGCCTGGGCGGACACTTGGGGACAGCTGGGCTGGTTCCCGAGGAGGGGGCTCTACGACATCCCCACCATCGTCATCGCCTCCATCATCGTCACGGCAATCGCCATGCTGGTGGCCGGGCCGCTTGGTCTCGGCGCGGCCGTGTACCTGTCGGAGTACGCCAACCGGAGGGTCCGGGCCTGGCTCAAGCCTGCGCTGGAGATCCTGGCCGGGATCCCGTCGGTGGTCCTGGGCTTCTTCGCCCTCACCTGGATCGCCCCCAATCTGGTGGGGCGCATCGGCAAGAACACATTCCTGGTGGTCGGCGTGGTGATCCTGGCCGGGTATGCGGTGATCGCGGCCGGCGTCGCCCGCAACCGGATCAAGCACTACCGCGGGAGCGGTGCCGAGCCTTCGTCGCTGATCGTGGCGATCGGGGCCATCGCCGTGCTCGTCGCCATCTTCGCGCTGGTGGGGGCCTGGCTGTTGAACGTGTGGATCGAGTTCGCCCCCGCCCGGGCCGGTTCATTGGCCGCAGCCGGCATCGGGGTGGGCGTGCTCACGATCCCTCTCGTCGCCTCCATCTCCGAGGACGCCATGGCCGCGGTGCCCGACTCGTTGCGACAGGCCTCCGCCGGCCTCGGCGCGCGCCGGATGACCACTGCCACGACAGTGGTGCTGCCCGCGGCGATCTCGGGCATCGTGGCCGCCTTCATTGTGGCTGTCTCCCGGGCCATCGGGGAGACGATGGTGGTCTTCCTGGCCGGAGGGGCGGCCGACGCGGCCCGGTTCACGGACTCACCGTTCGAGGGCAGCCTGACCATGACGGCGGCCATGGCGTCACTGGCATCGGGCACCGACAGCGTGGTGGGCGAGGGACTCACGTTCCAGAGCCTGTACTTCGTGGGACTGATGCTGTTCGCCATCACGCTCGGCCTGAACGTCGTCGCGGCCCGGTTCGTGGCCCGAGTGCGCGAGGCGTACTAGAGACGGTGACACGACGATGATGAGCCGCCTCTCCGATGACAGGTCCCGAGCCGCCATCGCCGCTTCGATCGAGAAGCGCCGCGTCGACACCCGCGGCCTGCTGTTCCGCACGCTGCTGCAAGCCTGCCTGCTCCTGACCCTGGCGCTGCTGGCGGTGCTGATCATCAGTGTCGTCACCAACAGCACCGACCAGCTAGGCACCCGGCTGGGCGACTTTCTCAGCGGCACCCTGCGCTCGCAGTCCGGCGACGACCGCCTCGGCGTCCACCAGGGAATCTACGGATCGCTGTGGATCGCGGTGATCGTGGCGGTGCTCGCCTTCCCCGTCGGCATCGGTGCGGCCGTCTACCTCGAGGAGTACGCGCCTCGGAACCGGTTCACAGAGTTCGTAGAGGTCAACATCCGCAACCTGGCCGGCGTGCCGTCGGTGGTGTACGGACTGCTGGGCCTCGCCCTGCTGGTCAAGGGGAACCTGTTCGGCCTCGATCGGCTCACCGGCGGCTCCTCCACTTTGTCGGCCGGAATCACCCTGGCCATACTGGCGCTGCCCATTGTGGTGATCACCGCCGGCGAAGCCGTGCGGGCCGTGCCCGTTGAACTGCGGGAAGGCGCCTACGGCGTGGGCGCGACCAAGTGGGAGATGATCCGCACCCAGGTGCTTCCCTACGCGGCGCCCGGCATCCTCACCGGCACGCTGCTGTCGATGGCCCGGGCGGTGGGAGAGGCCGCGCCGTTGATACTGGTCGGCGCGATCTCGGGGCGGCTCGGCAACGACCCCGGACTGTTGGACCTGAGCGCGCTGACCGATCAGTTCACCGCGCTCCCGATCGTGATCACAACCTGGACCGTGCAGTCGGGCCGCGATGTCGGCTTTACCGCGGCCGCAGCAAGTGCCATTGTCGTACTGCTCGTGTTCGTGCTGCTGATGAACTCCGCAGCCATCGGACTGCGGAACCGATTCGAGAAGAAGCGAGGCTGATCGAACGATGTCGGACGGCACCGAGACCGCCATCGAGCGTTCGACCATGGAGCGCTTGGTCACCGGCGACGACGACGCCGGCCCGGCCGAGGCCACTCCGTCGCCGGCGACCGACCGCGACATGGTGTTCCGCTCGCGTGATGTCAACGTGTACTACGGCAGCTTCCGCGCGGTACGCGACGTCTCCTTCGATGTCTACAAGAACGAGATCATGGCCCTCATCGGGCCCTCGGGCTGCGGCAAGACCTCCGTGTTGAGGTGCTACAACCGCATGAACGACCTCATCAGGGACGCCCGAGTCACCGGCACCATCACCTACCGGGGGGTGGACCTCTACGACGAGAGAGTCGACGCGGTCGAGGTTCGGCGCCGCATCGGCATGGTGTTCCAGAAACCGAACCCCTTCCCCAAGTCGATCTACGACAACGTCGCCTACGGTCCGCGAGTTGCCGGCCAGAAGAAGGGCCTCGACGACATAGTCGAGAACTCGCTGCGAAAGGCGGCCCTGTGGGAGGAGGTGAGCGACCGCCTCAACGACTCCGCGCTCGGGCTGTCGGGAGGCCAGCAGCAGCGCCTCTGCATCGCCAGAGCCATTGCCGTCGACCCCGACGTGCTGCTTATGGACGAGCCGTGCTCGGCGCTCGACCCCATCGCCACCGCCCGCATCGAGGACTTGATGCAGGAGATCAAGCAGGACTACACCATCATGATCGTGACCCACAACATGCAGCAGGCAGCGAGGGTGAGCGACACAACCGCCTTCTTCACCTCCGACATCCACTCCGAGCGCGACACTCGCACCGGCATCCTGGTGGAGGTGGACACCACCCAGAAGATCTTCTCCAACCCCTCCGACGAGCGGACGGAGAACTACGTGACCGGCCGGTTCGGCTAGAGGGCAGAGGCCACGATCATGACCGAACAGACCCGCAAGGGCTTCCACGCCGAGATCGACGAGATCAGCGACCTGATCGTCCAGCTCGCCGCCCGGGCCGGCGACGCGGTGGCCAGGGCCACCGACGCCCTGCTGAAGTACGACCTGGTCGAGGCCCAGCAGATCATCGACGACGACGACTACATCGACGTGGCCGCTATCGAGGTCGAGGAGAAGTGCCAGAGCCTGCTGGCGTTGCAACAGCCCATGGCCGGCGACCTCCGCCAGATCCTGGCCGCCATGTGGATCACCGGCGAGCTCGAACGGACCGGCGGCCTGGCCTGCAACATCTGCAAGGGGGCCCGCCGCATGTTCCGCACCGAGCTGCCCCCGAGGCTGCGCGGCCTGATCGCGGAGATGAACGAGGAGGCCATCCGCCTGATCCGGTTGTCCGTGGACTCCTACTCCGAGCGCGACGCCGCTCTGGCCAGTGCGCTTCACGACATCGACGACCGGCTCGACAGCCTGCACCGCACGTTCGTCAAGACCCTCCTGGAGTCCAGCCGCACCCACGATCTCGATGTCCAGCCGTCGATGCAGCTGGCCCTGATAGCCCGCTACTACGAGCGGATCGGCGATCACGCGGTGAACATCAGCGACCGGGTCCGCTACATGGTTTCCGGGGTCATGCCATGGCGGGCCGGTTTGGCCCGACACCGGGTCAGAGACGAGCTGAGAACGCATGAACTGGCCGCCGACCCGGCGGAGATGTCCTCCGACAGCGACGACAAGGCCGACTAGAATCGAATATCGATGACCTCGCTCATCGTCGGAGTGCTCCTGGTGGTGGGCGGCGCAATGTTGGGCATCGCATTGGACCGGGCACTCCTACAGCGATGGATCCGGAACCGTGACCCCCAGCGGCGCCACCGGGCCCCCGGGGGCGGGGCACACCGCCGGCGGCAATCCGCCCGCCGCGTCATCGAGGACGCCGAGAGACGCATGGAGTCGGCCGAGGCCGGCCAAGTGTCAGCCGAGACCGCGGCCAGCAGGGTGGAGGCGAGCCTCGACGCCCTGGAGGCCGGGCTCGTGCTGTGCGACCGCGACGGACGGGTGGTGGCGCACAACACCGCGGCCACGCAGTTCCTCCAGGCCCGACACGGCGAAGCCCTCGTGACCCGGGTGATCAAGGAACTGCTCGAGCAGGCCCGCTCCGGCGAGCAGGCCACTACCAGGGTCGAGCTGCACGCCGAGCCCCGCCGCAGCTACGAGGTGAGGGCCGGGCCGGTAGAGCGCGGGGGCGAGATGCTGGGCGCCATCGCGCTGGTGCACGACATCACCGAGCACGACCGCATCGAGTCGGTGAGGAGGGACTTCGTGGCCAACGTCAGCCACGAGCTCAAGACCCCGATCGGGGCTCTGAGCCTGCTGGCCGACTCGCTGGCCGCGGACACCGATCCCGAAGTGGCGGCGCGGCTCGCGGGCCGGATGCAGATCGAGATCCAGCGAGTGGCCAACACCATCGATGACCTGCTGACTCTGGCCATGCTGGAAGACGAGAGCGGCCGTGCGGACGAACGGGTGGACATCGGCGCCGTCGTGGCGGCGGCCAGCGACCGGATCTCAGAGACCGCCGAGCTGCGCGACGTCAAGGTGGTGGTGTCGATGCCCGCCGACCTGGCCCCGATACGGGGCTCCCGGCTGCACCTCGAGTCGGCGGTATTCAACCTCCTCGACAATGCGATCAAGTTCAGCGACCCCGGCGAACGAGTCGACGTGCAGGTCGAGACCGACCGCGACACCTTGACCCTCTCGGTGACCGACGAGGGCATCGGCATACCGGCGGCCGAGCAGTCCCGGATCTTCGAGCGCTTCTACCGCGTCGACCGGGCACGCAGCCGCAGTACCGGTGGTACCGGGCTGGGCCTGTCGATCGTACGCCACGTCGCCCTGAACCACGGCGGCGAGGTGAGCGTGACCTCGCGGGAAGGCCTCGGCGCCCAGTTCAACCTCGAACTCCCCCTCGACAACGGCGACTGACCGCGCGCCAGCCCGAACTGGCAGCCCAGAAGGCCTTAAAGGGAACCCGCCGCTGCCAATTCGCCGACCGGGCGCTAGAGGCTGGCGTTCCGGTCGCCGGCCCCGGCCGCCGAAGCCAGGAGCGACTGGCGCTGACGCTCCAGCCAGCCGAGCAGCACCGCGACGGCCCGGGGATCGTGGCGCAGGTGGTGGGCGGCGCCGCCGATGACGCGCAGGTCGGCACCGGGATGGGCATCGGCCAGGACCCGGGCGTCGAACACCGGGACCGTCTCGTCGTCGCTGCCGTGGAGCACCAGCAGGGACCGGTCTGCGAGCGATTCCGCGGCCTCCACGGCTCGCACGGACTTGATCTCCGCAGCCCACCGGTCGAACCGCTGGGGGAATTCCGGATCGCGTATCACGCCCACCTCACGGGCCCAGACCAGCAGCTTGCGAGGATTGCGGGCCCAGTCCTCGAAATCGGCCGGCGCGGCCACGGCGGCCACGCCCCGCACCCGGTCGTCGCGGCTGGCCACCACCACCGCCAGCGCGCCCCCGGTTCCAAAGCCGATCAGCCATACGCCGGCGCACGGCACCTCCGATGTCAGGAAGTCGACCGCTCCGACGAGATCGCGCCGCCAGCCGTCGAGCGAGAAGTCGCCGGCGGAACCGGCCACCCCCCTCGACGCATAAGTCAGCGCGGCGAAGCCTGTCTCGGTTGCGATGAGGTCGGCGAGCGCCGGCATGGTCATGGTGGAGTTGATGCCCCCACCGGGCTCTGTCGGGAAGCCGTGGACGATTACCGCCGCCGGTTGCACGGTCGGAGGTCGGGCCGGCCGGGCGAGATAGGCCTCCAGGAGGTTCGAGTCGACGGCGAACTGCCTGTCCATCGTGCTCACCGTATCGGCGTGTGCGGGCGCGTAGTGGGGCGGGCCCGAAGGCCCGCCCCACTAGTCGTTTCTGCCGGAAATCCCGGTCGAGCCATGTGGTACCGCGGCTACAAGTAGCCGCTCATGCCGCGCCGGATGTGACAAGGTCCGGCGACTCGGTTCCGGGGGTGGAGCTGGCGGGGATTCGCCAGTCGGTCCAGCTTGCCGTAGCTAGCGGCCAGCCACCTCCAAGGTCACAAAGCATAAAGCACTCAGTTGGACCACCTCCTTTCCTTGGTGGCACCAGTCAACCACAATCCAGCCCCCAATCCAAGCATCGGCGCGGGCAAGACTTCAGCAGTCAGGCCGGAGGCTCGCCTGCGCTGACTGCGCCGATCTCGGCCAGATAGGCAAGCTGGGCCTCGAGGATGCACACCACGTCCACCGGATCGGGGCCGCCCTCCTCCAGAGATCGGGCCACCACCGCATCGCAGGCCGCGCCAGTGTCGGCCACGGCCATGTCGCCCACGGCCACCGCGGGGTCGCCGAGCTCCTGGCCGTGGGAGGTGGCCAGACCCACCGCCGCGAACCAGTCGAGGTGCCAGTTCAGCACCGTCCTCACGTCGTCGTAGCTGATCCTGGCGGTCACCTCGTCGGGCAGGCTGTCGGCCACGTAGTCCACCGCGTCCGACAGCCGGTACACCGACGGGACGGTCTCCTGCTCCAGGCGTCCGACCGCGATCCCCACGGACACGAACGCGATCACCACCACCGCGGCCAGGCCAACCGCCGCGATCAGCCAGATCACAGCGCCGACCCCTCGGCTACAGGCCGATGCGCTGGGCCAGCAGCTCCCGGTGGTACGTCGGATCGCCGAAGAGGAGCTCCGAGCTCTTGGCCCGCTTGAAGTAGAGGTGCGCCGGGTGCTCCCAGGTGAAGCCGATCCCTCCGTGGATCTGGATGTTCTCGGCCGCGGCGTGGAAATAGGCCTCCGAGCAGTAGCTCTTGGCCAGCGACGCAACCTGGGGCAGCTCGTCGTTCATCTCGGCCGCGCACCAGCCCGCGTAGTAGGCCGCTGACTTGGCCGACTCGACCTCCAGGAGCATGTCGGCACACTTGTGCTTGATCGCCTGGAACGAGCCGATGGGTCGGCCGAACTGCACGCGGACCTTGGCGTACTCCACCGACATGTCCAGGCAGCGCTGCGCGCCGCCCACCTGCTCGGCCGCCAGAGCCACCGCAGCCAGGTCGAGCACGGTCTCCAGCACCGGCCAGCCCTGCCCCTCGGCGCCGACAAGGGTGGCCTCGACTCCCTCGAACGTGAGCTTGGCCTGTTTGCGGGTCTGGTCCATGGTCGACAGCGGTGTGCGGGTGAGACCGGGCGCGTCGGGATCGACGGTGAACAACGAGACGCCGCCGGCGGTGCGGGCCGCCACGACTATCAGGTTGGCCGTGTGACCGTCGAGGACATACATCTTGACGCCATCGAGCCTCCACGAACCGTTGTCCGGTGAGGCCACCATGGTGATCCCGGGCTCGTCCCAGCGGCCGTTCTGCTCGGTGAAGGCCAGCGTCGCCCTGGTCTCACCTGAGGCGATGCCGCTGAGGTGGGCCTGCTTGGCCGCTTCGTCGCCGGAGTGCATCAGCGTGTTGGCCGCCAGCACGGCGGAGGAGAAGTACGGCGCGCAGAGCAATGCCCGACCCATCTCCTCCAGCACGACCACCTGCTCCACGCAGGTGAACCCTTGGCCGCCGTAGGCCTCGGGGATCGTCAGGGCGGGGAGGCCCATCTGATCGGACATCTGGGCCCAGACATCGGGGTCGAAGCCGCGCTCGGTGTCCATCTGGTCGCGTACCGCGGACTCGGGCGACTTCTCCTCGAGGAAGCTGCGGACGAATTCTCTGAGTTGCTCCTGCTCGTCGGTGAATGCGAAGTTCACGTGGGACTCTCCTGCGCGTCGTGTGCGGGCCAAGCGGTGAGGCCAAGCTATCGGCGCCGAAGGGCCGTAGTGCCCGCTGCGGGCCGTAGGATTTCAGCGTGTCCGCAGCACCGCTCTTCGAGATCGACGGCCTGCACGTGGCGACGGCAGACGCCGGCATCGAGATACTGAGAGGTGTGGACCTGGTGGTCGACGCCGGGGAGATGCACGCCCTGATGGGCCCCAACGGGTCGGGGAAGTCCACCCTGGCCGCGGCCTTGCTCGGCAGCCCCGAGTTCGAGGTCACCGGCGGCTCGATCCGCTTCAAGGGGGAGGACATAACCGCCTGGCCCCCGGAGGTGCGGGGCAAGGCCGGCCTGTTCCTCGCCTTCCAGTACCCCCAGGAGATCCCGGGCGTGTCGGTGCGGAACTTCCTCACCCAGGCCCTCCAGGCCCGCAAGGGCACCGACGTCAGCTCGATCGAGACCTACATGACCATGGTCGAGTGGATGGAGCGCCTGTCCATCGACTCGGAGCTGATGGACCGCCACCTCAACGAGAAGTTCTCCGGCGGCGAGAAGAAGCGCAACGAGATCTTGCAGATGGCCGTACTCGAGCCGGACATGGCCATACTCGACGAGACGGACACCGGCCTCGACATCGACGCGCTGCGCATTGTGGCCACCGGCGTGCAGGAGGTGCGAGCCGAAAGGCCCGAGTTGGGTGTGCTGGCCATCACCCACTTCCAGCGCATCCTCACCTCGGGACTGCACCCCAACAGGGTTCATGTGCTCCTTGACGGCCGCATCGTCGAGAGCGGCGGCCCCGAGTTGGCCGACCGGCTCGAGCGCGAGGGCTACGAGAGGTACGCCACATGAGCGCGGACGGCGATCAGCTGGGGCCACAGACGAAGGCGCATTTCCCCCTGCTGACTCGTCAGGTGCATGGCAAGCCCATCGTCTACCTCGACTCGGCCGCCTCGTCGCAGAAGCCCCGCTGCGTGCTCGACGCCATGAACAGCTACTACGAGACGATCAACGCCAACGTCCACCGGGGCGCCTACGAGATCGCGGCCCAGGCCACCGAGGCCATGGAAGCGGCCCGAGCGGGGGTCGCCCGGTTCGTGAACGCACCGTCCGCCGACGAGATCGTGTTCACCAAGAACGTAACCGAGGCCATCAACCTCGTGGCCCGTTCCTGGGGCGGGGCCAACCTCGGTCCAGGTGACGCCGTGGTGATCACCGAGATGGAGCACCACGCCAACATCGTCCCCTGGCACATCATGGCGGCCGAGAAGGGCTTCGAGCTCCGCTGGATCGGCGTCGGAGCCGACGGCCAGCTCGACCTCAGCAACCTGGACCGGCTTTTCGACGGGGCCAAGCTCCTGGGCGTGACCGCCATGAGCAACGTGCTCGGAACGCTCAACCCGATCCGCCGGCTCGCCGACGCCGCCCACGACGCCGGGGCGCTGGTCCTGGTGGACGCGGCCCAGTACGTGCCTCATCTGCCGACCGACGTGCAGGCGCTCGGAGCCGACTTCCTGGGCTTCACCGGCCACAAGATGTGCGGACCGACCGGCATCGGCGTGCTGTGGGCCCGAGCCGAGCTGCTGGAGGCGATGCCGCCGTTCCTCGGGGGCGGCGAGATGATCCTGGATGTGCGCAAGGACGGCTTCCTGCCCAACCACATCCCCCACAAGTTCGAGGCCGGGACCCCGCCCATCGCGGAGATCGTCGGACTCGGCGCCGCCGTCGAGTACCTCGACGACCTGGGCATGGACCGTGTGCGCGAGCACGAGGTCAGCCTCACGGCCTACGCGCTGCGCACGCTCGAAGAGCGCTACGGCCCGGACCTCGCGGTGCACGGCCCGTCCGAACCGGCCTGCAGGGGCGGCGTGCTGTCGATGAGCTTCCAGGACATCCACCCCCACGACCTCTCGCAGGTACTCGACGACCGCGGCGTGTGCGTGCGGGCCGGCCATCACTGCGCCAAGCCGCTCATGCGGCATCTCGGGGTGCCGGCCACCACCCGGGCATCCCTCTACGTGTACAACGACACGTCCGACGTGGACGCCCTGGCCGACGCGCTCGGCGCCGCCGGCGAGTTCTTCGCCAGGTAGCGGGAGCGCGCCATGGCCGGCCTGGAGGACCTTTACCGCGAGATCATCCTCGACCACTACCGCAACCCCCGCAACCGCGGCGAGCTGGAGGTGCCGCCGGCCGTCCAGGCTGTGGGGTTCAACCCCTTGTGCGGCGACGAGGTGATCGTCTACGTGGACGTGCAGGACGGCGTGATCACCGACGTGTCCACCGGCGGCCAGGGATGCTCGATCAGCCAGTCGTCGGCGTCGATGATGTCCATCGCGATCAAGGGCCGCAAGGTGTCCGAGGTGCGGCGTCTGGTGCGGGCCTTCAAGCACATGATGTCCATCCACGGCACCGGCATCGGCGGAACCGGAGATGACCTGGACGACGACGGCGACACCGGCAACGGCGCCGGTGACGTCAAGCTCGGCGACCTGGAAGCCCTGCGCGGCGTGGTCAAGTTCCCTGTGCGCATCAAGTGCGCCACCCTGTCGTGGAACACCCTGGTGCAGGCCCTCGACGAGACCTTCGCCTGAGGAGCCGGCCCGCCGGCGGCTGGTACGGTTCGTTCGTGACGGAGCTGCCTCCGGCCGATTGGTACGTCGATCCCGAGGATTCCTCGAAGTACCGTTACTGGGACGGCTCCCACTGGACCGACCACCGCTCGCCCCGTTACGGCACCCCCGACGAAGAGGCCGGCGTCTCCGGCGGTGCTGCCTCCCGGCATCGCAGCATTCGCGACCTGCTCGGCGGCACATGGCGGCTGATGACGCAGAACCTGCGGCTGCTGCTCGTCATCTACGCGGTGGTGGCCGTGGTGTACCTGGCCGGCGAGGAGGCGGCGAGAAGGGGATACGACGATGTGTTCGGCGACACATTGGGAGCTCTGGTCGACGAAGTGGCCGCCGTAGATCCCGACGCCGACGATGAGGAATTCGACGCGCTGCTGGAGAGTCGTTGGAACGACGCAACCGACCGCCTCGAGGGCCTGGGCTCGTCCACTCTGGCCGCGGGAATGCTCCTGATGGCGGTGGGCGCCGCGGTCGTCATCGCCATCAACATCATCGAGTTCGCCGCGTTCGGCCAAGTTGCGGTGGCTCGGCTGCGGCAGAGGCAGATGAGCGCATCCGGCGCGCTGCGGGCCGGCCTCAAGCGCTTGTTGCGCATCGCCGGAGTGGGCCTGATGCTGCTGGTGATGTTCTGCGCCGCGCTGATGGTGGTATCTCTGGTGGCGGGACTGCTCAGCTTGGCGTCGGGTGCGCTTGCAGTGGTGCTGGGAGCAGCGATGTGTCTGGTGGTGATAGCGGTCGCCGCACCACTGGCGCTTCTCACCCTGATGACTGCCGCCGTCGGCCCTGCCGAGCCGTCGATGCGTTATGCACGCGCCCTGCTCAGGAGCGCCTATTGGGCGACCCTGGGCCGCATGGTATTGATTTTCGTCCTGTCGCTCGCGGCTACCGTCCCGGTGCTGGTCGTCGCGGAGCTCATCGGGCTGTTCAACAACGTTCTCGCACGGGTGACCCTCGTCGGGTTGGGCGTGTTCCCCGAAATGTTGAGCACCATCGCCTTCTTCACCGTCTACCACGACCTAGGCGGCCAGCACGCCGACATCGCTGAGCCCGCCGCCTCCCCGGCGGACTAGGGAGCCTCCGGTACGGCCAGCAGGGACTTGAGGGCCTCGCCGTAGGCGGCAAGCTTGGCTGGGCCGATGCCGGGCACGGCCAGCAGGGCCTCGTCGGTGGCGGGTCGCCGGCGGGCCAGCTCGCGCAGGGTGGCATCGGAGAAGACCACGAAGGCCGGCACGTCGTCAGCCTTGCTTCGCGCCAGGCGCCACTGGCGCAAGCGTTCGAACATCTCGGCGGCCTCGGGCTCGGCTGCGACGTCGATGGGCGGGCTCTTGGACTTCGATGACCGGCTCGGCGCCTCCCGGTCATCGGCCGGCGCGGGCGCAGCGGCCTTCGCCAATGCGCGGCGCTGAGGGCGGGCACGGTCTTCTGTGGGCAAGCCCGCTGGTTCCAGCTTGGAGCGCCAGGACATCTCGGTGACGAAGGGCGACTTCGGGCCGTCGGCGACGATCAGGACCGACTCCGAGCCGCGGGTCATGGCGACATGAAAGACGCGGCGCTCCTCCTCAAGGTCGCTGGCCAGCCGGTGCGGCATCAGGCCCTCGGTGGCCGACAGGACGATCACGTGGGGCCACTCCAGGCCCTTGACCCGGTGCACGGTGGCCAGGCGCACACCCCGGCCCCACGACGGCCGGCCGAGCCGCGGGTCGCCCTCGTCGCCCTCAGCCCGGCCGTCGGTCAGCCGGACCCGCAGCCAGTCCTCGAACGCAGCTGGGTCAACGCAGTGCGGCGCCACCGACATCAGGGCTCGTAGGTCGTCGCCGTGGGCCGAGCGGTCCACCGACCGGCGAGAGGCGTCGAGCCGCTCATCGAGGCTGGTGCCGAGTTGTGTCCCGTCCCGTACCGCCTCCAGCAGGCGCAGCGTGTCGGCGCCTTCGCGGGCCATGTCGCTGAGGCGTTCCACGTCGTCGGCGAAGTCCTCCACCCGTTCTGAGGTCCGCTCGTCGGAGATGCGGCCAGCCAGCCGGCGCAGAGCTCCCACGTTGCGCTGCTCGGCTATCCATTCGACCACCCTCGGAGAGATGCCTCGCGGCGGGCGACGGGCCGCGGTGGCCAGCGCGGCCGCTGGCAGCTGGGCCGCTCCGGCAGTGGCCAGCCGGAGCCACGCCAGCGCGGCGGCCACGCCGGTGCGCTCCAGGAACCACGGCCCGACCGGCGCCATGCAGTCGATTCCGGCTTCCGACAGCAGGATCTGCGGGGCCAGCAGCGTGCTGTTGACCCTGGTGAGCACCGCTATGTCTCTCGCTTCGACGCCACCGGCGATGAGGGCTCTGACCCTCTCGACAACAGCCGAGCCGCCATCGTGCACGGCTCTCACGTCGACCTGGCGGTCGTCCGACGCAGACGGGTGACCCAGACGGGGCTCGATGTCCTTGGCGATGCGGTGCCGGTTGTGCGACAGCAGGTTGGAGGCGGCCTCCACCACATCGGGCGGACAGCGGTAGTTGATTCCGAGCAGGTGGCGGTCCGCGCCCGGGAAGAAGCGCTCGTACTCGATCAGCCAGCGGGGCGACGCACCCGAGTAGCCGTAGATGGTCTGGTCGTCGTCGCCCACCCCGAACACGTCGGCTCTCGGTCCGGCCAGCAGGCGGATCATCAACAGGTGCGCCGGAGTGAGGTCCTGGAACTCGTCCACCAGCAGCACGCCGCACACCCGGCGGGCCGCGGCCCGGGCGGCCGGATCGGTGAGCAGCACCTCTATGGCCCGGACGATCTGGTGGTCGAAGTCGACGACGCCGCGCTCGTCCAGCGCCTCGGCGTAGGCCGGCGCCAACTCGGCAAGTCCCTCTACGTCGGGGGCGTAGTCCCGCTCTACCTCGGCCGGGTCTCGCAGCCCGAGGCGGGATGCGCTGAGCGCCTCCACCCACGGAGCCAGCGGGTCGGTCATGGCTCGCCTGCGCCTGCGGGGAGCCCGCTCCCCTACCAAGCCGTGAAGCAGGTCCCGAACCTCCCGCTCGCCTATGACCTCCACCCGGTCGTGGGCTGCGGGCCGGGCGAATCGCACGGCGCCGTTGCACACGGCCAGCGCCAGGCTGTTGAGCGTGCGCACCTCCAGACCGGGAAGGTCGGCGGTGCGCTCCTGCATCTCGGCCCGAGCCCGCACGTTGTAGGCGACCAGGCACACCGCGCCCGGGGCCACGCCCAGGTCCCGCACCAGCCAACGGGCCCGCTCGGTGAGAACCCGGGTCTTGCCCGACCCGGCCGGGGCCACGATGCAGGCACCACCCCCGAGATGGCCCACGGCACGCCGCTGGTCGGGCGCCAGATCGGCGTCGGGCTCGCAGTGCCGCAGGGGCGTGAGATCACCCGCAGCCAGATTGGCGGCCGGAATCAGGGCAGCGCCGTGCAGTTCCGAGGCATCGCAAGCATCCAAGGGACCACCGTCGCACCAGGCAGGACCGGTCTCGGGCGACACGATGTCGCCTGGCTCCCCGGGCGCCGCAGGGCGAGCGCCGAGCGCCAGAGCCCGCTCGAGCGGACCGAAGCTGACCCGGCCCGGTTGGCGTGCATCCACTGCGTCGGCGGTCAGCAGGTGATGCCAGACCTCCTCGGTGAGAGTGGTTCCGGCTTGAAGACTCCACCAGGGTGCGTCCAGCGTCGGGTCGGCATCGGGAAGCGGGCCGTGCACTTCGATGACCAGCCGCTCGCGGTTGCTCCAGGCGGCCCGGAGGCGGCGGCCGGCTTCGGGGTCGGGAGCTTCCGTATGCACTGCCAGCCGCGGTGCCTGGGCCCAAGGCTCGGGCGCCGGCTGACCTGGAGACACGAGCACGCTGCGGCCCAGGCAGTCGGGCCCCGATGGCATCACGGCGCGTTAGCCACGCCGAGGCGGCTCATCGCCTCAAGAACCCGGTCGGGGCGGTGGCAGCGGCCGTAGTCGAAGCCGGCCCTGATGCAGATCTCCAGCAGCTCGTCGTGCTGATCGGTCTCCTTCCACGGCAACGGCAAGTAGACCGGCAGTCCGAAGGCCCGCAGCGCATCAAGGTTCTCGTAGACCCGCTTCTGGTACCGGTAGCGGTCGGCCCACTCCCAGTCGGGCGGGCCGAAGCCGGTGCCGGGGTCAAGGATGAGACGGCTGCGCTCGACGCCCGCTCGCTCCCAGCTGTGCAGCGAGCGCTCGAACCATCCGCAGATCACCTCGACCGGATCGCCGATCACATGCCTGGATGCCTTGGGGTCGGCACCCCACACGAACGGCGCCACCACCGGCACATCGTGCTCGGCGGCGAGTCGCACCATGGCCGGGTCCTGGAGCCCGTCCGCCGCGTTGATCATGGTGGCGCCGCAACCAAGAGCCCGTCGTATGATCTCCGGCTGCCACGAGTCCACGGAGAGCTGCGCCCCGCGTGACGCGCACAGCTCAGCCAGCGCCTGGACCTTGCCGTCGAGTCGCTGCCACTCGGCCTCGACGTCCACCCGGTCGGCGAACTGCGTTGAGCCCGCACCGCCGAGGTCGATCCCCACGCAGCCCTGGTCGAGCAGCTCGACGGCCCGGGCCACCGCGCTCTCGAGGGTCGTGGCGACCGAGAAGTCAGCCAGCGAATCCGGCGAGGCATTCACGACACCGTGAAGCCTCATGGCCGGTGCGGGATCCACCACGCCCGGCAGTGTCGCACGACGCCGCAGTCATACCACCCCGGCGCTTCGTTCGGTGAGCCGGACTGAGTCGCTCAGGGTCCTAGCCGCCGGCCGCGTCGACGCGCTCAATGAAGTCGCGGTCGCGGGCTGAGAGGCCGCCCACATCGTGGCTGGTGATGGCCAGTTCCACCTTGTTGTAGACGTTGGACCACTCGGGGTGATGGAAGAGCCGCTCGGCGATGAGCGCAACATGGGCCATGAATGCGAACGCGGCCCGGAAGTCGGCGAACTGATACGAGCGGCGCAACACGTTGCCGTCGCGGCGCCATTCGGGATGAGCGGCCAGCACCTCCGCGATCTCATCCTCGGTCAGCAGGTCGTCGTTGCTCATGGTCCCCGATGCTACGCCTGACCGGTGCGGCTCAGGTCAGCAGGTCGGCGAACGGGTCTCCGAAGGGGTCGGTGAAGGGGGTGGCTCCCGCGTCCGGGTCCGGCTGCGGGGCGGTCCCCGTCCAGCGCTCGTAGCCCTCGGCCTCCAGCTCGTCGGCCAACTCGGATCCGCCGGACTCCTGTATGCGGCCGCCGGCGAACACATGCACCGAATCGGGCCGGAGATGAGCGAAGACCCGGCTGTAGTGGGTTATGGCGAGCACGCCGAGACCATCATGCTCGGTGGCTTCCTCGATGCGGCCGGCTACGAGCCTCAACGCGTCCACATCAAGGCCGGAGTCGAGCTCGTCGATCACCGCGAAAGCCGGCTTCAGCACGCCGAGCTGCAGGGCCTCGTTGCGCTTGCGCTCCCCTCCCGAGAGATCCACATTCACCGGGCGCTGGAGGAACTGCTCGTCCAGGCCGATGCGGCCGGCTTCGGAACGCATCTGCTCGGCGACAGCGGCACCCTCGGGGGTGCACACCGACTCGGTGAGCATGTCGAGCAGCGAGACGCCCGGAACCTCGGTGGGATACTGCATGGCCAGGAACAGGCCCGCCTCGGCCCGCCGCCACGCGGGCATTCCCAGCAGTTCCGTGCCGTCGAGGCGGACGGAGCCGTCGAGCACGTCGTAGCCGCCCCGCCCGGCGATCACGTGGGCCAGGGTCGACTTTCCCGACCCGTTGGGTCCCATCACCGCGTGCACCTCGCCCGCGGCTACCTCCAGGTCGACGCCGGCCAGGATCTCTCGGCCGGCTACCGAGGCCCGCAGGCCCTCGATCACGAGGGTGCTCACGAAGCGTCCCCACCCGAGCCCGCGTCGAGCTTCAGCACGACCATGCCGTCCGCCACCGACACCTCGTAGGTGGGCACGGCCCGGGTGGCCGGCAGCGACAATGGCTCACCGGTCTCCAGATCGAACATGGCCCCGTGGGCCACGCACTCGATGGCGCAATCGTCGGGCTCCACCCAGCCTTCCGACAGCGAGACTTCGGCGTGGGAGCAGGTGTCGCCGATGGCGTAGACGTCGTCGCCGATGCGCACCACGGCGATCTCGCGGCCCTCCACCTCGACCCGCCGCGCCGAGTCGGTCTTGAGTTCGTCCAGGGGGAACAGCTCGTGGGTCGTCATCGTGGAGTCTCCGATCTTGAACAGTCTGCCTGAGCGGTCATAGCGTCACGCCGCGGCCTTCAACATCTGGTTGAGCTTCAGGGCCAGTGCTTCGCGGGCCGCTTCCTCCACGGCCCGAACCGGCAGTCCGTCGATCACCTCGTCGAAGAACCCGGCCACGATCAGGCGCTCGGCCGCCGGTGTCGGCACTCCACGGCTCTCCAGGTAGAAGACCTGGTCGGGATCCACCGGACCCACCGCGGAGGCATGGCTGCAGCGCACGTCGTTGTTCTCGATCTCGAGGTTGGGCACCGACTCGGCCCAGGCGTCCTCGCTGAGCTTGAGGTTGCGGTTGGTCTGGAAGGCGTTGGTGCCCCGGGCGTTGGGGCGCACCCGGATCAGCCCGGTGTACACGCTGCGGGCCGAACCGCCCACCGCGCCCTTGTAGAGCAGGTTGGACGTGGTGTCGGGCGCGGCGTGGTCCTGGTAGGTGCGGAAGTCGAGGATCTGGTCACCTGATCCGAAGTACGCCGACAGCAGGTCGCCGCTGGCGCCCCGGCCCACCAGGCGGGCGTCGGTCCGGGTGCGGGCATAGCCGCCGCCCAACGCGACCGACGCCGCGACGAGGGCTGCATCTCGCTCCACCCGAGCGGTGTGGGCCGCGATCTGCCACGTCCGGTGGTCGTGCTGCTGCAGGTTCACGTAGCCGAGCCGGGCGGCCTGGCCGACATCGAGCTCGACCACGGGAACGACCAGCGCCGAACCGGCGGAGCGCTGCATGTCGAGCACTTTGGCCGACCCGTCCTGCCCGACCCTCACCACCAGTCGAGGGAAGGTGGCCGCTCCGGCCGCGCCCGCGTAGTGGCGCACCGCGATCACCCCGTCGACAACCACTCCCGCGGGGACGTCCACCAGGATGGGGCAGCCCACGAAAGCGTCGTTGAGCACGGTGAAGTAGTCGGCGGCTCCGTCGGCCACCGAGCCCAGCAACTCGGCGCCGTCGGCCGAATCGACCAGCGGTCCCACGCGGACGCCCTGCTTCGACAGTTCTTCCAGCCCCGTCGAGGCGACGATGCGACCGTCGGCAACGTCAAGGACCGCGGCGACCGCGCCGTTGGCGGCCGAGTCGACGCCGGCCCAAGTCCCGTCCGGCGGGAAGGATGCGTCCGGGCCTGCCAGCTGGTATGCGGCCAGATCGAAGTCGGCGATCGCGCTGTACCGCCACTCCTCGGCGGCCGCAGTGGGAGGATCCGCAGCCGCGAAGCGCTCAGCCGCCGCCACCCGGCGTTCCGCCAGCCAGCCGGAGCCCGGCAGGCTGCGGGCCGCGTCAGTAGTGAAGGGATGCACTCGTAGTCAGCCGCCGTCGCGGTACCGCCTGCGGAAGCGCTCCCCCAGCCCGCCCCCACCGGAGGAGGATCCGCGGCCGCCCTTGCCCTTCTTGCCCTTCGCCTTCGGGCCCCGGGCGCGCCGGCGCTTGCGGCGCTCGGCCTCCACCTCAGCGATCACGTCGGGAGCAGCCGCATTGACGATGTCCTCGGCCGCGTCGAGCAGGGCGCCGATGCTGTCGTCGCTGCCGAGGCTCTCGGGCTCCGGCGGGGTCTCGGGGGTGACCAGGGAGCCGTAGCTCCAGTTGACGTCGGCCAGCCGCCGGGTGTACTTCGGGCAGTCGTCGGGACAGCGCCACGGCGCCTCTGGAGCCAGGTCGAGGTCGCACTTCCTTACCGTCTCGCCGTTGGGATAGGTGCGCGACTCGAAGTACTTGCAGTCCTGGCGCATCGGCATGACTGACATTGTGGCAGGCGGCCAGTCTTTCGCGTCGCCAACCCAGCGCGGATCCGTCAGCCGACGCTGCCCTCCATCTGCAGCTCGATGAGACGGCTCCACTCCACCGCGTACTCCATGGGCAGGGTGCGGGTGACCGGCTCTATGAAGCCGTTGACGATCAGGCCCATGGCCTGCTCCTCGGTGAGGCCCCGGCTCTGGAGGTAGAAGAGCTGGTCGTCGGCCACCTTGGACACGGTGGCCTCGTGGCCGATCACCGCGTCGCCCGACCCGACCTCCATGTAGGGGTAGGTGTCCGACACGGAGTCCTCATCGAGGATCAGCGCGTCGCACTGCACGTGGCTCTTGCAGCCGTAGGCGTCGTCCTCGACCCGCACCAAGCCCCGGTACGACGTGCGCCCGCCGCCCGAGGAGATCGACTTGGAGACGATCTTCGAGGTGGTCTCGGGCGCGGCGTGGGTCATCTTGGCCCCGGTGTCCTGATGCTGGCCCGGGCCGCCATAGGCAACCGACAGCACCTCGCCCGACGCCTTGGGCCCCACCATCACCACCGCCGGGTACTTCATCGTGAGCTTTGACCCTATGTTCCCGTCGATCCATTCCATGTGGCCCTCGGCCTCGACCCGGGCCCGCTTGGTGACCAGGTTGTAGACGTTGTCGGACCAGTTCTGGATGGTGGTGTAGGTGACCCGGGCAGACCGCCCCACGATGATCTCCACCACTGCAGAATGCAGCGAGTCGGTGGAGTAGGTGGGCGCGGAGCAGCCCTCGATGTAGTGGACCTTGGAGCCCTCGTCGGCGATGATCAGGGTGCGCTCGAACTGGCCCATGTTCTCGGCGTTGATGCGGAAGTAGGCCTGCAGCGGCGCCTCCACCTCCACCCCGGGCGGCACGTAGATGAACGACCCGCCCGACCAGACTGACGAGTTGAGCGCGGCGAACTTGTTGTCGTTGGGCGGGATGACCGTGCCGAAGTACCGCTTGAGCAGCTGCGGGTACTCCCGCAGGGCGGTGTCCATGTCGCAGAACAGCACCCCCTGGGCCTCGAGGTCCTCGCGGTTGCGGTGGTACACCACCTCGCTCTCGTACTGGGCGGTCACGCCGGCCAGGTACTTGCGCTCGGCCTCGGGGATCCCCAGGCGCTCGTAGGTGTTCTTGATCGACTCGGGGACCATGTCCCAGTCGTTGGCCAGCGTGTCGGTGGGCTTGATGTAGTAGTAGATGTCGTCGAAGTTGATGCCGGTGGTGTCGCCGCCCCAGGTCGGGCGGGGGCGGCGTTCGAACCGGCGGTGCGACTTCAGGCGGAAGTCGAGCATCCACTGGGGCTCGCCCTTGAGCCACGACATCTCGGTGATGATGTCGTTGTTGAGGCCCTTCTTGGGCTTGAAGACGTAGTCCTCCTCGTCGCTCCAGCCGAGCTGGTAGCGGCTGAGATCGACGCCGATGTCCGCGGTGGTCATGGGATCTCCCGATCCGCTCGTGCTTGCATCCCAATCTATCGCGAGGAACGGCGATCAGTCGATACGGCGCTGTTCGGCGCGGTAGTGGTGGCCGCGCTGGGCGTAGACCTCGGCGTTGCGCTGGTTGTGGTCGGGATCGAGCGCGTCCTCGCGGATGCGGGCGGGGGTCCCGAGCGCCATGGCCTGAGCCGGCACCACCGTCCCACCGGTCACAGTGGCATTGGCCCCGACCAGCGCGTTGGGACCGATGCGGGCATCGTGCATCACCACGGATCCGACTCCTATCAGCGATCCGTCCAGCACGGTGCATCCCTCCAGGTGAGCCTGATGACCGATGGTGACGCCATCCCCGACAATGGTGGGGTATCTCGGCGTGCAATGGATCACCGCTGAGTCCTGCACGTTGCTGCGGGCGCCGATTCGGATCAGGCCGTCGTCTCCTCGCAGCACCGCGTAGGGCCACACCGAGGCCTCTGGACCGAGCTCGACATTCCCGATCACCACCGCCAGCGGATGAACGTAGGCGGTCGGATCGATGCTCGGCTCCAGGTCGCCAAGCGCATAGATCGCCATCTAGAGCCCCGCCACCCGGCCGTAGCTGCCCTTGAGGAAGATCAGCGGCCCGGGCGCCGGTTGGCTGTCGCCGTCGGCCGTGCCGAGGGCGACGACCCGGCCCACCACGATGTCGTGGTCACCGGCAGAGTGGACCGCCTCGACACGGCAATCGATCCAGGCCAGGCATCCCTCGATCACCGGCGCCCCGGTGACCTCCACCCTGGTGCGCAAGCCGTTGAAGCGGTCGTCGACCTTGGTGGCGAACGTGGAGGACACGTCGGCCTGGTCATCGCCTAGAACGTTTACGCAGAAGCTGCCCACGTCGCGCATCCGGATCCACGAGTCGGAGTCGCGACCGGGACAGAACGACACCAGGGGCGGGTCCAGCGAGACGCTGGTGAAGGATCCGATCGTCATTCCCTCGGGGCCGCCGGGACAGGCTGCGGTCACCACCGTGACGCCGGTCGGGTAGTGACCCAGCACCCGGCGGAACTCGCGGCCGTCTATGGAGTCGCTCCCGCCGCTGCTTCTCCCCATCGCATCGGGAGGCTAACAGTGGCACAATCGCATGATGAGTTCTGACCTCCCCCCGGTGCCGCCGCTGCCCGACGGGCTGGTGGCGGTGGTCAAGCGCGACTGCCCGACCTGCGAGCTGGTGGCTCCCGTGCTGGGCGACCTCCATGAGCGGGCCGGGCTGACGGTCATCACGCAGGATGACCCGCACTTCCCCGCCGATGCCGACTGGGTGCACCACGACGCTGATCTGGCCCTGTCCTGGCATCACGACATCGAGACGGTGCCCACGCTGCTGCAGGTGAGCGAGGGCGTCGGCGAGCAGCGCACCGTCGGCTGGTCCCGCTCCGAGTGGGAGCAGCTGTCAGGGTTGGACTGCCTGGGCGACGGACTCCCCGACTGGCGGCCCGGCTGCGGATCGCTCAGCGTGGACCCCGCCTATGCCGGCGAGCTGGCCGTGCGGTTCTCCGGTTCGAGCCTGCATAGCCGCCGGATCGAGCTGGCCTCGCTGGAGGACGAATGGGAGGCGATGTGGGACCGGGGCTGGTCCGACGGCCTGCCAGTGGTTCCGCCGACCGAGACCAGGGTGCTCCGCATGCTCGAGGGCACGACCCGCGGCCCGTCCGAGGTGGTGGCGGTGGTGCCGCCCAGCCTGGTCGAGTGCACCGTCGAGAAAGTGGCCGTCAACGCAGTGATGGCCGGCTGCACACCCGAGCACCTGCCGGTAGTGATCGCCGCGCTGGAGGCAGTGTGCACCGACGAGTTCAACATGCACGGCGTACTGGCCACCACCATGAGTGTCGGGCCGGTGCTGGTGGTGAACGGGCCCGTGGCCGAACGCATCGGCATGAACAGCGGGATCAACTCGCTGGGCCAGGGCAACCGGGCCAACTCGACCATCGGTCGGGCCCTGCAATTGGTGGTGCGCAACGTCGGCGGCGGGCATCCCGGGGGCGTGGACCGGGCCACGTTCGGCTCACCGGCCAAGGTGGGTTTCTGCTTCGCCGAGGATGAGGCGGGCTCGCCGTGGACCTCCCTGGCGGAGAGCCGGGGCTGGCGGGCGGACCAGTCCACCGTCACCGTGTTCACCGGAGAGTCACCCAGGATCCTTGCCGACGAGCGGTCCCGAACTCCCGAATCGTTGACCAAGCACCTAGCCCAGGCGCTGCAGGCCACGGTCTCACCCAGGATGATGCTGGGCATGGATGCCATGCTGGTGCTGTCGCCCGAGCACATGGCCCGCTACGCCGACGCGGGCTGGAGCCGGGACCGCTTCATGGAGGAACTCTCGGCCGAGTTGACCTTCGACGGCGACGACCTGCTGGCCGGCGCGGGCGGCATCGCGGCGGGCCTGCCCCCCACGGCCGCCGGCCAGAAGATCCCCAAGTTCCGCCCCGGCGGGCTGCTCGTAGTCCATTCCGGTGGCCCCGCCGGACTGTTCTCGGCGATTATCGGCGGCTGGGCCAACGGGCCGAGGGGCAGCGACCCGGTCACCCGCGAGATCACGCCGTAGGAAGCTCGCGACTACCCTCACCCCGGCAAGGAGGCCACCTGATGACCACCGTCCTCGATCCCACCTCGGAGCAGGCCCCGGCGGCGCGGGAGCGGGCCACCCGGCCCGAGTCGCTGGCCGGACTGACCGTCGGGCTGCTCGACATCTCCAAACCCCGCGGCAATGTGTTCCTCGACCGTGTCTCGGAGCGCCTCAGCGGACTGGGCGCGACGGTCAACCGCTACACCAAGCCCACATTCACCAAGCCCGCTCCGGTCGATCTGCGCCACGAGATAGCCACCACCTGCGACGCGGTCATCGAAGCGCTCGCCGATTGAGGCTCCTGCGTGTCGTGCAGTGTGCACGACATCAGCGACATCGAGCGGCGCGGCGTCCCGGGCGTGTTCGTCTCGACCGTCCACTTCGCTTCGGCGGTCGAGGCGCAGGCCGAGTCGCTCGGCTTCGACGCAGCCGCGGTGCTCACCCGCCACCCCATCCAGGACCGCACCGACGACGAGATGGCGGCCATCGCCGACGCCGCCTTCGACGAACTGGTCCAAGCCCTGGTCGGGCCGTCCTAGCTAACTACGACCAGGCGACCAAGGCCACTGCGGTGGTGCTGGCGTAGAGGACTCGACGGCCGGAGGCCGCGCTCAGGAACATCCCGTTGGCCACCCGGGAGCCGGTGGGGACCCGGTCGATGAGCGAACCAGAGACGATGTCCACCACCACGAGATCGTCCGACGGCGGGCCGCCGTCGGCGCCGGACGCGAAGTCGTTGATGACGAGTTCGCCGGACTCGGGGTACACCACCGGCTGCATCGACGGGCGCACGTCCACGTGCCATGCCACGCTCATCTCTCGGCGTGACGGGCCGGCCGGAATCTCGACCCCAGCGAGGCCGCCGTTCACCGAGTCCCAGCCGATGGCCATGCCCACACCCGGCCTCACTTCCGGGACGTGGACTGGGGGCGCGATGATCCCGCCGCCGGGTGCGCCGAAGGGCTCGATCTCGTCGATGTCGCCGTCGTCGGTGAGGCTGAACCGCAGCAGCCGCTGAGCTCCTGGCCAGGGGGCCGGATGGCGCCACGACAGCCGGTTGCCGGGCGGCTCATCGAAGCGGCCGTTGGGCTCGGTGGTGTGGATGGCCCGGACCGACTCGATGTCGCCGCAGTCCATGATCCAGCAGTCCCCGTCGGAGAGGCACGAGTCCCATGACAGCCCCCATTCGCCGTTGACGGTGCGGTACCGGGGCCTCCAGCCGGCGTCGATCTCCAGGCCGCATCCACCCGCACCGTCCGTGCCACCGGGCTCCCCCACATATAGGCGCCACAGATGCTCGGTCCCGGGGACGTAGATCACTTCCACCGTTGAGCCGTCGATGTCCACCACATCGGCGGCGATGCGTCCCATCGAGCCCTCGGGCAGCACCAGCGGCTCACCCACCAACTCCAGGGACTCGGGCTCAAGGCGGGTCAGCGTCGTGCCGCCCTGACCTTCGAGCCGCAGGTCCTTGGTGACGATGGTGCCGTCGCGCAAGGCCAGCATCCCGTTGTGGGAGCGGTCAGCCGGCAGCCGCCGCTCGGCCAGCACCGACAGGTCGTCGGGGTCAAGCTTGTGCAGGTACGAGCCGTTGACGCTGTAGACCGCTCCGTTGGCGTGGGCCAGGATCGACCCGCACCACACATGGTCGCCGCACGGAAGCCGGGGCGAGGTGGCCACCGGCTCCAAGGCATCGGCTCTGGCGCCTCCCGCGCTCAGGTCCAGGCGTTCCACCCAGCCGTAGGGCTCGGGGCCGCTGAAGGCGGGCATGGTCCCGCCCAGGTACCACTGGTCCGGCTCGCGCTCCACGAACATCACGTTCCAGCGCCCGTTGCGCTTGCTGGCCACCGAAGCGGTGCCCGTGGCGGCATCGAGGCGGCCGGTGGCTGCCTTCTGGCGCCGGTTGCCCCCGCACTCCGCCGGCCATGCCGAGGGCCAGTACCCGTCCCGGGCGCCCGGCCGACCCTCGAACCGGTCCAGCCCGGTCATGGTCGCCGCGCTCTGAGGCCGGCGCTCGGGACGGCGCCGGTCATCGGGCGAAGAGCTCGGGGACGATCGGGCAGTCGGACCTTCGAGCGGCTTCGGCGGGAGTCCGCAACCCGGAGGGCGTGACCACCCTGGTCACGAACCGGTCGAGATCCAGAACGGCCAGGCCCCGCATGGCCGGATCATCAGGGCGGTGCCGGGCACTCAGGAGGTCCCACATGCGCTCGGGCAATATCCGCCCCGCGCCCGCGATCATCCACACCGGAGTCCGGAAGCCGCGGGCCATCTCAGCCACCGACACGGTCTCGGCCACCACCAGCGCCTGTGACGGACCCGCGCAGTCGCTGGTCATGAGAACCAAGTCGGCCCGGCCTGCGGCCTCAAGATCGTCCGGCTCGACCCACCGCAGGTCGGGACGGTCGTCCAGTGCGGCCGCGTAGGCCCCCAACTCCCCCACAGCCAGTACGGCCGAGGCGGCGGGCAGGCTGTGCAATCCGTTCAGGAGCGCCCGTTCAGTGGTGTCGCCGTCCAAGTCCTCCATCACCCGCCTGGCCTCGGAGCGGGGATCCATGGCGGTGAGCATCCGGGCCGCCAGCCACACCAGCGGTGCGCAATCGCTGCGCCGGTCCAGCAGCCGGCGGCACGACGTGAGCAGACCCTTGGGATCGTCAGCGAACGACGACAACGCCGAAGCCGACTCCCGCACCAGCGGCACCACCGGCACAACCCCAGCCCGGGCCACATACCGCAACCTCTCAATCGGATGCACCCCGCGAGCGTACGCAACCGCCACAAGGCCGCGCGGGTGATACTCCGGCCAGGCAGGAGGGTGGCGCCCGGCGCGACCGGCGAGGCCGGGGGGTGGCGACGAGTCAGATGACCGACGAATAGGGCGAAGCCCGTGTCGGTCATCTGACTCGGCGACAGGACCCGCCGGCCGGAAGGACCCGCCGGCCGGAACAACGCGAGCGCTAGCGTTGGCCTCGTGACCGCCGTCTCGCTAGATCTGGAACTGGACCCGCTAGGAGGCAAGGCCAGGCCGCTGTCCTCCTGGCTCACGACCTTCCCCCTGCTGCCGGTCCTCCTGGATCCCTACACCAATGAGAGCGCCTGGATCCTCCACACCGCCCGGCGCATCCTGGTCACCTACGCCGAAGCCGGATGCCGGACGTGCTGGGTGGTCGCCTGCGACCCCGACGACGCCCGGCGCTTCCTCGGTCCCTACGCCGAAGAGATCCTCACCTTCTCCGACCCCGACCGCCGAGTACCCGCCGCGCTCGGGCTCGACACCTTGCCCGCGTTCGCCTTCGTCCTCCAGAACGGGTCGGTCACCGCGGCCGCCCAGGGCTGGAACCCTGCCGAGTGGCGGGACGTGGCCGAGACCGTCTCGGACTACACGCACTGGCAGCGCCCGGTGATTGGCGACGGGCAGGACCCGGTCGCGTTCCCGGGAACGCCCGCGAGGCCCTGAGACAGGCTCCGGCTGGGACGGACGTGATGGCAGATTCGTCCGACCTGAAGGACTTTGCCTACTCGGACATGCTGCCTCTCGGCGCGGACGACACCGACTACCGGCTGTTGTCGACCGAGGGGGTCTCCACCATCGAGGCCGCGGGCCAGAGGTTCCTGAAGGTCGAGCCGGAGGCGCTGACGCTGCTCACGTCGGTGGCCATGCACGACATCAACCACTACTTGCGCTCCGACCACCTCCAGCAGCTCCGCAACATCCTCGATGACCCCGAGGCCTCGGACAATGACCGCTTCGTGGCCACCGAGCTGCTGCAGAACGCCAACATCGCCGCGGGCGGGATCCTGCCCATGTGCCAGGACACCGGAACCGCGGTGATCATGGGACGCAAGGGCGAGCAGGTGCTCACCTTCGGCGACGACGCCGAAGCCATCTCCCGGGGCGTCTACGACACCTACCGCATCTCCAACCTGCGCTACTCGCAGCTCGCCCCGCTCGACATGTTCACCGAGGTGAACACCCAGAACAACCTGCCCGCCCAGATCGAGATCCATTCCAAGCCCGGCGACGTATACGAACTGTTCTACATGGCCAAGGGCGGCGGCTCGGCCAACAAGTCGTTCCTGTACCAGAAGACCAAGGCCCTGCTCAACGAGGAGTCGTTGATCGACTTCTGCGACGAGACGCTGCGGCTGCTCGGCACCGCGGCCTGCCCGCCCTACCACCTGGCCCTGGTAGTAGGCGGCACCTCGGCGGAATACAACCTGAAGGTGGCCAAGCTGGCCTCGGCCAAGTACCTCGACTCCCTGCCCACGTCCGGGGATGCCGACACCGGCCACGGGTTCCGGGACCTCGAATGGGAGAAGCGGATCCTGGAGCTGACCCAGGCCTTCGGCATCGGCGCCCAGTTCGGCGGCAAGTACTTCTGCCACGACGTGCGAGTGGTCCGGCTGCCCCGCCACGGAGCGTCCAACCCGGTCGGGATCGCGGTGAGCTGCTCGGCGGACCGCCAGGCCCGAGCCAAGATCACCTCAGAGGGTCTGTTCCTCGAGCGCCTGGAGACCGACCCGGCCCGGTTCCTCCCCGAGACCCGGGCCGACGACCTCTCCAGCGAGGTCGTGCCGGTGGACCTCGACCAGCCGATGGGCGAGATTCTGGCCCGGCTGACCCGCTACCCGGTCAAGACCCGGCTCGCCCTGACCGGCACGCTGGTGGTGGGCCGCGACATCGCCCACGCCAGGATCAAGCAGCGCCTGGACGCCGGCGAGCCGATGCCGGAGTACATGCGAGACCACCCGGTGTACTACGCCGGTCCGGCCAAGACTCCCCAGGGCTACGCCTCCGGATCGTTCGGACCCACGACCGCAGGCCGTATGGACTCCTACGTCGACCAGTTCCAGGCGGCCGGCGGGTCGATGGTGATGCTGGCCAAGGGGAACCGCTCGTCGGATGTGACCGAGGCCTGCGCTCGTCATGGCGGCTTCTATCTGGGATCCATCGGAGGCCCCGCCGCTCGCCTGGCCCGCGACTCGATCCGGCGGGTGGAGGTGCTCGACTACCCCGAGTTGGGCATGGAGGCCGTGTGGCGCATCGAGGTGGAGGACTTCCCCGCCTTCATCGTGATCGACGACAAGGGAAACGACTTCTTCGCCGAGGTCTCCACCCCGGTGAGGCTCCGCAGCCGCTAGCGGCCCGGATCCTCCGACACCGCAGCAGGGCGCCAGTCGAGCACCTCGCAGTCGCCCCACAGCCGTTCGAGCTGGTACAGGGAGCGCCGCTCGGCATCGAAGACGTGCACTACGAACGGCCCGTAGTCGAGCAGTACCCACTGGCGGTCGTCGGCGCCCTCGATGCGCACCGGCGACGGTCCGCCCGCCTCCTTCACCGTCTCCTCGACACCCTCGGTGATGGAGCGCACCTGGCGGGCATTGTTGCCGTGGGTGATCACGAACAGATCGGTGACCACCAGCACGTCGCCGACATCGATGACCACGGTGTCGACGCCCTTGCGATCATCGGCGGCGGCCGCCGCGGCCACGGCCCAGCGCCGCGCGTAGGCACCGTCGACCAGAGGAGGTGAACCGGCCGGAGCGACGGGATCGGCCGGGCTCGCTCCTGGCGTCACCGCGCCGCCTGGTCCAGTCCGACCGTCACGGTTATGTCGACCACGTCGGCTCCGCTCTCGCCCAGCTCTATGAGAGCCATGTCTACGCCGAGTTCGATGGCGATGGAGTTGGTGATGGGGTCGTTCACGAGTTCCTCGCGATGGTAGGCGAACTGGGTGGCCTCCACACCGAAGGCGTCCGCGTTGCCTATCACGGTGATCACTCCCCCGGCCGCGATCACGTCGTCAGCCAGCCCATCCCGGATAGCTGGATTGCCCGTGCCGTCGAGCAGTTGAACCCTGGGTCGCAGGAACGACTCCGGCTGCTGGGGCCAGGGGGCCAACTCCAAGGCCTCGGCCCTCAGCCACGCTCTGCTCTCCGCGCCCAGCAGCTGTACCGGGGCGGCGCCGGGATCGGATGCAATGGACTCGAACGGAACAACCTCCACCACCGTAGTGCCCGCTCCGAGAGCCCGCAGGAACGGTGCCAGGGCGGAGTCGGCCGGGGGGACCGCGGCCTCGGGGTCCGGCGCCCGCCCGATTACACCCAGCCACGACTCCCACATGGCCCGCTGGCGCTGCGCCCGGTTGCCGTCGGCCTCGTCCGGGTTGCGGTGGGCGTAGACGGCAGCTGCGTCGACCGCGCTCAGCTCGTAGCGTCCGGCCTGGTAGACGGCCCGCTTCGCTCCGTCGGCACCCATCTCGATCAGATCATCGACGAACAGATACGGCAGCGGCTCGGCCGGGCCGATGCTGTAGGCGAGCCACTCGGTCGGCACCTCGACCACCTGCCCGAAGCCGAGGCCGAACATGTCCTCGGCAACCTGCCGGACGGCCTCGACCCCTCCCCTCGCAAAGGTGTCGGAGAGCAGCTCGCCCTGCTCTGCAGAGCCGCCCGGGGGCACAACCACGAGGTCGGCCGGCAGCAGCACCACACCGCCGCCCGCGTCGATGCCCGTCAGTGCAATGAAGGCCACGCCGGTCAGGCCGCCGTTGTGGGTGTGGAGTGCTAGCAGCGTGGGGGTGGCCTCCACCAACTCCAGGTATCCCGGCTCATCGGGCTCCGGAACGATTTGCTCCTCGACAGGGGCCACCGTGATCCTGAGTACATCGCGGCCGCCTGTGAGGGCCAGCAGCAGGACCGCGATCCCCGCGGCCACGACCACCACCGGAAAGACGAGTCGCCAGAAGAAGTGGGACTGCGGAGCGGGCTGGCGACGGCGCCAGCGGGGCAGACGCCAGCGGGGCAGACGCCAGTTGGGCGGGCGCCAGCCGGGCGGGAGCCAGCTAGACGGGCGCCAGCCGGGAATTAGTGACCGCACCCGTACAGGCCTCTGGATCTGACGACTTCGGCCACGGCGGCGGGCACGAGCGCCTCCACCGGCCGTCCGTCCGCGAAACGGGACCGGACGTCGCACGACGAGATGTCCAGCGCGGGGACCTCCACCACGACGGCCGGCCATCCAGCCGGGGGACGCCCGCTGGAGGGTCCCGGCCGGTCGACCACGACCGTGGTGGCCAGCTCGCGCAGCTCGGATGGACGCTTCCAGGTGTCGAGTCCCTGGGCGGTGTCCGAGCCCACCACCAGCAGCAGCTCGGCCTCGGGATGCAGACCGCGCAGCTCCCGCAGCGTGTCGGCCATGTAGCTCTCGCCGCCGCGATCGATCTCGAGCGCGCTCGCCTCGAGCCCGTCGAGGTCACCGACGGCGGCCCTCACCATCTCCAGTCGCAGATGGGCCGGCGTCACCGGTCGCAGCCCGGACTTCTGCCATGGATCGTTGGCCACCACCAACAGCACCTTGGAGATCCCTAACCGGTGGCGCACCTCCAACCCGGCTGCGAGATGGCCGAAGTGGGGCGGATCGAACGTCCCTCCCAGCACACCAATGCGATGAGGGTCCGGTCGAGGCACCGCGAAAGTCTATGATCGGACGGTCACCCGCAATGGGTTCCCGCTCTTGTTCGCTGCGACCTGAGGGCCGCTCGGGCCGCAGGGAGAGAGCGTGACCAATGTCACACCTCCCGCGGGCGTACATCTTGACTTGCCGGGAACAAACACCTAATCTATATTGGTTCGTCTGGGCTGGAGTAGCGCACTTGGAGGGTGTGCGCCCGGCACCAAATCCTCCCCACAAAGAAAGCGAGAAGGCTGCCCCTGCCGACGCGAGCGGGGCCGGTCAGGTGAATCAGACATGAGTGACTCAGTAGGACAGTATCTCAACGAAATCGGCGCGGTCGCGCTGCTCAACGCCCAAGAGGAGCGCGAACTCTCGCAGGCTATCGAGCGCGGCGTCGAGGCCCGTCTCCGCAAGGAGGAGGGCGAGACCGGTCGCGAGATCGACAGGGCGATCCGCGAGGCCGCCGCGGCCAAGGACCGCTTCATCCGGGCCAACCTGCGCCTGGTGGTGAGCGTCGCCCGCCGCTATCCCCTTCCCCCGGGCATGGAGCTGCTCGACCTCATCCAGGAGGGGAACCTCGGACTCGAGCACGCCGTCGACAAGTTCGACTGGCGCAAGGGCTTCAAGTTCTCGACCTACGCGACCTTCTGGATCCGCCAGTCCATCGGGCGGGCCCTCGATCAGAAGGCGAGCCTGGTGCGCCTGCCCGGCGACCGGTCCGCGTCGTTGCGCGCCGCGCTGCGGCAGGTGTCCGGCGACGGCGACGAGCTGGACGACGACCATGCCCGGCTGCACCGGCTGACCACCCCCACGTCCCTCGACCGCACCATCGGCGACGACGACAGCAACGAGCTGATCGATCTGCTCCCCGACGCCAACCCCGGGCCCGAGCTCGAGGTAATGGCCAAGGCCGAGGAGGAGATGGTGACCGGCCTGCTCGACATCCTCGAGCCCCGGGCCAAGTACGCGGTCGAGCAGCGCTTCGGACTCTCCGACGGCATCAAGCGCTCCTACCGCGAGGTCGGCGAGGAGCTGGGCGTCACCGCCGAGGCGGCCCGCCGCCTGGTGAAGCGCGCCATCAATGCCGTGCGCGAGCATGCCGAGGAGCTGAGTCTGGCCGAGACGGTCGACGCGGCTTAACGCCATGTCCGCCGGAGATCCCACCCTGTTCGCCGGCGGAAGCGATTGGTCGCCCTCGTCCTGGAGGGCCAAGCCTGCTCTCCAGCAGCCGGCTTGGCCCGACGAGGCCGAGCTCGAGCAGGCCACCAAGGCGCTGCGCGACCTGCCTCCGCTGGTGTTTGCGGGAGAGGCCCGCTCACTCATGAGCCACTTGGGGCGGGTAGCCAACGGCGAGGCGTTCCTGCTGCAGGCGGGCGACTGCGCGGAGTCGTTCGACTCCTCCGCCGACTCGATCCGCGACAAGCTGCGGGTGATCCTCCAGATGGCCATCGTGCTGACCTACTCGGGGGGCGTGCCACTGGTGAAGGTCGGCCGCATCGCGGGACAGTTCGCCAAGCCGAGGTCGAGTCCCACCGAGACCAAGGGCGAGGTGGAGCTCACCTCGTTCCTGGGCCACATGGTCAACGACATCGGCTTCAGCGAGGCCGAGCGGCTGCCCGACCCACGCCGCCTGCTGACCTCGTACCACCGGGCCGCGTCAACCCTCAACCTGCTGCGAGCCTTCACCCGGGGCGGTTACGCCGACCTGTCGAGGGTTGCCAGCTGGAACCGGGAGTTCGTGGCCACGTCGCCCGCAGGCCGGCGCTACGCGCGCATGGCCGATGAGATAGACCGGGCCCTGCGGTTCATGACCGCGTGCGGGGTGACCACCAGCAACACCCCGCAGCTGCACGAGGTGGAGTTCTACACCAGCCACGAGGCCCTGGTGCTGGACTACGAGGAGGCCCTCACCCGCGAGGACTCCACCACCGGCGACTGGTACGACTGCTCGGCCCACATGCTGTGGATCGGCGAGCGCACCCGCCAGCTCGACGGCGCCCACGTGGAGTTCCTGCGGGGCGTGCGCAACCCGCTCGGCTGCAAGATCGGGCCCACGGCTACCGCCGACGAGGTGGTCGCATTGTGCGAGCTGCTCAACCCGCAGCGGGTACCCGGCCGGCTCACCCTCATCACCAGGATGGGGGCCGGCAAGGTGGAAACTCTGCTGCCGCCGCTGCTGCGGGCGGTGCGGGACTCGGGCCACCCGGTGGCCTGGGCTTGCGACCCGATGCACGGCAACACCTACACGTCCACGTCGGGGCGCAAGACCCGCGACTTCGACGACGTGCTGGCCGAGATAAGCGGCTTCTTCGCGGCCCACACCGCCTGCGGCACCTGGGCCGGGGGCGTGCACGTGGAGCTGACCGGCGACGCGGTAACCGAGTGCATCGGAGGCGCCGACAAGATCCTCGACGCCGACTTGGAGCGAGCCTTCGAGACGCTGTGTGACCCTCGCCTCAACGGTCGCCAGTCGGTGGACCTCGCCTTCCGGGTGGCCGAGATGCTCTCCGGCGGGAACTGAGGATAGAGGCCGAGCGGATGGGCACGGTGGGCAAGGGCACTTCACGGCGCTGAGCGAGGCCGTGGCCCGAGCGGCCCGTGAGCGCAGCGAACAGGAGCGGGAAACTTACGCCAGGCGGTCTACGAAGGCCTCTAGCTGTCGCAGGTTGCGAACCTCGAACACGCCGTCGCAGTGGGGGGCGTACTCCCCCACGATCGAGTCGCCGGTGTCCCAGTAGCTGCGGGGCTCGGGGTTGAGCCAGAACACGTGGCGGGCCTTCTGCTGCAGGGCCTTGATGATCCAGCTCTCGGGTGCGTGGTAGTTGTTGCGGGCGTCGCCGAGGATCAGCACGGTGGTGCGGGGCCCGACGTCGTCGGCGTAGTTGTCCCAGAACACGCCGAGGGCGTGGCCGTAGTCGGAGTGGCCGTCCACCCACACCACGTCCGCCTCAGTGTTGACCCGGTGCACCGCCTCCGCGATGTCGTCGGTGCCCTCGAAGAAGCTGGTCACCTCGTCGAGCCCGTCGATGAACACGAACGACCGGACCTTGGAGAACTGGCTCGAGATGGCGTACACGAGGTGCAGCGTGAACCGGGCGAAGGCGGCCACCGAGCCTGACACGTCGGCCACCACCATGATGTCCGGTTTGTGGGGCCGGGGGTGGCGGAATTTCGGCTCCACGGGCACACCGCCGTAGGACAGTGAGTGGCGCACGGTGGAGCGGAAGTCGAGCGGTCCCGCCCGTCCGTGGCGGCGCTTGCGGACGAGCCTGGCGGCCAGCTTGCGGGTCAGCGGGTAGATGGCCTTGCGCAGGCTGGCCATCTCCTCGCGGGAGGCGTGCATGAAGTCGATGTCCGACGGCAGCGGCTTGCGCAGGGTCTTGGCCATGGCCTCGACGCCCCGGTCGGCCACCAGCCGTCGCCGGATCTCGGCCTCGATCTGGCGTTTGAGCTCGGCGATGCGCAACTCGAACTCGTCGCGCCGCAGTCGCAGATCGAAGTCGTCGACATCGCCCTCGGTGTGCTGTTCGGCGTCCATGAGACGCTCCAGCACGCCTTCCAGGTCGAGGTTCCGCAGGGTGCGGTACAGGTAGTAGGTGCCTCCGACGGGACGGCCCGGCTCCATCCCCGCGTAGCGGCGCACCGCCTCGCGGGCCGCGGCCCGCAGCATCTCTGAGTCGCCCCGCATCAGCGCCCGGTAGAGCATCTCGGCCAGCTCCTCCGGGCTGAGCATGTCGCCGCCGGAGCCCCGGTCGCCCTGGGCCCGGATCTCGCCGTCGGCCTCGTCGGCCTCGTCGAGATCATCGGCGGCGATCTCGTACTGGGCGCCCCGCAGGGAGAAGTACACCTCGAAGACGGTCTCGAAGGCCTTCCAGTGAGCCTGGTTCTTCACCAGCGTGGCCGCCAGGGCGTACTTGAAGGTCTCGCGATCGGTGATGGGGACGTGCTTCACGGCCTCCATGGCGTCGAGGTTCTCGGTGAGGCTGGCAGGAATGCCGACAGCCCGCAGCTCGGCGATGAAGCCGTTGAGAAGGTCCAGGAGGGGATCCCCCGCCTCGACTGGGAGCGTGGGGAGGTCAGTCTCGTAGGCTGTCACGGCCTCTAGGGCTCGATGCCCTCGACGGTCGCCAGTTCCTTGTTCGCCTTGGCGATGTCGCTCTGGTACTTCAGCAGGATGTTCACCGTCTCGGCGGCCACGTCGGCGTCGATGTGCTGCACGCCCAGCAGGACCAGCGTGCGGGCCCAGTCGAGGGTCTCCGACACCGACGGCGGCTTCTTGAGCTCCAGCCGGCGGATGGAGCGGACCACCCGGGCGACCTGGTCGGCCAGGTTCTCGGCTATGTCGGGAACCTTGGCCAGCACGATCTCCTTCTCCCGCTCCATCGTCGGGTAGTCGATGTGGAGATACAGGCAGCGCCGCTTCAGGGCCTCGCTCAGCTCGCGGGTGTTGTTGGAGGTCAGGAACACCAGCGGCACCTGCAGCGCCTCCATGGTGCCCAACTCCGGGATCGAGACCTGGTACTCGCTGAGGATCTCCAGCAGCAGGGCCTCGGTCTCGACCTCAACCCGGTCGACCTCGTCGATCAGCAGCACGATCGGATCGACGGCTCTGATGGCCTCCAGCAGGGGCCGGGTCAGCAGGAACTCGTCGGAGAAGATGTCGTCTGAGACCTCGTCCCAACCCACGTCGGCGTCGCGCTCGGTCTGGATCCGCAGCAGCTGCTTCTTGTAGTTCCACTCGTACAGCGCCTTGGCCTCATCGAGGCCCTCATAGCACTGCAGGCGGATCAGGCGGCTGCCCGTCATTTCGGCCACACTCTTGGCCAGCTGGGTCTTGCCGGTTCCGGCCGGGCCCTCGACGAGCACCGGCTTGTCGAGCCGGTCGGCCAGGTAGACGACCCCGGCCAGGCCGGAGTCGCAGAGGTAGTCGACCTTGTGGAGGTCCTGTTGGACCGCGTCGACGTCAGTGAAGCGATGCGACATGGCAGCAACCAGACTTGTCAATCAGCGGACGTGGCCTTCGCCGCGCACGACGAACTTGAGGGTGGTGAGCTGGTCGAGCCCCATCGGCCCGCGAGCGTGGAGCTTCTGGGTGCTGATGCCGATCTCTGCCCCGAACCCGAACTCCTCGCCGTCCACGAATCGGGTGGAGGCGTTGACGAGCACCGCCGCGGCGTCAACCTGCTTGGTGAACCGGTCGGCCGCGGCGAGATCGGAGGTGATGATGGTCTCGGAATGGCCTGATCCGTTGTCGTTCACATGGGCGATGGCCTCGTCGAGAGTGTCCACCACCCTCACCGACATCTTCAGGTCGAGGAACTCGGTGGCGTGGTCGGCGGCGGTCGCCTCCCCCATCGACGGCACGGCCTGGCGGGCCCGCTTGTCGCCGACGAGCTCGACACCGGCCAGCGCGTCCGCGGCCCGGGGCAGGAACTCTGCCGCCACTGCGGAGTGGACCACCAGAGACTCGAGCGCGTTGCACACCCCCGGTCGCTGGATCTTGCCGTTGACGACGATGTTCAGGGCGGCGTCAAGGTCGGCGGAGGCATCCACGTAGGCGTGGCAGTTGCCCGCCCCGTCGATGACCACGGGCACGGTGGCGTGCTCGATCACCGACTCGAGAAGCGACGTCCCGCCCCGGGGGATCAGGCAGTCGACATAGTCGTTCTGCTGCATGAACTCCACCGCCGCGGCCCTCGAGGTGTCCTCCACCAGGACGAGCCCGTCGGCGGGCAGGCCGGCCGACGCGATGGCCTCGCGTATGGCCGCCGCGATGGCCAGATTGGATTGGATGGCCGACGACGACCCCCTCAGGAAGGCGGCGTTGCCCGACTTGAGGCAGAGGCCGGCCGCGTCCGAGGTGACGTTGGGACGGCTCTCATAGATGATGGCAACCACACCCAGGGGAACGCGCAGCCTCTCGATGCGCAGCCCGTTGGGCCTCACCCAGCCGTCGGCCACCTCGCCCACCGGATCGGGCCGGGCCGCGATCTGCCTGAGGCCGCCGGCCATGGCGTCGATCCGGTCGATCGACAGCCGGAGGCGGTCGACGAGCGGAGCCGGAGTGCCGCCGGCGATGGCCCGCTCGACGTCGATGGCGTTGGCCGCGCAGATCTGGTCGGCTCGGGTCACCAGCAGGTCGGCCGCAGCGTGCAGCGCGGCGTCCTTGACAGCGGTGGATGCCGCGGCCATCGCCCTGGAAGCAGCCTTGGCCCGAGCAGCCAGCTCAGCTACCGGCGTCGGCTCGGGCTCGGGTACGGACTCGGTGAAGGGCGCGGCGGACGGCATGACGGTGGTTGCTGCGCTGCTCATCGTCTCAGGCTATAGGGGTCGGGCGACTAGCCTCGCCTCGCAAGTGCGTTGGACTGCGACCAGTGACTGAACCGAGGCGACCTCGCCGGGCTTCGGGCTCGGTGATGGTGGCGCTGGGCATCGCGGCCAGCCGTCTGGCCGGCCTGGGACGCGAGACGGTCGCTTCCCGCCTACTGGGCAACACCGCGGCCGGCGACGCCTTTGCCGTGGCCATGCGCATCCCGAACATGCTCCAGAACCTGCTCGGAGAGGGTGTGCTGTCAGCCAGTTTCGTGCCTGTCTACAGCCGGCTGCTCGACGACGGTGCCCGCGACGAGGACAGCCGTACCGATCCCGGCCAGGTGGCCGGAGCGGTGGCGGCCGCCCTCATGACCGTCGTCGGGCTGTCTGTCGCCCTGATCGTCACGCTGGCTCGTCCCATCACCTTCGTGCTGGCACCCGGGCTGACGGACGACCGTTTCGACCTGGCCGTATCGCTGGTGCGCATCACCGCGCTGGGCACCGGGTTCGCCGTTCTGTCGGCTTGGTGCCTCGGGGTGCTCAACAGCCACCGGCGCTTCTTCGTGTCCTACGCGGCCCCGGTTCTGTGGAACGCAGTGCAGGTCGGGGCTCTGGTGGTGGCCTGGATCCTCGCCTTCGACCTCGACGGCGTGGCCCGAGCCCTGGCCTGGGGCGTCGCCGGCGGAGGTTTGGCTCAGTTGCTGGTGCAACTGCCGCTCACCTTGCGCCTGGCCCGGGGACTGCGGCTGCGATGGATGCGGGGCCATGCCGGATTGAGGGAGATCCGGCGCCGGTTCGGTCCCGCGGTAGCGGGCCGCGGCGTGGTGCAGGTGTCCGCGTACGTCGACTTGGTGCTGGCGTCGCTTCTCGCCACGGGCGCCATGGCGGCCCTGTACCGGGCCCAGATCCTCTACATGCTTCCCGTGAGCCTGTTCGCCATGAGCGTGGCCGCCGCGGAGTTGCCGGAGATGTCGCGACAGGCGGACGATCCGGTCGCGCTGGCCACCCGTTCCCGGTCGGCCATGCGCAAGGTCGCCTTCTGGATGCTGCTGGCCGCCGCGGTGTACATCGCAGCAGGCGACCTGGTGGTGGGCCTGCTGTTCCAGGGCGGCGTGTTCTCGGAGGCCGACACCGTGCTGGTGTGGTTCGTGGTCGGGGCCTACGCGCTCGGATTGCCGGCCACCGGCGTGAGTCGGGTGCTGCAGAACGTGTGCTACGCCCGGGGCGACACAGCCGGCCCGGCCGGGATCGCGGCGGTCCGCGTGGCGGTGGCCGCGGCGGTCGGCATGGTCGTGATGTTCCCCCTCGACCGCGTCGTTGTGAGCGGTGACCGCCTGCTCAGCGCGGCCGAGGGCATCGGACTGGCATGGGCATTGCCTGAAGCCGAGCGAGCACTGGGCGATGTGGTGCGGTTGGGCGCAGTCGGGCTGGCTCTGGGGTCGGCCGTGGCGGCGTGGACCGAGATAGTCCTGCTCGCCCGGCGGCTCCGCACCGAAGAGGCAGTCCGTTCTGCTCTCGGCGCTCCGACGACGGCCGCCGCGGTGGCCTTCGCCGCGACCGCCTCGCTCAAGCTCCTGATCGACGGTTGGCCCCTGCTCCTGTCGGCCCCCACCGCGGCCGCGTTCGCCGTGGGCGTGTACACGGTGGTCGCCTACCGCCGCAACGTCGCAGAGGCCCAACTGCTGCTCCAGCCGGCCCGAAGGATCATCTGGCACCGCCGCAACCAGTCGGGTTGAGCGTCTCTGTACTTCCGGGCGCTGCGGAGGAAGTAGAGTTGTGGATATGTGGAAACTCCTCAAGCGCCGCTGGAAGTACCTGACGGCCCGGCTGGGCGGCCGCTGGGAGGAGACCGCCGACCCCAAGACCCAGCTGGAGCAGGCAATCCGCGAGGCCCGGGAGCAGCACAAGCGGCTCAAGGAGCAAGCGGCAAACGTGATCGCCAACCAGAAGCAGACCGAGATGCGGCTCAACCGGGCCATCTCAGAGCTGGAGCGAGTGAACGTCAACGCCCGTCGCGCCCTGATGATGGCCCAGGAGGCGGTCTCGGACGGGGACCAGCCCAAGGCCAAGTCGTACAACTCCGCAGCCGAGCAGCTCGCAGGACGCATGATCACGCTCGAACAGGAGATCGAGAGCCTCAAGGACCTGTACCTGCAGACATCGCAGGCATCAGACGAGGCCAAGGCGGCAGTAACGCAGAACTCGCTGAGCCTCCAGGAGAAACTGCGACAGCAACAGAGACTCCTCGGTCAGCTCGACCAGGCACGCATGCAGGAGCAGATGAACGAGGCCATGACCTCTCTCTCCGAGGCGATCGGGGAGGAATTGCCCACCTTCAACGAGATACGGGACAAGATCGAGGCCCGCTACGCCAAAGCCAAGGGCATGGCCGAGCTCGCTGAGGGAGGACCCGAAGTGAGCATGCTCGAGATCGAGGAGGCAGCCCGCAACAAGGATGCGAAGGCCCGTCTCGACCAGATGAGGGAGACTCTCGGCCTTCCCGCACCTGCGCCTGACGAGATCGTCGAGGCGACCGTGGTCGAGGCGGCTGACGCGGAGACGAAATCGCCCTCGGAGGGCTGAACTCCCGCTGACCGCAGCCGTCAGGAGCTGGGCAGCACCACCAGATCGTTGGCGTGGATCACTACGTGGGGCGCGCCCGGCGGCAGGTCCTCGCGCCGGCGGCCGGCGGCGGTGCGCAGCTCGTCGCCACTGTGGCGGGCCAGGCCTTTCGCGAACACCGCGCCTCCCGTCTCGCGCACTTCCACCGGAGCGCCGGCATCGAAGGAACCGGACACCGACCTGACGCCGATGGCCAGCAGCGACTTCCCCCGCTCGAGCGCGGCCCGGGCTCCCGAGTCCACGGAAATCTCGCCCTGGGAACCCACGGCGAAACCGATCCACAGTTTGCGGGCCGGCAGCCGCTGGGCCGAGGCCCGCACGAGCGTCCCCACCCCGGCAACCCCGGCCGCGGCGTCGGCCAGCACGGCGGGCCGCTTGGCGTCGGCGATGACGGTGGGCACACCCGACAGCGACGCCACCCGGGCCGCAGTGAGCTTGGACGCCATGCCACCGCTGCCCCGCTGCGTTCCGGCGCCGCCGGCCCGGCTCTCCAGGTGATGGTCGAACTCGACGATCTCCTCGATGAGCGAAGCGTTCGAGTTGCGGCGAGGATCCTCGGTGAGCACCCCCGCGGTGTCGGTCAGCAGCACGAGCAGATCGGCCTGGACCAGGTTGGCCACCAGCGCGGCCAGCCGGTCGTTGTCGCCCCACCGGATCTCGTCGTCGGCCACCGCATCGTTCTCGTTGACGATGGGCACGACACCCAGATCAAGGAGCTTGCGCAGGGTGGACGAGGCATGCACGTACTGGGTGCGGATCACGAAGTCGAGCGGGACCAGCAGCACCTGGCCGGCCACCACAGCCAGACGGGCGAACACCTCCCGGTACATGCCCATCAGTGCGCTCTGGCCGACGGTGGCCACAGCCTGGAGCGTCTCCATGCTGGCCGGTCGCCGATCGCCGCCCATGCCCAGCTCGGGCAAGCCTGCCGCGATGGCGCCGCTGGTCACGACGACCACCCGGTTGCCGTGCGATCTGAGTTCGGCCACCTCGGAGCAGAATTTCTCGATGCAGGCACGGTCGATGGCGCCGGCAGCGTCGGTGATGGACGATGTGCCGATCTTGGCCACGATCGTCCGGCCCGCCGCTAGTGCGCCGGCGTCGGCCGCCGTGTCGTCCGCGGCGGTCATCGGTCGGACCTGCCGGTGCCGCTCACGGCGACATCGGCGTCGTCCTGGTAGGTGAAGCTGAAGTCGCCGATGCGAACCTCGTCGCCGTAGGCCGCGCCGGCCCGGGCCAGGACACGCTCCACCCCGAGGCTGCGCAGCCGATCCTGGGCATAGGCCAGTGCGCCGGGATCGGTGAGATCGCTCAGTGCCACCGCCCGGGCCGCGGCCCGTCCCTCCACCTCCCAGACGCGGGCGTCGATGCGCCGGACCGTCACCTCCTGCGCGGATGCCAGAGGCCGGTGCACGACGGGGATTTCCAGAACCGGCTCGCTGGTGCGAGCCTCGGTCACCATCCGGCTCAACGCGCCGAGCACTTCCGGCACGCCCTCGCCGGTAGCCGAGGACAGGCGCCCGACCGGCCCCGAGCCGAACGATTCTCCGGGCGCGGTGTCGGCTCGGCTGCCCACCACCAGCCGCGGCCTCTCAACCAGCTCGGGGCGGTAGCGGCCGAGCTCCCGCAGGATCACGCTCAGTTGTTTCTCGGGGGCGCACTCGGCCAGCTCGCACAGGTCGATGAGCACCAGCAGCACCCGGGCCCGCTCCACATGACGCAGGAAGCGGTGGCCGAGGCCGCGGCCCTCGCTGGCGCCCTCGATCAGGCCCGGGATGTCGGCCAGCACCATCTCGAATTCATCGTCGATCCGGACCACGCCCAGGTTGGGCTCCAGCGTGGTGAAGGGATAGTCGGCGATCTTCGGCTTGGCCGCCGACACCCGGCTGATGAACGTCGACTTGCCGACGTTGGGGAAGCCGACGATGGCAACGTCGGCCAGCAACTTGAGCTCCAGGCGAAGCCAGCGACGCTCACCGAATTCGCCCTGCTCCGCGAAGGCGGGGGCCCGGCGCCGGTTGGCGAGGAACCGGGCGTTTCCCCTGCCGCCCTCGCCGGCGCCGGCCGCCAGCCAGCGCTCGCCGTGGGCCGACAGGTCCGCGAGCTGTGAATGGTCGCCGTGGTCCAACACCACCGTGCCCACGGGCACCTTCACGTCCATGTCTTCGCCCCTCGCCCCGTGGCGATTGTTGCCCGAGCCGTGCTTGCCGTTGGTGGCCCGACGGTGGGGGTGATCACGGAAGGCGAGCAGCGAGGCGACGTTGCGGTCGGCGATCAGCCAGATATCTCCGCCGCGGCCGCCGTCGCCGCCCGCGGGGCCGCCCCGGGCCACATGCGCCTCCCTGCGGAACGCCACGCACCCAGCCCCGCCATCACCGGCGGTGACATGAAGGTTGCACTCATCGACGAACCCGGACACCTATTCAGGCTATGGGGCCCGCTCTTGTTCGCTCCGCTCACGGGCCGCTCGGGCCACGGCCTCGCTCCGCTCCGCCTCTAGTGCCGGCCGGGACGGCCGGCGATGTGTCAGGCGTCGGCCGGGACTACCTCGACGAGCTTGCGGCCGTGGCGGGCGCCGAAGCGCACAATGCCGTCGGCCTTGGCGAACAGGGTGTCGTCACCGCCCCGTCCGACGTTGGTCCCGGGATGGAACTTCGTGCCGCGCTGGCGCACGATGATCGCCCCGGCCAGGACCCGGCCCCCGTCGTACACCTTCACGCCGAGGCGCTGCGCGTTCGAGTCGCGGCCGTTGCGGGTGGACCCCCCGCCCTTGGTCTTGGACATGTCGAATCAGCCCTTCCGGATATCGGTGATCTCGAGGGTGGCCAGCGTCTGGCGGTGGCCCCAGCGTCGCCGCTGGTTGCTCTTGGACTTGTAGGTGAAGCCGCGGATCTTGGGGCCGCGGTGCTCGTCGACGACTATCGCGGTCACGCTCGTGCCGGCGAGGTCATCCGGCGTGGCCAGGACCGCGTCGCCGTCCACCAAGAGCAGGGGACGCAGCGAGATCTCCGAGCCGGGCTCGGCGACGCGCTCCACCTCGATGGTGGAACCCTGCTCGACGCGGTACTGCTTCCCGCCGGTCTCAACGACTGCATACATAGCCACCAGAGGGTACCCCCGAGAGGGTCTAATCCATCAGGTCGGCCAGGAGGCGGTAGCCCCGGCCGGAGCAGTCCCCGCAGATGTCGGACAGCGACTCGAGGAGCCCCTCGCCGCTGCGCTTGCGGGTCATCTCCATCAACCCGAGGCCGCTGATGTCCAGCACCTGAGTACGGGTCTTGTCCCGGGCCAGCGCGTCGCGGAAGCGCTTGGTGACCTGGGCCCGGTTGGCGGCCAGCTCCATGTCGACGAAGTCCACGACGATGATCCCGCCGATGTCGCGCAGCCGTAGCTGGCGGGCCAGCTCGTCGGCCGCCTCGAGGTTGTTGGCCAGGACCGTCTCCTCCAGGCTGGACTTGCCCACGTTCTTGCCCGTGTTCACATCCACGACGGTGAGGGCCTCGGTGTGCTCGATGATGAGCGACCCGCCCGAGGGCAGCCACACCTTGGGCTCGAGCGCCTTCTTGAGCTGCTCGGTGACGTAGTAGCGCTCGAAGAGCGGCAGCTTCTCCTTCTTCGTGTTGTAGTGCTCCACCCGATCGGCCAGCGGACGGATGATGGACGAGACGTAGCCCGACACCTCGGTGTACAGCTGCCGGTCGTCGATGATCACGCCCCGGTAGTCGGAGTTGAGCTCCTCGCGGATGAGGCGCAGGGGGGCCTCCGGCTCCCGGTACAGCAGCGCGGGCGCGGAGGACGACTTGGCCAGCTTGGAGATGTCGTTCCACTGGCCCACGAGACGAGCCACGTCCCGCTCGATCTCGGCCGCAGTTACCTTCTCGGCCGCGGTGCGCATGATGAGGCCGTGGCCCTCGGGCTTGACCCGCTCGAGGATCGACCGCAGGCGCTTGCGCTCGGAGTCGGGCAGTCGCTTCGATATCCCGAAGCCGGACGAGTTGGGCACGAGGACCACGAACCGTCCCGCCAGCGAGACGTCCTGAGTGAGGCGGGCCCCCTTCTCGCCGATGGGGTTCTTGGTGACCTGGCACAGGATCGACTGCTTGGGCCGGAGCAGGTCCTCGATCCGCGGCTTCGCCTGGGCGCCGTCGCCCGACTCGATTTCCTCCGGGTCGTACTGGACATCGCCCCGGTACAGCACCGCGTTCTTGGGCGTCCCGATGTCGACGAAGGCGGTCTCCATCCCCGGCAGGACATTCTGAACCTTGCCCAGGTAGATGTTGCCGTGAATCTGGCTGATGTCGTCGGCCGGGCGGGACACCCGGAACTCGATGAGGCGGCGACCCTCGAGCACCGCGATCTGGGTGGCCCGATCGGTGACGTGAACGCACATGAGGTAGCGGCCCACGGCCTGACCCTTGCGTGTACGGCCTCGCCGGCCCCGCATGCTCTTCTCGTCGAGCTCCACCGGCTCGTCGAAGGTGACCGCTTCCACCACCGCGGCCGCTTGAGGCTTCGACGCTCCTCCCCGGCCGCCACGCCGGCGCCTGCGCCGGCGCCCCCCTGAGCCCGACCCGCCCTGGGAGCCTCCGGAGCCGGGCGCGCTCGCGGGTGTCGGCGGTGCCGGCCGGGTGTCACCGATCTGCGGCTTTCGGCCCGGTGGCTGGCCCGACTTCGCCGGTTGGGGCGCGCGGCCCGCAGGGGGGCCGGAGGCCTTGGTCTCCTTACCGCCCGCTTTCCTGGAAGCCTGTTCTTTCCTGTCGCCCGTCTTCCTAGAGGCCTGTTCTCTCTTGTCGGCGGCGCGTGAGGCACTCGCCGGTTGGCGTTCGTTCGTCATTGTGTTCCTTCGAGTACGTGAACGGGGTCCTCATGGCTCGACTCCCGCTCCGACGACCGACAGCTCGGAGACCGTCAGCGGTTCGCTGCGCTCTCCTGCGTCGGTTGTGATCCATTGGTGAAGACGGCGCGCCCGCAGAAGGCTGAGCGGCGGACGGAGGCTCGCCAGCAACTCGGCCGGACGCACTGCCCGCGGTTGCGTGGCCAACTCGGCGATGAGCCTCACGCCGTCTGTGATGTTCCCCTGTACCTCGACTGCATGGACAGCGGGACGGATGTTGTCGATGGTGAGCCGCCCCTTGCGCTCGCGTTCAACGAGCAGCTCGCTGCCATCCATGGCCCGCGACACCGCGTCCGACGCCTCGGTGGCGTCCGCGCCGGCTGCGTCGATCCTCCAAGTACAGCTAGTTACCGCGTGCTGGAGCGACGGCTCGCCGGAGGCGACCTCGGCCGCGGCCAGCGCTGTCATTCCTGTCGGCAGCGACGCGGTAAGCGCGCCGACAAGTCTCTCGTTGTCGATACCGGCCGCCCACGCAGGATCAATCTCGGCGTCGAGATACTCAGCGTCGGAGCTGTATCCCGTGGGGAGGGCCAGTCCGAATGCAATCCGCGGCCGGGGACTGAAGCCGGCCGAATAGACGACGGGAACCGCGGCGCGACGCAGCGACCGCTCCCAGATCCGGGCCACGTCGCGGTGCGACGTGAAGCGAACCTTCCCGTGCTTCGAGAACCGGAGCCTGATACGCGACCCCGTCATCGCGCCGCCCCCACGAGGGGCCGTTCGAGCAAGCGCACCGGGATCTCGGCGCCGCGTGAGAGGTCGACGCCGGTGCCCTGGCTTCCCCCCGCCGGCGGGACGGCGGACGCCACGACATGCTCGATGCCGTAGCCGGTGCACGCTCCGCAGTCGTAGCACGGCGTCCAGCGGCAGTCCTCGAGCCCGACCTCATTGAGGGCATCGCGCCAGTCCTGCCACAGGAAGTCCTTGTGGAGCCCAGCGGACAGATGGTCCCACGGCAGCACCTCATCGAAGGTGCGGTGCCGGTGGACGTAGGCGTCTATGTCGACTCCGCACGCCTCCGCAGCCGACTGCCAACGGTTGAGGTCAAAGTGTTCGGACCACTCCTGGAACGTGCCGCCGTGACGCCAGACGTGCTCGATCACACGGCCGACACGACGGTCTCCCCGGCTGGCCAAGCCCTCAGCCAGGCTGGCAGCAGGATCGTGCCACTTGAGCTGAACGCCCCTGGCCCGGCGCAGGTCGTCGCGCAACAAGCCGACCTTGCGACGCAGCTCCACCACGGTGTTCTGGCCGAACCACTGGAATGGAGTGAAGGGCTTGGGCACGAACCCGCCCACCGAAACGGTGACCGACGGCGAGCGAGTGTGGGTCCGACCCAACGCAACACAGTTGCGGGCCAGCTCGGCGATGGCCAGCGTGTCGGCGTCGGTCTCGGTGGGCAGGCCGGTCAGGAAGTAGAGCTTCATCCGGCGCCACCCCTGCGAGTAGGCCGACTCGACTGCCGAGTAGAGATCATCGTTGGTGATGAGCTTGTTGATCACCTGACGCATACGCCACGTGCCGGCTTCGGGTGCGAAAGTCAGCCCCGTCCGGCGCGCCCGCTGGATCTGGGCCGCGATGCCCACGGTGAAGGCATCGACCCGCAGGCTGGGCAGGGACACCGAGACCTGGCCGCAGCCCGCGTCGTTGACGGTGTCGGCCACGACCCGCTCGATACCGCTGAAGTCGGCGGTGCTCAGCGAGGTGAGAGCGACCTCGTCGTACCCGGTGCGCCGCAGACCCTCGCCGACCATGGTGCGGACCTGCTCGGCCGGGCGCTCCCGCACGGGACGGGTGATCATCCCGGCCTGGCAGAAGCGGCAGCCGCGGGTGCAGCCCCGGAAGACCTCGACGTTGAGCCGGTCGTGCACTACCTCGGTGAGTGGCACGAGTTGCTGCTTGGGGTACGGCCAGTCGGCCAGATCGGCCACTGTGCGCTTCTCGACGACGGCGGGCACATCGGGGTACCTCGGCTCGACAGCCGCCAGCCGGGCACCGTCGTAGGTGACCTCGTACATCGACGGCACGTACACGCCCGGCACCCGGGCGAGCGCTCGCAGCACCCCGTTGCGGCCTCCGGGCCGGCCGGACGCCTTCCAGTCAGCCAACACGGCTGTTATGTCGCCCACCGCCTCCTCCCCGTCGCCGAGCACGGCGAAGTCGAGGAAGTCCGCCAGCGGCTCGGGATTGTAGGTGCAGTGCCCCCCAGCGCCGATCAGCGGATCCGAGTCGTGCCTGGAAGCAGCCCGAACGGCCACACCGGCGAGATCGATGCAGTTCAACACGTTGGTGTAGGTGAGCTCGGCCGAGAGGTTGAAGGCGATCACGTCGAACAGCGGCGCCGGACGGTGGGTGTCCAGCGAGAACAGCGGCAGCCCCTCGGCCCTCATCAGCGCCTCGAGGTCGCCCCAGGGCGCGTAGGCCCGCTCGGCGGCCGCGTCAGGTCGCTCGTTGAGGATCTCGTAGAGGATCTGCAGCCCCTGGTTGGGCAGGCCTATCTCGTAGGTGTCCGGATAGGTGAGCAGCCACGACACGACGCCGGGACCGTGGCGGGGAACCCGCATCCCGTCCTCGGCACCGATATAGCGGGCCGGTTTGGACACCTGGGGCAGCAACGGCTCAAGTCGATGCCACAGACTGCTCACTGTTCCAGCCTACTGCTGCGCGCTGAGCATCCCTTCGATGTCGAGGCGGCGCCGGTACACGCCGGCAACGAGTCCGAGAGACGCCATCGTGGTGAGCATCGAGGAACCGCCGTAGCTGACCAGCGGGAGGGGAATGCCGGTCACCGGCATCATCCCCATGGTCATGCCGACGGACTGGAACGTCTGGAACAGCAGCATGGCGAAGATCCCGGTGCACATCATCCGTTCGAACTGTGTCAAGGCGAGCTGGGCCGTTCGCCAGACGCGAAACAGCAGCAGGGCGAACAGCCCCAGCAGCAGGGACGCGCCCCGCAGGCCCAGTTCCTCGCCGGCGACGGTGAAGATGAAGTCGCTCTGCTGCTGCGGCACCAGATCGGACCGGGTCTGCGTCCCCTGGAACAGCCCCTGCCCCCGCAGCCCCCCATTGCCGATGGCGATCTGGGCCTGCTCGACGTTGAAGGCGTAGCTGGCCGCCTCATCGGCGACATCGGACTCGAACAGGTACACGCGCAGGCGGGCTTCCTGGTATTCAGCCAGCGCGTCGGAACGGTACACGCCGACCGTCCCTGCCAGCGCGACGATCGCGAGCAGGGCGATCCAGCGAGCCTTGATCCCGCTCACGATCACCGTGATAAGGGCGATCGCGAGATACACCAGCGTGGTCCCTAGGTCGGGCTGAAGCAGGAGGAGGGCGATGGGCGCGGCGGCAAGAGCCAGCCCAAGCAACACCCGCCTCAGGCCGACTTCGCCCTTCCGGGGCGACAGCAGCAGAGCCAGCCCGATGATCACCACGAGCTTGCCGGGCTCCGACGGCTGCATCCTGAACGCGCCGAAGGAGAACCAGCCCTGAGTGCCGTTGACCTCCACACCGATCTGCAACACCAGCCACAGTGCGCCCATCATGGTCGCGAAGGCCAGCGGATAGAGCTTCCTCATGAGCTTGGGCGACACGAATGCCGCGGTCGCGCCCGCAACCACGCCCATCACGATGAAGAGCACCTGACGCTCGAGAAAATCACTGTTGGGCTCGATGAAATCACCGACGACGCCCCTGGTGGCCGAATACACCAGCACCGAACCCATCGCTGCGATGGCGAGAGCCGACAGGATCAGGAATGGGTCGACCAGCAGCCACCAAGGATCGGGCGCGACGTTCCGGCGGGCTGGTTCGGCAGCGGTCGAGGTCGCGGTCACAGCAGCGCGTCCAGTCCTCGCTGTTCCACCGCCTCCTCGCCCCCGACCAGCTCGGAGCAGTCCTCCGAGAGTTCGGGCCGCGTCTCGGAGATGGGCACACCGTCGTGGTCGACCTTGATCTCGCCCGTGCGGACGCCCTCCAAGAACGACGCCAGATGCTTGACCTCGGCGTAGCAGGCGTCCACTTCCCTGGCCGTGCGGGCCCTGTCAACGGTGTGGGTGGCGATCGGGAGCAGGACCCTTGCCACCGCCGGTGCGGCGACGTCACCGCCGAAGCCGGACTCCTCCAGCACCATCGCCACCACCACCTCGGGATCGTGGCGGTAGCCGCGTTCGGGCCAGCTAGCCGGGCCGAACGCCGCGAACCAGGCAAAGTCGGCCTGGCCCTGCTTCTCCGCGGTGCCCGTCTTGCCGGCCACGGGCCATGCTCCCAGCGGGAAGTTGACGCCTCCCTCGCCAGGAAGATTGAAGGCCTCGTAGGCGGTGCCCCGCAGCAGAGCCTCGCCGCCGGAGCTGCTCGGAAGGTTGTAGGCGGTCACACCGTTCATCCCATCGAGCAGTGGCGTCGCGATCTCGGCAGTCCATTCCAGCTCACGCAGCAGCCGGGGGCCGAACTCTTCCAGGACCTGTCCGTCGCGGTCGGTGATCCTGGTGGCGATGTTCGGCTGGTGGAGCTTCCCGTCGCTGGCCAGGACCGCGTAGGCATTGGCGACCTGCAACGGCGTGGTCAGGAGGTTGCCCTGGCCGATGGCCAGGTTGATGGTGTCTCCTGCGAACCACTGGTCGCCGCCGCGCAGGAAGACGCCCTGCTCGAACTGGTAGTCGTAGTACTCCCTGTCGGGCACCACTCCGGCGCGCTCGTGAGGCAGCGGCACGCCGGTGTAGGAACCCAGTCCGAACGCCCTGGCCGACTCCTGGATGCCCTCGTCGAGCGGCTGCCGCCGCCGGAAGAAGCCCTCGCCTCCCAGCCGGTAGAAGTACGTGTCGCTCGACACCGTGATGGCATCCCTCAAATCGACGCCGCGGTCACAGCAGTACGGGCTCTCGAACAGGCACGTATCGGATTCCTCCACGCAGAAGGGATAGCGGTACGTCCCGGTGTCGTGGTAGAACTCGTCCGCCCCGATCAGCGAGACGGCATCGGCTCCTATCACCCCCTGAGTGAGCGCTGCGTAGGCCGTCACCACCTTGAAGGTCGAGCCGGGCGGATAGAGGCCCTGGATGGCCCGGTTGAGAATCGGGGAGAAGTTCGCCTCGTCGGTCAGCTCATTGAACTGGCGCTGCGAGATGCCGTTCACGAACTCGCGGGGATCGTAGGTGGGGAACGATGCCATGGCCAGGATCGAGCCGTTGGTGGGGTCGAGCGCCACGGCTGCCCCCGCCGAGGCCACGAAGTCCGGCGGGATGGGAGCGTCGGGCTCCTGTAACGGCTCCTGCCGTCGGGCATCGTCGAGACCCCGGCGCAGCTCGCGTTCGACGAGACTCTGAATGTCCAGGTCGATCGTGAGATGCACATCATTGCCGGGTATCGGCATACGACCCTTGTCGTCGTGGACCTTCACAATCTCGTCGAGCCGGTTCACCTCGAAGACGCGCACGCCGGGCACTCCCCGCAGCTCGCTCTCGAAGATCCTCTCCACGCCAGACTTCCCGATCTCGTCGCCGGGCTGGTACGTCTTGGCGGAGGGATCGGTGGGATCGATCTGCGCGCTCTGGGCCCGGTACTCCGACTGGGTGAGCGGACCGACGTAGCCGAGGAGATGCGCGGCCAGCTCGCCGTACGGGTAGCTGCGCACGGTGCGCTCCTCCACCGAGACCCCTGGGAAAAGGTCCGGCCGCTCCCCCAGGTACACGAGCAGGTCGGGGTCTATGTCGAACGCCACGGGAACATTGTCGAAGGGGCCGTACTCCAGGCTGCTGAGCCGCTCCTCGATGTGTCGCACCTTCGTGAGGCGCCCCGAGCGGCTGACGATCTCGGCCAGTTGCAGCAGAACATCCCGCTGCTCGGACTCATCCAGGGCGGCCCGGAACTCCAAACGGTCGACGGTCACCACTTGGACCACGCGGTTGTCGACGAGGATCCTGCCCTGGGCGTCGAAGATGCGACCCCTCGGCGCCTCCGTGTACACGACTCGCAGGATGTTGGTGGCCGCCACATCCTGCAGTTCCTCGCTCTCGAGTACCTGCAGATACCACAGGCGAGCGAACAGGGCGGCTACCAGGCACACCGCCACGATGCCGATCGCATAGAGCCGGAATCCCTGCCGCTCGTCGATGTCGGCGCCGTTGGAGGCCATCAGCGAACTTTCAACGGCGAAGCGGGGGGTTCACGCCGTCGCGTCCGGCTCCGAGCGGGCCCACTGCCGACAGCCCAACGCACTGCGGGTGCTGCGACCAGGGAGAGCAATGCGTTCCAGCCCGACGCGATCAGCACGACCCGAGGCAGACGGTCGTCGATGAGGCCGCGCTGGCCGACCACCTCACCCAGCAGGGCGTAGACCGTCACCATGGCCGCCGTACCGACGAACACCAGCAGCAGCGTCTGGAGGCGCGTGTCGTGGAACAGGTCCTCGGTTATGCCGCCCAACGTGTAGGCCACCACAACGAAGGAGGCTGCTGCCAAGCCAAGCGGTGTGGACAGGTAGACGTCCCACATCAGGCCGGCGCAGAACGCGATCACAGAACCCTGCCGAGGGCCGGCGAAGAGGCCGGCCAGGATGGCTACGAGCGCCGGCAACTCCGGCGCAACCCCGGCCACCCTCACCTGCGAAAAGAACGTCAGCTGCAGCAGGAGCGCGAACAGGTACACGATGATGAGCCGCAGCACGATCATGGCCACACTGCCCCCGGCCAGGAGGCGGCGCCGGCGCAGCACATTCTGCACCGGCTGCGACGCCGTCATGGCGACGGCTCCGGGAACGGGGAGTCCGGGCCGACGGGTGCTTCGTCGGAGGGTGTCAGCAGCAGCACGGTCACGTAGCCGAGATCTTGCACGTCCGCGGCCAGATCGACGGTCACCAACTGGGCCAACCCCGCCTCCGACGGCTCGACCGATGCCACCCGGCCCACCGGTATGTCGGCCGGATAGCGGCTGCCGGCCGCAGTCACCACCGGGCTCCCCACCGCCGGCAGCTCCGACAGGTCCCCGGTCTCAGGCCAGCGTAGGCCGGCGTCCACCACGAACTGGGTCGGGTCGCCGGCCATCCCGTGGCCGAGCCCCACGTCACCGGTGTCCAGCAGGCGCACTCCGACGACCAGGCTGGGATCGCTCACCGCGGTGACCGTGCTCAAGGCCGCGTCCACGGTCTCCACCCGGCCCACGAAGCCAGCCGAGGTGACGACGGCCATGCCCGGAGCCACCCCGTCCCGGTGCCCCACGTCAATCGACATCACGTCGTCATCGAAGTTCCCTACGGAGTCGCGCAGCACCGTCGCGGTCAGCCGTTCTACGCCTTCGACAAAGGTCACCCCGGTGGCGTCCAGCAGCCTCTCGAGCGCGTCCTGCTCGGCCGCGCCGCGAATGTCGGCGCTGGCGAGCCGGTCGACTTCGTCTCTGAGCCTCTCGTTCTCGGAGCGGAGGTCGTTATAGGTGAACATCACGGTCCAGACCTCGGCTACCGGCCCGAGAACTACATCGACCGCGGAGACCACCGGCTCGAGTACGTCGCGCACCCGGCTCTGGGCCGTATCGAGCGGCCCGAAGCCGCGGAAGTCAAGGGTGAGAAGTGTTGCCGCCGTCAGGATCAGCAGCAACAAGCGGTAGCGGGACCGCCCGCTGCGCTGGGCGACCGCCATCGTCCAACGTTAGAGATCGCCCGATGCGGTCACCGCTGGTCCAAGTTGTCGAGCACGTGGCCACAGCCCCTCACCACGGCGAGCAGCGGATCCTGGGCGACTGTGATCGGCATGCCCGTCTCGTTGGCCATCCGCTGGTCCAGATTCCTTAACAGCGCGCCCCCGCCGGCCAGCATGATGCCCGATTCCATTATGTCGGCGGCCAGTTCCGGGGGTGTGTGGTCCAGCGTGCCTCGCACGGCGTCGCAGATGGCCGTTACCGACTCCTCCAAGCCCTCGCGGATGTCCTCGGTGGTGACTGAGACCACGCGGGGCAGTCCGCTCACGAGGTCGCGGCCCCGGATCTCGGCCCTCGCCTCACGAGCCAGGGGGTAGGCCGACCCGAGCATGATCTTGATCTCCTCGGCGGTGCGCTCCCCGATCAGCAGCGAGTGCTCCTTCTTGACGAACTGTCCGATGACGTTGTCGAACTCGTCTCCCCCGACGCGAATCGACTGGCTGGAGACGATGCCCCCGAGCGAGATGACGGCCACCTCGGTCGTGCCTCCGCCAACATCGACGATCATGTTTCCGGTTGGCTCCCACACCTGAAGCCCGGTGCCGATCGCGGCGGCCATCGGCTCCTCGATTATGTGGGTCGGCTTCCGGGCGCCCGCGGACTCGGCCGCCTCCTGCACGGCCCGCTGTTCGACGCCGGTGATTCCCGACGGCACGGCGATGACCATCCGCGGCTTGGTCCAGCGTCGCTGATGGACGCGCTCGATGAAGAAGCGCAGCATCTCCTCGCACATGTCGAAGTCGGCGATCACCCCGTCACGGAGCGGACGGACGGCCTGGATGTGCGCCGGTGTGCGACCGATCATGCTCTTCGCTTCGGAGCCCACGGCCAGCACTTTGCCGTTCCTGGTGTTGACGGCCACCACCGACGGCTCATCGAGCACGATCCCCTCGCCGCGCACGTACACGACGGTGTTCGCGGTGCCGAGGTCGAGAGCCATGTCGCGGCCCATGACCCATCCCAGCCCCGAAAGCATGCTCGCTGTGCTCATTGTGATGCCTCGATCAGGTTGGGGACGCTATCACAACGCCGGAGGACCCGGCCGACCGCTAGCCGGATTGTAGACGACGGTGAGAGTCGGCACACAGTTCGCGTCAAAGGACCTCCAAGACGAAGACAACAGCAGAATCCGTATGTTTCTGCTGCTATTCCTGGTGCAGATCGGGAAAGAAGATGGCCATCTCGCGGCGAGCCGACTCGGCCGAGTCGCTCCCGTGGACCAGATTCTCGGTGACCATAGTCCCGAAGTCTCCCCGGATGGTTCCGGCCGAGGCATTCATGGGATTGGTGGCGCCCATCATCTGACGCACCACGCTCCAGGTGTCCTCCGGCCCCTCCACCACGGCGACCACCACGGGGCCCCTGCCCATGAAGGCGACGAGATCGTCGTAGAAGCCCTTGCCGACGTGCTCCGCGTAGTGACGGTCGAGCACATCGCGATCGAGGGTGCGAAGCTCGGCCGCGACGATTCGCAAGCCCTTGCGCTCGAAGCGGCCGATGATCTCGCCCACGAGACCGCGCTCAACCGCGTCGGGCTTGCATATGACCAGCGTGCGGTCCACGGCCCGGGATGCTACGGCTAACTCGCGTTGAGGGCTACCTTGGCCGCGCCGACCACCGTGAAGGAGCCGGTGACGATGACCACGTCGTCGGCGTCGGCCAGTTCGAGCGCTCGGTCGAGGGCCGCCTCCACGTCGCCGGTCGCCTCCGCGGCCGCGCCGATCGAGGCAGCCGCCGACGCCACCTCGGCAGCCGGGATGCCGCGTGCCGTGGGAGCGGTGCAGCACAGGACCCGCTCGCACCTGTCGGCTTCAAGGCCTTGAAGCACGCCGGCGACGTCGCGGCCCGATTGCATCCCGACCACCAGGAAGCGCCGCCCCGACGGCGCCAAGTCCTCGTTGAGCGTCTCGGCGGCGGCCCGGGCGCCATCGGGGTTGTGAGCGCCGTCCAACACGATCAGAGGCTCGCGGCCGGCTATCTCGAAGCGGCCGGGGACCTTCACATTGGCGAGGGCCTCGCCGATCACTTCATCGGAAAGCTGCGACTCGAAGAAGGCCTCGGCCGTGGCCACGGCCAGCGAGGCGTTGTCCAGTTGGTGCCGACCGTGCAGAGACACGAGCACATCGGAATGGCGTCCGTAGGGCGTATGAAGATCCGCCAGCCATCCGCCCACAGCCAGACGCTCGCGCTCGGTTCTGAAGTCGCGGCCGCGCTCGAACATGGCGGCATGGGGCTCGGCCCGGAACACGTCGCGCGTGTCGGGATCGGACTCGCCGCACACCACCGTCGAGGTCGGCTTGATGATGCCGGCCTTCTCGCTGGCAACAGCCAGTCGCCAGTCGCCGACGCCGTCGGTGTGGTCCATTCCAACGTTGGTGATCGTCGCGACCTGCGCGTCCACCACGTTGGTGGCGTCGAAGCGGCCCAGCATCCCCACCTCGACAACGGCCACGTCCACGGCTACATCGGCGAAGTGCTGGAGAGCAGCCGCGGTCACGGTCTCGAACCACGTGGCCCGCATCCGCAAGTGGTGGGTGAAGCGGGCTACGTCCCCGATCGCCGCGCCGAAGGCCTCGGGGTCGATGGGCTCGGAGTTCACTGAGATCCGCTCCGTCGGGGCCACTAGATGGGGGCTCGTGTAGGCGCCGACGCGCAGTCCCATCTCCTGCAGGAGCCGGGCCGTGACCCGAACCGTGGATCCTTTGCCGTTGGTTCCCGTGACGTGGACCACCCGGTAGCACCGCTGCGGGTCGCCCATCTCCGCGGTGAGGCGCTGTGCCGACTCGAGGCTCAGTCCAGCAACGCGACCCGCTCGCGGCCTGACCTCGTAGTTGATCAGAGTCTCAAGGTGGTCCAAGGCCGCGCCGTAGTCCACGGAGGGCCCTCTGGCGTCAGCTAGCCCGCCGGGAGCGAGTGTCTTCCTCCTCGGCACGGGGTACGAGCGTGGGGTTCACGTTCCGGCATACGGCCTCGCGGTCGATCACCACTGTGGAGATGTCCTCGCGGCCCGGGAGGTCGTACATGATGTCGAGCAGGACCTCCTCGAGCACGGCCCGCAGCCCTCGAGCCCCCGATGCCCGCTTGATGGCCTCGTCGGCTATGGCCTCCAGCGCTTCCTCCTCGAAGGCCAGATCGACGTTCTCGAACCGGAACATCTTCTGATACTGCTTGACAAGGGCGTTGCGGGGTTCCACCAGGATGCGCATCAGGGCATCGCGCTCCAGACTGCCGACGGCTCCCATCACCGGCAGCCGCCCTATGAACTCGGGGATCAGCCCGTACTTGGTGAGATCCTCCGGGAGCACCTCGGCGAAGATGGCGCCCAAGTCCTTGTCCTCGGGCCGGCGGATATCGGCACCGAATCCGACACCCCGGGTACCGGTGCGGCGCTCCACGATCTTCTCGATGCCGGCGAAGGCTCCCCCGCAGATGAACAGGACATTGGTCGTGTCGATCTGGATGAACTCCTGGTGAGGGTGCTTGCGCCCTCCCTGCGGGGGCACGGATGCCGACGTGCCCTCCAGGATCTTGAGCAGAGCCTGCTGGACGCCCTCGCCCGAGACGTCGCGAGTGATCGACGGGTTCTCGCTCTTGCGGGCGATCTTGTCGATCTCGTCTATGTAGATGATGCCCTTCTCAGCCTTCTTCACGTCGTAGTCGGCGGCCTGGATCAGCTTCAGGAGGATGTTCTCCACGTCCTCGCCCACGTAGCCGGCCTCGGTCAGGGCAGTGGCGTCGGCTATGGCGAAGGGCACGTTGAGCATCCGGGCAAGCGTCTGGGCCATGAGCGTCTTGCCGCAGCCGGTCGGGCCGATGAGCAGGATGTTCGACTTCTGGAGCTCTACCTCGGGGTCCTGGCTCTCGCCGAGCTGCACGCGCTTGTAGTGGTTGTAGACCGCGACCGAAAGGATGCGCTTGGCGCTGTCCTGCCCGACTATGTAGTCGTCGAGGAAGGTGTAGATCTCACGCGGAGCGGGAAGCTCGCCGACGGGGTCGTCGGACGGACCGGCCAGTTCCTCGTCGATGATCTCGTTGCACAGGTCGATGCACTCGTCGCAGA
>VXWX01000065.1 GCA_009835735.1 Acidimicrobiaceae bacterium
CCCCCTGCTGGTTCTCGGCCGAGTATTGGGTCGCACAGGCCCATAACCCGCCCCGAGATCTGCGCTCCCTCTAGTTGGCGAGGCGGTTGGCCGGCGCGCAGAACTTCGCCACCGTGGCGCACAGTTGGTTCGGGTGATCCACATAGTCGCTCCAGGTGAACGTGAGCACTGTCCAGCCGTTCGCAGCCAGCGAGTTCCGGCGCCGCGGGTCGCGCTCGAACGCCTCGCTGTTCAAGTGCCAGCGCTTACTGTCGAGCTCAATGGCCAGCCGTCGAGTCGGGTAGGCGAGGTCCACCTGAGCAAGGAACTGGCCGGTGGGGCCGCAGATCTGGTGCTCCATCACTGGACGGTCCAGCCCGGACTCCAGCAGCAGGTCAGCCACCATGCGGCTCCATGCGCTGAGCGGCACCCGAATTTCACCGCAACGCTCATCCAACGCCTCGCGGAAAGCGACGCATCCGGTTCGCCCCTGACGGGAGTGCGACACCAGCACGGCGTAGAGGTCTGACGGTCGGAGCAGCCCGTCCCGGAGGACGGCATCAAGGGTCCGGGTCAGTTGCTTGCGGCTGACCACGGTCGCAAGGTCCAGGACTGTGCGATCGACCCCAGTGCACGGAATGCCTTGCCGGTCCGTCCGTTTGGTCAGGTGCATCTGAGTCGTGCGGTGTAACAGAGCGCCCTTGAGGATCGGCTTTCGTTTCCATGGCACGACCAGTTCGACTCGATCGAGCTTGTAGCCGTCTAGGTCATGGAGTGCGGCCGCAGAGCGATGGCTCGCAAGCCCATTGCACGCCATGCAACCGGCGAGCAGGCGCGAGAGCGGGGTCTCCCGAAAGACGACATGCCGGTAGACGCCACGATTGGCGCGCAGCCAGATGCCTGCCGCCAAACGTCGTTTGATCTGCGTATCGGTCATGCCCCCCGCGAGCGCTTGCTGCCGGCTGATCAGCCCGTGCTGCTGCCTCATCTGCTCAAGGACCGGCGTCTCCTCCCGCACAAGGCGTAACATAACATGAAATATCGCAGAACGGCCTTACAGGTAAGGTCCGCAGATCTTGGGGCGGCTTCTGGGTCCGTGCGACCCATTACTCGGCCGAGAACGAGCAACGGGTAGCGTCCGGCGGGGGCGCTAGCGGCTCGCGGCAGCGGCTCACGAGGTCCCGAAGGTGACGCCCAGTTCCTTGAGCCAGCGGCGGTAGGCGACCGCCGTCCTGTCTCCTCGCACGTGCCACTCGGCCGCCAGGTCCAGCGGCAGCAGCTCGGGCCGCTGCGACTCCACGATGGGGATGTCCTGCATGACGATCTCGTCGATGTAGGCGCCGAAGTCCTCGTCGGAGAGGTCGTGGTTGTAGTTCATCGAGTTCCACATCCAGCCGACGCTGCGCCGCTCGTCGACCGGGGTGACCGCGAAGTACATGGTGTAGCGCTCGGGGCCGCCGCCGGGGATCGACAGCCCGATGTAGGCGGTGAGGGGCCGCAGCACCCGGTAGAGCCACTGGGCCATCTTGGCCTCACCCGACCCGTCGGGATTGGGGGTCCATGTGTTGATGTCGCTGGCGGTGATGCCGTCGGGGCTGGTGTCGACGTTGTAGTCGCCGAGCTCGGCGTGGCCGCGGTCGCCGAGGATGCCCTCGTGCACGAACGGGAAGTGGGTGACGTCCAGGAAGTTCTCGATGACTCTGGGGGCGCTGGCCTGGATCTCGTAGGGGCCGCCGAGGACATGACGGAAGGCGGGGTCGTCCCACTCGTCGTAGGGGGGCGGGTTCGTGTCGGTGCGGCCGAGCGAGACCCAGATCAGGCCGTGGGCCTCGGTCGCCGCGTAGGTGGTGGCGCATGCCCGGGCCGGCGGCTTCTGCTGCGGGCGGGACGGGATGTGGACGCAGGTTCCGGACTGGTCGTAGGTCCAGCCGTGGTAGGCGCACTCCAGGCCGAGCCCGGTGACCTGGCCGAGCGAGAGGCGGGTGCCCCGGTGCACGCACAGGTCCTTCCACGCCATGACCTCGCTGCCCTGGCGCCACACCACCAGGTCCTCGCCCAGCAGCCGGGCACCGGCAACGCCCGACTCCGGCACGTCGTCGCTGCGGGCCACCACGTGCCAGTCGTTCACCAGCACCGGGTCGTCGATCACGGCGGGGACACCACCCGGCTCACAGCCCGGCGGGAATCACGCCGTAGGTGACGCCCAGATCCGACAACCACCGCCGGTAGGCGATGGCCGACCGGTCGGCCCTGATGGGAGTCTCGGCCCGGGGGTCGAGGGGCAGGCGCTTGGGGTGCTGGTTCTCGAGGATGGGCTTGTCCTGGGCGAAGATCAGCAGCTGGTAACCCTTGATGTCGGTGTTGGTGCTGGTGTCGTCGATGACGCCCATGTAGTTGTGGGCCCGCACCCGGTCCGCGGTCATGGGCTGCACCCAGATGGCGCAGATGTCCTCCAGGGAGGGGTCGGGGAGGCTGTCGTAGTAGAGCATCACGCAGTAGGGGTGCGGGACCCGGTACCGGTAGCGCATGACCAACGGCTCGTCGAAGTTGACGCCCACCTTGGGCACCATCATGTCGCACTTGGTGGCGTGGACCTCGCCGTCGCGGACCTCGACGTCGTACTCGGCCACCTCGGTGTGGGGCAGCACGCCCAGGGAGCCCTCGTGCACGTAGGGGAAGTGGGCCAGGTCCAGGAAGTTCTCAACCGCCCGGGGCGCCGAGGTGGCCACGCCGACGCTGCCGGCGTTCATGTTGCGCCGCTTGGGGTGGTGGTACTCCGGCAGCGGGAACAGGTCGTCGGGCGGCTCGCCGAGGCTGGTCCAGAGGTAGCCGTACTCGGGTTTGACCGGCAGGGCGTCGAGGCCGTTCAGCGATGCGGGTCCGTCGATCTCGGCGCCGGCAGGCAGGCGGCTCGACGACCGCCAGACCCGGTACTCGCCGTCAGGACTGGTGGTGAAGCTGATCCGCTCGTCGAGCAGCAGCGTCTCGCTCACCACGCCCGCCGGGACCTCGTCGAGGGCGCTGATCACGTGCCACTGGTTCCAGATCACCGGGTCGGTGCAGGCCGGCTGTGTGATCTCCACTGTGTCGTCCGAGTCTTCCCGCTCTGATAAATACTGCTTATCAGTCTGGCATCCGCTGGGGGCGGGCGCAATCGCCTCGTCCCACGGCGTTGGTGAGGGTCCTAGCGGCGGGCGAGCGCGGGCGACAGGGGCGCCACCAGTTTGGCCGCACCGATGACAACGTAGAAGTAGAAGTGGGCGACCACCCGGCCCCAAACGGCGCCCGCACCCCTCTGATGCGCCGACTGGTCGACCTCGAGGGGGCCGGTGTCGGCCAGCATCCGGGCTTTGAAGCCGTCGATGAACTCTGCGTCGGTGATCAGCAGGCAGATCTCCTGGTTGCAGCGGAAGCTGTGGCGGCTGAAGTTCGACGAGCCGACCAGCAGCTTGTCGTCGTCGGCCAGCAGGAAGCGGGCGTGGAAGAAGTCCGGGTAGGTGCGCAACTCCACGCCGGCACGGGCCAGGCGGCTCCAGATGTAGGGCTCGACCAGGCGCAGCCAGCGGTAGTTGTTCTGCTGGGCCGTGATGACTGCCTTGGCTGGGGCCCGGGCCTGGCCGAGCAGCTTGACGATCCCGACGTCGAGGGAGTACGGGGAGGCGAGCACGACGCTGCGGTTCGCGCCGTTGATGATCTCGGTGAACGCAGGCTCGATCTCCCTATTGGTCAGGACCGTGGTGTTCACTGACCGCCGGTCGCCTCTCTCGGTGCGGGCGAAGTCTTGGATGAGGGCGTCCACGATGGCGGGGTCGGTGGTGCGAATCATGAAGTCCCGCCAGGCGAAGTTGTGGTCGCTGATGTTGATGCCGCCGAGGTAGGCGTGGTCGTCCACCACGTAGAGCTTCTTGTGGTTGCGACTCAGGCCGAAGAACTTCACCGGCCCGAAGGGCTGGGTGAAGGTGACGGCCACGCCGGCGGCCCTGAGCCGGTCGAACATGGCCTTCGTCTCCGCGGCCTCATCCCGCACGGACGGGTCGGTGTCCTTGCGGTCGCTCACGTAGCGCAGGGCGAAGCAGTCGACCAGCAGCCTCACGTCCACGCCCCGGCGGGCGGTCCCGGCCAGCAGGTCGGCCACGGCCAGGCCCGAGGCGTCGCCGTCGAAGGTCATCACCTGTATCAGCACCCGCCGCTCGGCCGAGGCCAAGGCCCGGTGCAGGTCCTCGATGAACTCCCGATTCGTCAACAGCTGCAACGGCCCACCGCCAGTCAATGGCTGTGAGACGCTAGCGCCCCTGCGAGGCGGGGAAGATCCCTGGCATCCCCTCGAAACCGGGGATCCGCTTCACCCGGTCGGTCCAGCGCCTCAACGCCGGGTAGTCGAGGCGGGAGATCCCGCCCTCCTCCGACAGCACCACGTCGGGGAACAGGGCGATGTCGGCGATGGTGGGGTGCGCGCCCGAGCACACCCACTCCCGGCCCTCTCGCTCGCGGAACCACAGATGCTCGTCCAGCACCCGGAACAGCCGGTGGGCGCCGGCCTGGCACGCCTCCAGGTCGAAGTCGTAGCCGAGGTTGATGCACAGCCGGGCCGCCGACGCCGTGTTGGTGGTCCCCTCCGCGAACAGCATCCACGAAGCGGTCTCGCCCAGCAGCCCGGGATCGCCGGTCGGGTACCAGCGCCCGCTCGGGTCGTACTTGGCCGCCAGGTACACCAGGATGGCGTGGGCGTCCCACAGGATGTAGCCGTCGTCGTCGATCACCGGGATGTGGCCCAGCGGGTTGATCTTCTTGAACTCCTCGCCCTTGTGCTCCCACCCCGGGAAGAAGTCCACGGGCACCGTCTCGTACTCCACGTCGAGGATGCTCATCATCAGCCGCTGCTTGTAGCAGTTGACCGACAGCACGTAGTCGTAGAGCTTGATCATCGCTCGCCGCCCCGCCTCACAGATCCAGCACGAGCCGGTCGGACAACGCCCGCGACACGCAGGTCATGATCCGGTCGCCGGCCTGGTGGTCGGAGTCGTTGAGATACACGTCCTGATGGTCGGGCTCGCCCTCCAGCACCGTGGCCACGCACGTCCCGCACGCCCCCTGCTCGCAGGACGAGGGCAGAGGCACGCCGCTCTCCCGCAGCACCTCGAGGATGGTGGACCCCGAAGGGACGGTCACGGTCAGGGCCGAGCGGGCCAGGGCCACCTCGAACGTCGACGAGTCGTCGATCTCGGTCGTGTTCTTGAAGTACTCGAAGTGGACATGATCGTCGGGCCAGCCGGCCGCAGCCGCCTCCCGCCGGGCGGCCTCCAGCATCGGTCCGGGACCGCACACGTACACGTGGGTGAACTCGTCGGGGGCGGCCACCAGCCGCCGGATCTCCGCCACCGTCTCATCGGGCGGCAGCCCCAGATGGCGCACCACGGACTCGCCCAACCCGTCGAGCACATCGCTGAAGGCGGTGTGCTCCGCCGACTGGGCGAAGCAATGCAACTCGAAGTCGAGCGACATGCGGTCGAGCGCCTGGGCCATGGCCAGCAGCGGGGTGATGCCGATGCCGCCGGCCAGCAGGATCGTCCGCATCGAGTCGCGCCGCAGCGGGAAGTTGTTGCGGGGCTCGGAGATGGCCAGAACGTCGCCCTCGCGCACCGTGGAGTGCAGGCAGACCGACCCCCCGGTCGAGTCGGGCTCGAGCTTGACCCCGAGGCGGTAGTACGACGTCTCGCCGGGGCCGTTGGTGATCGAGTACTGGCGCACCAGCCCGTTGGGCAGATGGACGTCGATGTGGGCTCCCGGCTGGAACGTGGGCAGCAGCCCCTCGATCGGCGCGAGCTCGAAGGCGGCCACCCCGGCCGCGGTCTCCCACTTTCGGCGCACCTGCACCCGCAGCGCGGCCTGGCGGCCGCTCGGCGCTTCCGGCACCTCCGCCAGATGCAGCGGCACCTGCTGCAACACCGGCACCATCGGCTCGGGGGCCGGCAGCAGGGCGGCCTCGGCCTCGATCCTGGCCACCAGGGCGTTCAGTTCGGTGGCGTGGTGGCGCAGCACGGCCATCTGGTCGCTCGCCGCCGGCGTCTCCGCCAGGACGGCCCTGATCACGCAGCGGCCCGAGTCCACCGGCTGCACGAAGAACACGGCGGTAGACGCTGAGCCGTCGTCAGTGTCGGTGGTGGCGGCGGTCAGCGCCACCGAGTACTCGTCGGCCCACTCCACCGACATCGCGACCGATCCCGAATCGAGCCGGTCGGAAGGCAGGAAGCGGTGGGCTTGCAGATGCCGGACGGCCAGATCCGCGGGGGCGTGGACCGGCAGGTTGCGCAGCCCGAACGGGGTGCCCGCCTCCAGCACGTCGACGGTCGGCGGCTCGCCGACCGGCTCCTCGCCCGACCACACCAGCCCGTATCGCTCCATCGTGGGGAACGTCCGGTTGCAGATGGTGCGGGCCGGGGCGTCGGCCGGGTGGGCCGGGATGTAGGTGCATCCCGCCGAACGGTTGGCGTAGCGCCAGCCGTGGTACTGGCAGCGCAACTCGGTGCCGTCGTTGCTGCCGATCGACAGCCGCACCCCCCGGTGCAGGCACCGGTTCTCCCACACGTTCACGAAGTCGTCGTCGGCCCGCCACACCGCCAGCTCCCGGCCCAGAAGCTGGCCGTGGTGGACGTGGCGGTAGGGCACGTCGTGCTCCGACGCCACCGGATGCCACAGAGTGAACGGATCGGCTGTCACCGGGTCATCCTCCTCGCCCGCTCAGGCCGATGAACGGGTGCTGACTGCATGCGGATCAGCTTGAAGCAAACTGCGATCAGATGATAAGAACCAGTTATCACCCTGTCAAAGCACTCAGGCCGCCGGTATGACCGCGTAGGTGACGCCGAGGTCGCTGAGCCAGCGCCGGTAGAGGATGGACGCCCGGTCGGACCGGATGGGGGTCTCGGCCTGCGGGTCCAGCGGGAGCCGCTTCGGATTCTGGTTCTCGATGATGGGCACGTCCTGGGCGAAGATGGTCTGCACGAACCGCCGGATGTGCCCGATGCTGCTCTCGTCGTCGATGAGGCTCAAGAACATGTGGCCCCGGCAATGCTCCTCGCTGGTCGCCTGCACGAACAGCCCGATCAGGTCCATCCGCTCGGGTGCGGCCGGGCACGACTTGTAGAGCAGGATCGAGTAGGGCTGCATGATCCGGTAGATGTAGTCGACCATCTGGCCCTCGGTGGCGGTGGCCGACGCGGCCGGCTGCCAGAACTGGCACTCGGTGGCCCAGATCTCGTTGGTGTCGCCGTCGACGTGGACGTTGTAGTCGACCACTTCGGTGCGGGGCTCCGAGCCCAAGAGACCGTCATGGACGAACGGGAAGTGGCCCATGTCGAGGAAGTTCTCGACTGCTCGGGGCGCGGAGGTGTGCAGGCCGATCGTGCACGCGTTGAAGTTGCGCCGGTCGGGCTCGAAGAACTCGGGAATCTCGAAGGACCGCTCGGGCGGGTCGCCGAGGCTCGTCCACACGTAGAGGAATTCGCAGCGGCTGGGCAGCGTGCCGGCCACCGACTCGGGGTCGACGGGCATGCCGGCGGCCAGGTCGCCCCGGGTTCGCCATGCGGCCGAGCGGCCCTCAGGCGTGACCGCGAAGCTGATCGACTCGCCCAGGAGCCGGGTGACGTGCACCACGTTGGGCTCCGCCTCGTCGATGGCGCCCAACGGATGCCACTGGTCCAGGACCGCCCCGTTCTGGCACTCGCTGTTCGCACCAGCCATACAGGCTCAGCCTCTCCAATCCCGCGATCGGACCGGGCCGTCCGGTTCGCTCCGGTTTGTACCACGATCCGGCCCAACATGGGAACGCAGCCCCATGCCGGATGATCTGGGTCTTGAGATCGGGGCCAAGGTCAAGGCGATCCGCGCCCGGCGGGGGCTGTCGGGACGGAAGCTGGCCGCAGCCGCTGACGTGAGCCAGCCGTTCCTCAGCCAGCTCGAGGCCGGACGCACGTCGGTGGCCATAGCCACGCTGTACCGCATCGCCGCGGCCCTGGACGTGAGACCGTCCGACCTGCTGCCCGATCCGCCGTCCGGTACCCGGGTCGAGATCCTGCGGGCGGCGGAGCTCAACCAGATGCCGGTGAGCGAGCTGCCCAACGCCACCACGGCTCGCACGGCCTACCGGGGCGGGCGGCGCATCACCGAACTGGGCGACTTCCGGATCGAGCCCGGGCCCGACGTGGACGAGTGGTTCGAGTCCGCCGACGAGACCGCGATCTATGTGATCGAGGGATCGCTGCATGTGGAGTTCAAGGACCGACCGCCGGTGACCCTCAGCGCCGGTGACGTAATGTTCCACTCGGCGTGGGTCCAGACCCGCTGGCGCCTGGCATCGGAGTCGCCCGCCAGGGTGATACTGGTGGCGGCCGGAGGCTGACCGATTGAGACACACCGATAGAACCACCAACAGAACCGAGACAAGGGAGGACGTGCCATGGGCTCCGTAGAGGATCTGATCCAGTCGGTACCCAAGGCCGAGCTCCACCTGCATGTGGAGGGCACCCTCGAGCCGGAGCTGAAGTTCGCCCTGGCCGAGCGCAACGGCCTGGATCTGCCCTACGCCGGTGTCGAGGAGATGCGGGCCGCCTACGACTTCGACGACCTGCCGTCGTTCCTGGCCCAGTACTACGAGGGCATGAGCGTCCTGCTGGTGGAGCAGGACTTCTACGACCTGGCCATGGCCTACTTCACGAAGGTGGCCGGCCAGAACCTGGTGTACGTGGAGATGTTCTTCGACCCCCAGGCCCACACCACCCGCGGCATCGAGTTCGGCACGGTGATCACCGGCCTGCGCCGGGCCCAGGCCGACGCCCAGCGGCGCCTCGGCATCCGCTCGCACCTGATCATGTGCTTCCTGCGGGACATGTCGGCCGAGTCCGCGGCCGAGACCCTGGAGCAGGCCGCCGAGTACCGGGACTGGATCCTCGGCGTCGGCCTCGACTCCGACGAGAGGAACAACCCGCCCATCAAGTTCCGCGACGTGTACGCCGACGCCCGGTCCCAGGGCTACCGGCTCACCATGCACTGCGACGTCGACCAGGAGAACTCGGTGGCCCACATCTGGCAGTGCCTCAACGACATCGGCGTGGAGCGCATCGACAACGGCGTCAACTGCCTGGAGGACGAGGCGCTGGTGGCCGAGATCAAGCGGCGGGGGCTGGGCCTCACCGTGTGCCCGATCTCCAACGCCTACGTGACCGACGGCACCAAGGCCGCGGCCATCAAGTCCATGCTGGAGCGGGGGATGCGGGTCACCGTCAACTCCGACGATCCGGCCTACTTCCCCGGCTACATCGCCGACAACTTCATGCGGGTCCACGACGAGGTCGGCCTCAGCGCCGAGGAGGTGGTGCGGCTGGTGCGCAACTCCTTCGAGATCAGCTGGCTCGACGACGGCAGCCGGGCCGAGTACCTGCGCCGGGTCGACGCCGCGGCGGCGGGTTCGGCGACGTGACCGGGCAGCCCCCGATCCCGGAGCTGGTGGCCGCGGGCGCGGCCCGCGTCCCAGCCACGACCGTGGTGCGGGACGGCCGCCTCGTCAACGTGGTGTCGGCCGAGGTCTATGAGGCCGACATCGCCGTGTACGGCAACACCGTGGTCGCGCTGGGCGACGTGTCGGCCCACACCGGACCGGACACGGAGATCATCGACGCCGAAGGCCGCCACCTGGTGCCCGGGCTGTTCGACGGCCACCAGCACATCGAGTGCTCCAAGCTGTCGATCACCAGCGCGGCCAAGATGCTGGTGCCGCTGGGGACCATCAACGTGGTGTCGGGCCTGGACCAGATCCTGGTGGTGGCCGGTCTCGAGGGCGCCGAGGCCTTCCTGCGGGAGTCCCAGGGCACCCCGCTGCGGGTCCTGTGGGGCGCTCCCTGCAAGACGCCCTACACCCTGCCCACCTCCACCGTGGGCCACTACTTCGGCCCCGACGACCACCGGTCCGCCCAGCGCTGGCCGGAGTGCGTGGGTGTGTGGGAGACCGTGCGCGAGTTCGTGACCACCGGCGACCCCGACGTGCTGGCCGCCATGGAGATCGCCCGCGAGAACCGGCTGCCGGTGCTGGGCTGCGCGCCGATGGCCACCGGCGCCGACCTGACAAGCTACGCCTGCGGCGGCATCCGCCTCGACCACGAGAGCTACGACTCCCACGAGTGCCTCGAGAAGCTCCGCAACGGCATGTACGTCGTGATCCGGGAGTCGTCCTTCGCCCACTTCCTCAACGAGAACATCCGGCTGGTTCTGGAGCACGCGCCGGGCGCGGCTCGCCGGGTCAGCTTCTGCACCGACGACGTGGTGGCCAGCGACGTGCTCGAACGGGGCCACCTCGACAACATGGTGCGCATGACCATCGACGCCGGCGTCGATCCCATGACCGCCGTCCAGATGGCCACCATCAACGGCGCCGAGGCCTACCGGGTCGACCACATGGTCGGCTCCATCTCGCCTGGCCGCTACGCCGACATTCTCTTCGTGGAGGACCTCGAGGACTTCCGGCCCTCCATGGTGATGGCCAACGGGCAGGTGGTGGCCCGCGACGGCGAGATGGCCATCGACCTCGAGCCGCCGAGCCGCGACAGCCTGCTGACCGGACCGTTCCCCATGGCACCCGCGACCGCCGACGACTTCACGGTGCGCACCGACCTGCCCGACGGCCCGGTCGAGGTGCTGGCCATCGAGGTGACCGAGCAGATCTTCGTGCGCAAGCGCCGCGACGTGTTGCTGCAAGCGGCCGAGGGCCGGGTGGAGCCCGACATCGGCGGTGACCTGGCCCTGGTGAGCGTGGTCGAGCGTTACGGCAAGAACTCCAACCGCCCGACCGCGTTCGTGGCCGGGTTCGGGATCCGCTCCGGCGCGCTGGCCACCTCCAGCGCCCCCGACGACAACAACATCGTGGTGATCGGGACGTCGCCGCAGGACATGGCGACAGCCGTCAACCATCTCGCTACCCACGGCGGGGGACAGGTGGTGGTGGACGGCGGCCGGGTGGTCGAGTTCCTGCCCCTGCCCATCGGCGGGATCGTGTCCGACCTCGACCCGGCCGACATGCTGGCCGAGGAGGAACGGCTCGACCGGGCGGCCAAGGCGCTGGGCTGCACGGTGGACTGGCCCTTCATGTACCTGTTCTTCCTGCCCATCACCTCGATCCCCGACTACGCCATCACCGACGTGGGGACGGTCGACGTGGCCGCCATGGACACCTTCGACCCGGTCCTGGGACCGGCGGCGGCATGAGCGGTGCCGTGACCGAGCCGGCCGAACTCGACGTCCTGCAACGGCACTGGCATCCGGTGGCCCGCTCCGACGCCATCGACGACGGTCCGGTCGGGGTGGTGATGCTGGGCCGGCCCTTGGTGGTGTTCCGCAGCGGCGGTGAGGCCTGCGTGGCCTCGGACCGCTGCCCGCACCGGGGCAGCCCCCTGAGCATGGGCTCCTACGACGGCGACTGCCTGATGTGCCCCTACCACGGCCTGCGCTACGCAGCCGACGGACGGTGCGTGGCCTTCCCGGCTCGCCCCGACGCCCGGCTCCCTAAACGGCTGACCTTGGAGACCGTCCACACCCGTGAATCCCACGGGCTGGTGTGGGCCTGCGAGGGCGAGCCGGCCGCCGACGATCCGCCCGATTGGGGGTTCTACGACCGGCCCGATGTGCAGGCCTTCCAGATCGGTCCGGTGCGCTGGGATGTGTCGGCCAGCCGGGTGGCCGAGAACTTCAACGACATCGCCCACTTCTCGACCATCCACCGGGTCACGTTCGGCCCCAGCGACCGGCCGGTGGCCCCCCAGAAGATCACCGCCACCGAACGCGGCTTCACATCCAGCGTCGGGGTGTACCAGCAGTACCGCAACACCCTCGACGGCTCCGTCGAGGAGGTCGAGGCCGCCTACCGCTACGACTTCACGTTCCCGTTCTCGTGCGAGCTGACCATCACCTACCCCGACGGCGAGATCGAGTGCATCCAGCTGTCGGCCCTGCCCGAGTCGGCCACGTCCAGCCTGGTGTTCCAGCAGAGCGCCCGCACCAACCTGGGCAACGACCCGGTCGAGCCGTGGCGTGACTTCCAGGCGGCCGTCAACGAGGAGGACAGGGTCATCTGCGAGGCCCTGCAACCCCGCCAGGTCTCCTTCGGCCTCCACGACACCGGCGAGGTGGCCCTGCCCACCGACGCCTTCTCGATCGCCTACCGGCGCCTCTGGAAGTCCCTCCGCTCCACCTAGCCCCGGGGGCAGGCCACTAACGGGGCTTGATCCTCTCGGCCAGTTCCCCGGCCCGGGCCCGCGCCTCGGACACGACTGCGTCCTGGTCGACTCGCGTCGACCGTCCCCCTTCGAC
>VXWX01000045.1 GCA_009835735.1 Acidimicrobiaceae bacterium
CCCTCATGGCCCCGTAGCTGGTGAACAGCGCCAGAGTGCGCCCTCCGGCTGCGACAGCCATCCGGGCGATCTCCTGCTGCACGGCCTGCGCCCATCCAGGGTCCCTGGGGCCGGGCAGATGCTTCGCGCAATAGAGCAGGCCGAGGCTGCGGTAGTCGAAGGGACTGCCCACGTCGAGACTGTCGTGGCCGTCGTCGGGCAGCCCGAGCCTGTCGGCCAAGTTGATGGGGACGGTCGCGCTGGTCAAAACCGCCGGAGTGCTCGTCCACAGCCGCTCCTCCAGCATCGGGCCGACATCGACGGGGGCGGTCCGCCACACCGGATTCCTGGTGGAGCCCTCCACCCAGACGGCGTCCTCGTTGTCCGGGTCAGACGCTCGGGCCAGATCCGCGGTGAGGGCGTCGAGGAGCCGTCGGGCCATCCTCCGCCGCGTCTCGTCGCCCTGCGCCTCGCGGACCTCGGCGCCGGCCGCGCCGAGCCGTCCCCGGCACACGGCGACCGTCTCGATCAGGTCGTCGGGAAGAGACGTCAGGAGCGTGTCGCGGTGGGGGTCGAGAGCGTCCCGCAGAATGTCGCCGGCCTCCGTCACGCGGTCGGCCGTCGCCGAGCGCCCCACCGCGGCCCTCACCGCCCGGGCCGCGTGCCTGAACCGGCCTCCGGTGATCGACACCCCGGCGGCTCCGGCTGCGATGTCCTCGAGGGTATGGGCCTCGTCGAGCACGACCGCATCGTGGGGCGGCAGGATCTCCGCCTCGGTGAACACATGCAAGCAGTAGAGGGCGTGGTTCACCACCAGCACATCCGCCTCAGCAGCCCTGTCGCGGGCCTGCTCGGCGAAGCACTCGGGCCCCGACGGGCAGTTCGCCGCGCCCGGGCACTCCCGCCCGGACACGCTCACCGCCTCCCAGGCCCGCACCGACGGCTCGAAGTCGAGTCCGGCCCGGTCGCCGTCGGCGGTCACGTCGGCCCAGGCGGCCAGCTGGCTGATCTCCTCGCGGATGCGCCCGGCCTCGGCGGCGGAGTCTGCGGCGATCAGCTGCTGCTGCCCGCTGCCGGCCGCCGCGGCCAGGTCGGCGAGCTTCTTGCGGCAGACGTAGTTCGACCTGCCCTTCAGCACGCCGAACTTGAGCGGCATGCCCAGCGCCTCGGCCAGCAGGGGAAGATCCTTGTCCACGAGCTGGTCCTGGAGGGCCTTGGTGGCGGTGGCCACGACAGCCTTCTTCCCGCCCGCTGCCAGCGGCGCGAGGTAGGCCATCGACTTGCCGGTGCCGGTGCCGGCCGCCACCACCAGATGCCGGTCCTGGTCCAGGGCGGACGCGACCGCCTCGCACATCTCGAATTGGCCGGGCCGGCTCTCGCCGCCACCCGGCATCGCCGCGACGACCCCATGAAGCGCATCGACAGCTTCCTGCGGTACGTCCACGACCACCGACCGTACCCTCGAAGCCACCTGACGGGTCCGGATGTGTGAGACGCTGGGTCCATGGCGCGCATCGAGATCATCCCCGACGACTCATGGGACGGCGAGCTCGGCGAGATCCACCCGCGGGTCGTCGACCCGAAGTACGGCCGGGTCGACAACGTGCTGGCCGTGCACTCGCTGAACCCACGCAGCATGAGGGCCCACCTGGCCCTGTACGAGTCGGCCATGGCCGGCACGGCGACGCTGCGCAAGGTCGAGCGCGAGCTGATCGCACTGGTCGTGAGCCTCGCCAACGACTGCCACTATTGAGTGGTCCACCACCGGAGCGGTCTGCGCCGGCTGATCAACGACGACGAGCTGGTCGCCGCGGTCGAGCAGGACTGGACGACGGCCCCGCTGTCGCCCAAGCGGGCGGCGATGCTGACCTTCGCGGTCAAGCTCACCAAGACGCCCGGCGCCATGGAGGACGCCGATGTCGAAGCGCTGCGATCAGCCGGGTTCTCCGACCGCGACATCCTCGACATCGTCGAGGTGGTCGGCTACTACGCCTACGCCAACCGAATAGCCGACGGCCTAGGCATAGAGCTCGAGGCTTGGCGCCCGGACTAGCCCCAGCCCTCAGCTATCGAAGCCGGCGTCGATCAGGAACTCGCGCCATTCGTCGGTGCGGTCCTCGGTGGCTGCCGGGAGCAGCGGGACCTCCAGCTCAACGTCGGTCTCGTACACCGAGCGAGTCTCAAGGATGAGCTCAGCACCCTCAAGAGCTTGCTGCGCCTCTCGCATCTCCTGATCCGTCGCACCGGCGGCCAGACTCTCCGCCTCCAAGACAGCGGTGAAGAGACCCGACATGTCCTCTCGGGTCGACAGGACGCTCACCAAGCCCTGATCGTCGAGCTCGATCACGACCTCTGCCGCCGCGGTGCTGAAGACCTCAGTGAACAGCTCGGTCAGTTCATCGACATCCGCTGGGGAAGTCAGCGCCATCCCTGCAACAGTGGAGCGCATCGCGACTTCGAGATCGGCGCCCCGAGCGCGGATCAGGCTCGCAGCAGTAGTCGAGCCCACAAAGATCGGGGGATCCTCCGAGATCTGTTCGATGGTGTCCAGGGCTGCGGGAAGGTTGTCGGCCAGATCCCTCAGAGAAGGGAGCGAGACGCCAACCAGTGCACCTAGTAGCCCTGGGTGGCTTGACCCTATGGCGGCCAGGTCGACAGAGAAGAGTCCTGGCTCTAGCGGCCCCAACTCGGTGCCGGGAGCGGCATCCAGCAGCCGCTGATAGTCGCGAGTGTCCATCACCAGACGCTCGCTGTCGCTCCACATCTCGAACTCGATCGCGTCACCACCGGCGATCTGGGCGCCCGGCGGTAGCGCAATGCTGATGAAGAAGTGCTGGCGGTCATGAGCGACGGTGGCGACCACCGTGGGTGACACGCCCGTCGGCTGGGGATCTGCATCAGCGCCCATGGCAGGCATCGTGAGCAGCGTGGTGGCAGAGGTGGTCACCTGATAGACGGGTACCTCCACCGTGTCGGCCAGCGCCGCACTCACCGCGCTGGTAGTGATCACGCCGGCGTCGTCGTCGGCCTCGCCACACCCCGCCGCCAGCAGCGCCACGACAGCAAGCGCCAGAAGTCCGAACCTCATCCGACCCACGCGACCACTCTAGGTTCGTTCTGTGAGCAGATATGCCGACTGAGGCGGCTTCGTTGCTCACAGAACGGTGGCTGGCGGCGGCTAGGTGGGGCGGGATGACAGGAGGTCTGCGGCTTGGGTGGCGGCTTTGTGGCCGCTGGAGAGTGCACCGTTGACCGACGGGATCCCCATGTAGTCGCCCGCCAGGAACAGGTTGTCGATGTTGCCTGCGAGTTGCCCCGGAATCTCCGTCATGGCGGCGAGCATCCCCGGTGATCCCATGCACAGTGCCTCCTCCCAGCGGTAGACGCGGAAGAACAGGCCTTCGTCGTCGCCGGGAAGGGCTGAGCCCGGGGGAGCATGGCGGCGGGCGGTGCCCAGCAGTTGGCGCTTAATCTCCTCGTCGTCGAGCGGGATCAGCTCCCTGGCTCGGTCGCGCCCGATGAGCAGGTCGAGAAGGCCGTGGCCGGCGGGCGCGCAGTCCGGCAGGAAGGCGGACCTGTCCAGCAGGAGCGGGGCGTCGTCGTCCTCCGGAAAGAGCGCGCCGTGCCAGCCCGCGGGCAGCGGCGGACGGTCGAGCCCGATCACCACCCGGCAACCGGTCGAGTAGCTGACGGTGCTGAGGGCGCGGCGAGTCTCTGCGGGCAGCTCCGGAATGAGATCGGGGACCTTGGTGCCGGGCACGGCGCAGATGACCGCATCCGCCTCGATGGTCTCGCCGTCGGTTACTACGCCGGTCGCCGCCCCGTCAGCGACGACAATGCGCCGGACGGGCGTCGAGACGCGGATCGCATTGGAGCAGGCCGCGGCCAGCGCAGCGTTGAAGGATCCGATGCCGCGCTCGGGCATGAACACCGTGCCGCTGCTCAGCATCGTCTCCCCGATGTACGCCCGCATCAGCGCCTGGCCGGCGGGTTCCGGATCGCCTAGAACCATCTTGAGGGGTCCCCCGAGCGTCAACCGCAGGCTCCTCGGCACACCGAGCCGCTTCAGGTAGTCGCCGTAGGACTCGTCGTCGTCGATCTCGGCCAGGGGGCTGTCACTCGCGAAGCTCAGGTAGTCCTCCTGCCGATGCATCTGTCGCATCACCTTGGAGCCGGCACGCATGCCAGCGGGCGACCCGAACCCCATGGTGATGGCCGTCCGCAGGTGCCGCACGAAGTTCCACATCGACTGCTCCGGCGTGGTCGTGACCCACCGCCCATTGCGGAAGTGGCCGAACTTCATCTGCGACCGCACCAGCGGCAGCCCCAGCTCCTCGCACAACCCGAACGCGGTGTCGTAGGTCGAAGTGAACACGAACGCTCCCATGTCCAGGGAGAACCCGTCCACCTCCTCGCCCTTGCCGCGCCCACCAGCACGATCCAGCGCCTCAAGCACCAGCGGCGTGACCCCCCGCTTCTTCAACGTGTAGGCAGCACTGAGCCCAGCAAACCCCCCACCCACAATGACAACTCGCTGAGCGCCCACGCCCGCACAGTACTGCGTTGTTCTACCCGACGAGCCGAGCCCGCCACCACGAGCACAGCCAATAATCCCGCTTCTAGCAATATACTTCCCTGATTATGGAAAGAGGACCGGCGCCGAGTCTGCTGCCGATCCTGCGGTCACGGCAGCAGGGCGAGCTGCTGGCACTCCTGCTCGGCGACCCTGAACTTGAAGCCAGTCTGACCGGTCTCGCCGCTCTTGTGTCGGTTCCGGTCAGTTCCGTGCATCGCGAGATCGACCGGGCCGAGTCAGCAGGCCTCGTGACTAGCCGCAAGATCGGGAACACCAGACTCGTGCGGGCCAACACCGGCAGCCCCTACTACCGCGGACTGGCAGACGTGCTGGTCAAGGCGTTCGGCCCGCCCCGAGTCCTGGCCGCAGTGCTCGCCCCCATCGACAACATCGACGCCGCGCACATCTACGGATCGTGGGCGGCGCACCTCCTCGGCAACGAAGCCGACCGTCCTGTCGGCGACATCGACGTACTGGTACTTGGATCGCCCGACCGCGACGAGCTGTACGCGGCGGCGGCCACAGCCGAGCAACGCTTGGGACGGCCCGTGCAAGCCACCGTCCGGCCCACCGACTGGATTAGCACCGGCACCGGCAACTTCCACGCCACCGTCGCCCAGCGCCCGCTAGTGGAGATCGACCTCAGGACAGCTCGAACCGAGACAGGCCCCCGTTCTCGCTGACACGCCTAGCGCCTTCCGCTGCCGACCGTGCGGTCGAGATCGCCCACGCCGCATCGTCATGGGTGATCGTGGGACCGTCCGGGTCGAAGTACTGGGCACTGTGGCGCATCCGGCGGATATTCTCGAACGTCGGTTTCGCGAACGCCTTGATCACGCTCGCAAACTGGGCTGAGACGGCATCCTCGACAGTGACGTGCGATCCCTCTCCTCCGGTGGAGCGAAGGCCCTGACACAACAGCAACGACTCTGCGGCCATCCGATAAGCGTCATACGCGGCGACGAAGGCACCCTCTACATCGCCTTCGCCAAGACCGGCCGACGCCGTTGTCAGGCGTCGCTCGGCCCGGTCAAGCAGCCCGCCAGCAGCATCACGGGTGCCCTCAGCCGCAATTTGCTCAAGTCGGCCGTGGAACACCAGATACTCAACCGTTGATCGGCCCTGTTCCCAAGCACCCACGACGGCACCGTAGCAACATGCGAGGCGACTACACATTCATGCAAGCAGTACAAATGAAGAATTTTCCATGTATCACCAGCTAATGACAGTATATTTGAATGGCTGACCGCCGCGAAGGAAAGAGAATGATGGGTCGCACCACCATCGAAGAACTGCGCACCCGGCGGCTCAATGCGATGACCAGCGCCGAGCGAACCGAATTCAACGAAGCGCTAACGATTAGCGAACCTGAGATGACCCCCGAGGAGGAGCACGAGTTCTACAGTCGGCCCGAGAACCAGGAGCCACAGAGCCCTTGTTGGCGACGGGTCAGCGAATGACTGCGCCCGTGCCGGTGCGGATCCCGCCTCGCTCCTGACGCATCGCAGTAAGCATCGGAGTCGTGGCGTCACCTCAGGTGGTCGAACTCGAAGTACGCGAGCCCTACCGGATCTGGGTCAGATTCGATAACGGCGCCGAGGGCGTAATCGACTTGTCCGACAGCGCCGCCTTGGGCGGGATCTTCAGCCAGTGGTCCAACCAAGACTTCTGGCGCTCGGCCCACATCGTCGCGGACTCCGGCGCGGTGGCCTGGGGAGACGGCTCCGAGATCGACGTGTGCCCGCTCAGCCTCTACCTCGATGTGACCGGCCAGACCTTCGAGGACCTACGAGCCGAGGCCCCCACCGCGGGCTCAGCCTGACCGCCAAGCGTTCGGCTCAGTTGCGGGTGATCACTCCGCAGGCCACCCGGTCGCCGGCGCCGGCCTCGGAGCCGTAGGTGTCCGGCTTGGCGTGAATGATGATCGTCGAGCCGTCGGCATCGAATACCGATGTCGTGCCATGAGCGGCCAGAGTCACCCAATCGGTGAAGAAGTCGGCCCGGGCGGTGCCGTCGCCGGCGGCATAGATGTTCGGAATGTCGCCGGCGTGGGCTCCCTCGGAGTACAGGAAGCCGTGGCCGCGACCCTCGGGCGCAAAGTGTCCACCGGCTGCGGAGAAGTCCGGCGAGCAGGACCCAACAGTGTGGATGTGGAACCCGTGGCCGCCTTCGGTCAAGCCGCTGACATCGGCTGAGATCAGCACTCCGTGAGGCCCCTGCTCCAAGGTGACGGTGCCCATCGCCGCGCCGTCGACCCCCCACATAGCCGCCACCGCAGTCTCTCCCACGCCGGCCACGTCATCCTCTGCGCACGCCGCCAGTCCCACCAGGGCCAGCAGCCCCGCAGCGCAGGCGAGGATCATTCGTCTGATGAGCACTCTCAAGCCTCCTTGCATCGGTCTCGTCTTGAGTGTCGCCTCCGATCCACAGGTTAGGACGGGACTGATCGACAAGCCGCATAAGGTCGGTGAATGACTTCCACGACCGATCTCTGCTACCTGTCAGCGACCGATGCTGTGGAGCTGTTCCGGCGGCGGGAGTTGTCGCCCCGGGAGCTGATGGAGGCAGTCATCGCCCGGGCCGAGGAGGTCGAGCCGACCATCAACGCCTTCACCGACACCTTCTTCGAGGAGGCGCTGGCCACCGCCAACGCCGCGGCCGACGCCTACGCCAAGGGCACGAACCGCCCACTGGAGGGACTTCCGCTGGCGGTGAAGGACGAGCCCCACATCGAAGGCCAGCGCATCACCGAGGGCTCGCTGCTGTTCGCCGACCAGGTCGCCACCGACACCGACCCCATCGCCCAGCGGGTCATCGACGCAGGCGCCATCGTGCATGCCCGCACCGCGACGCCGGAGTTCTCGATGGCCGCGGTGACCTGGTCGCACCTGCACGGCGTCACCCGCAACCCCTGGAACCCCGACCTCACCTGCGGAGGCTCGTCCGGCGGGTCCGGGGCGAGCCTGGCCGCCGGCAGCTCGACCCTGGCCACCGGCTCCGACATCGCCGGATCGATCCGCATCCCCTCGTCGCTGAACGGCCTGGTGGGCTTCAAGCCGCCGTGGGGACGGGTCCCCGAGTACTGGCCCTGGAACCGCGAGACCTACGCCGCGTCGGGCCCGCTGGCCCGCACCGTCAACGACTCCGCGCTGTTCGAGAACGCCATCTCAGGCCCCCTGGACACAGACATGTTCTCCCTGGAGCCCTACCAACTCCCCGAACCCGTCCCGTCAGGGCGGGGCATGCGGGTGGCGGTGAGCACCGACCTGGGCTACTTCGACGTCGGCAGGGAGGCGGCTGAGGCCCTCGCCCACGCGACCGCTGCCCTGGCCGAGGCCGGGATCGAGTCCGAGCCCGTCGAACTCGACTGGACCGACGAGGCCCTATCGACCGCCGTGACCCACCTCAACTTCCTGAGCCGCAGCATGTTGATGAGCGTGCTCCCCGACGGTGCATGGGACCAACTGACCCCCTACATCCGGGACTGGTTCGAGGACTCGCCCGACGTGACCGTGGAGCAGTGGTGGGAAAGCTGGAAGTACGGCGACCACATGTACCTCGAACTGCGAAACAAGGTGTTCGGAGCCGGCTTCGACGCTCTCGTCTGCCCCACCCTGACCCGCAACGACATCCCCGCCGACCTCGGACGGGGCGACGACGCCGACCCCGCCGCGCTGCGCGACATGCTGACGTTCTGCATGACCTACCCGTTCAACATCCTCGGCCGGCTCCCGGTGATGAGCGTCCCCGTAGGCCTGGCTGCCTCCACCGGCGTGCCCATCGGCATGCAGATCGTCGGACCGGTCGAAGCCGACCTGGTCCCCTACCGGTTGGCCGCCTCCCTGGAAGCCCAGCAAGGCCCCTTCTTCAACACCCACCGCCCAACCCTCCACCACCCCGACTGAACACGCCTGAGCGTGGTACAATTGTGTACATGGTGAGCGAATCGCTGCGTGAGGTCCGATCGAGGTTCTCGGAGTTCGTCGAGCGGGTCAGCGCCCACCACGAGCGTGTCGTCATCACTCGCAACGGCTCGCCCGCAGCGGTGATGATGAGCCCTGACGACCTGGAGTCGCTCGAAGAAACGCTGGCCGTTCTCAATGACCGCGAGGCCGTGGCGGAACTCACCGACGCCTACCGCGCCTACGCCGAGGGGGACGTGGTGCGCGGGGTGGAGGCCGTCAGGGCGCTGCGGCCTTCGTGAACGCCGGCCGCCAGTATCAGATAGTCGTCGCGGGACCGGCGGCCGCGGCCATCGCAGAGGATCTGCCCGAGGCGGTCGCGGCCGCGGTCGTCGAACTGATCACCGGGCCGCTTCTGGACAGCCCCCGGAGGGTCGGCGTGCCGCTGCGAGACGAACTGGAGGGCCTGTGGAGCGCCCGACGGGGCACCTACCGCGTCCTCTACCGGATCGACGACACCGCACAGGAGGTGGTCGTCCTCCCCGTCAGCCACCGGCGAGACGCCTACCGCTCAGGTTGATTCACCCCCTGTCAATTGACGGCTGCCGTCGTTGCAGTATCTCCTTGTGCTTGCGCCGGATGTGACGATTGAACGCGACCACTTCGCTGCGTCCGCGAGATCGGTGGACGCACTTGTCGACGATCTGCACGAGAATCGCGCTGGCTATGGACGCCACGAACCGCGACACTGGCGACGTGAGCGAGGTCGGCTCATCGAAGCGCCGACGGCGTCGACGAAACCTGGCTGTCGGCGCCGCTGCGATAGTCGCCGTGCTCGTGGCAGCAGGGATCGGGGCCGGAATCCTGCTGCGTTCGGACGAGCAGCCGGTTGCGGCGTTCGAGTTGATGGTCCCAGATCAAGACTGCGTGGCGCTCCAGGGTCCCGAGCCGTGGATCATCCTGTGGGATCGCTCCCTGACTCAGCGCTGCGTGGTCGTGGCGGAGTTCCAGAACGTACAGGTGTGGAACAAGGGCTCCGAGTCGATGACAGTCGACTGGCCCGACGGAAGGCGCAGAGTCGCCATCGATGAGCACTTCGACACGGGACCCATCGGCGACATCCTGCAAGCCGGCCCCAACGAGATCGAAGCCGCACCCTTCCCGATGCCGGTGATCTGGCTCCTTCCCGAGTCGCTGAGCCCGACTACTGGGATCGAAGGGACCGGCGATGGCTTCGGCCACGCCCGCGTCGGAATGACCCTCGACGAGGCAAGCGCGGCGCTCGGCTTCGAGCTAGAGGTCATCGGCGAAGTGCCATACCACTGGCTCGCGGCGGTGTCCAACGATCCCTACTCTCCCTCATTCCTTGCTGACGGACCTGGCGACGGAACCAGCGTCATCGTCGAAATCCAAGTGCACGGCCCACGCGACTAGCGGTATCGGGTCGGCGTGGGGAACTCAGGGCACCGCCGGGTCGTCAAACGGTCATGAGACTTGCGGCCTTGCTTGCGGTTGTGGCCGTGCTGGCTGTCGGCTGCGGAGTCGAGCCTGGCTCTGGGAGCACAGAGGTCGTAAGCACCACATCAGAGCCTGCCGGCACGGCTGCACCAGCCCAGGATGCACCCGCCGACCAGGACCCACCCGCCATCCAGGACGCGCCCGCAACCCAGGACCCACCCGAAGCCCAGGATGTGCCCGCCGGTCCGGCCGGGTTGGCGAACTGTGAGGACCTCCCTGAGCTGGGGTCGCGACTCGAGGGCAAACTCAGCGGCCGCCAGAATCCCGACCCGATAGTCCTTGGCGTGATGGCCACCTACGGGATGGAGCATCCCGACACCTACGCGGGGCTCTGGATCGACCGCGACAGGGGTGGCGTGCTCGTGATGGGCTTCACCGACGACCCCGAGCCGCACCGGGCCGCGGTCCTGGCCCGCGCCCCCTCCCCGGACGATGCAGTGGGTATGCGGCCGCGCCCGCCCATCACCGATCCCCGGCCGCTCGGCGAGCGCGACGACGTGGTGATCGATGTCGTGCGGGTCCGATTCAGCGAACTCGAGGTGGAGGCCTTGCGGGAAGAGCTCATGGGATCCATCCCTTGGGAGGACTGGAGTGACCTCGGCCTGGATGGATCGGGATACGACATAAAGCGCCAGCGGGTGACCCTCGATCTGGTGAACCCGCCCGAGGGCGCGCTCGACGAGATCGAAGAGCGGGTACCCGACCCGTCGGTGCTGTGCGTGAATGTCACCCGCACGCCGCAACCGCCCAGCGGACCGCTGGACGTGATCCCGGACCTGGATGTGGAGGATCCGCTCGTGTCGTGTCGCGGAACTCCTGCGGTGCGCTACTCGCAGATGATCGACCCGCCCTCGATCGACGACATCGACCATCCGGCGGTGGACGTGCTGAGGGCCGAGTTGGACACCGCCGGCGGCGAGCCCCTGCCCCGGGGACGGTGGGTCGTGATCAGCATCGACGAAGACTTCGCCACGTTCGCGGCCTTATCTGATGGCGGCTTCGGTCTGGCCAGCATCGAGCGGCGCGGCGACCGGTGGATCTTCTCAGCACATTCCGCCGGCCCACCTTGCGAGCCAGTCATCCCGCTGCCGCCCGGGCTGGCCCGCGTCGAGGTGACCTTCGCCCGCAGCACCCGCCCCGAACCCGACGACACCGTCATCCACCTACTGGCCACCGAATGGGGCTGCGCCAGCGGCCGCGAGATGGGCGACGCGCTCAGAGGCCCCCAGGTGATCGAGACCGATGACGCGGTGCTGGTGGCCTTCGCCGTGGTGCCCGTCGCTGGCGGGGCCACCTGTCCGGGCAACCCATCCACCGCGGTGACCATCGAGCTGTCGGCTCCCCTTGGCGAGCGGGTCGTCTACGACGGGCTGCACTTCCCGCCTAAGCCCCTCGTCACTGGCGTCGACGAGGCGTCGATGGCCGAGTGACAGGCTCAACCCGCTTCCGGTGGCGAGTCACCCGGAGGGTCTTGGACTGCGGGATCGGGTGATCTAGGGTGCGCGTATGAGCTATCCCGCATCGCTTCAGATCAACACGCCTGACCGGATCGCCAACTGGCGGCCGCTGGTGCACTGGCTGCTGCTGATCCCCCACTACGTCGTGCTATACGTGCTCGCAGTGGTGAGCTGGATCGTGGCCCTCATCTCGTGGATCGTGATCCTGTTCACCGGCAAGCTGCCCGCCGGCCTCGCCGGCTTCCAGGCCATGTACCTGCGCTACAGCACCGTCGTCTGGGCCTACGCCTACTTCCTCGCCGACCAGTACCCGCCATTTGACTTCGACACCTCGCCGACCGATCCCGGCCGTACGCAGACGTCGGCGAGCTTCTCCCCCGCGCTAGAAGGCCGCAACCGGCTCACGGTGCTGCTGCGGCCCATCACCGTCATCCCCGCCTACATCTTCAACCTGATCATCGTCGTCATCGCCA
>VXWX01000044.1 GCA_009835735.1 Acidimicrobiaceae bacterium
TTGTGCCCGATTTGCGGCGATAGCGTCGCGCGCCGGCGCCTGCTGAGGCCGGACCCCGCAGGGAGGAGCTGACGTGGAGCAAGGTTCGGTTCTGCCCGGCGAGAGCGCACGCGCCGGGTCCACCCTGCCGGACTCGGCCCGGGTCGTGATCATCGGCGGCGGGATTTGCGGCGCCAGTGCGCTATACCACCTGGCTCACGAGGGCTGGACCGACAGCCTTCTCATCGAGAAGGCCGAGCTGACCTCGGGCTCCACCTGGCACGCGGCGGGTCAGGTCACCCACTCGGTGTCGGGCTACGCGCTAGCGTCCTTCCGGCGTTACGCCTGCGAGCTGTACGCGTCGCTTGAGGCCGAGAGCGAGGTGGCCACCTCCTGGCACCGCAGCGGGAGCCTGCGAGTGGCCTACAACACCGAGGAGGTCGACTGGCTGCGGGCCCAGCTCGGCCCGGCCGCCTACGTGGGCAATGCCATGGAATGGATCGGGCCGTCGCGGATCTCGGAGCTGCATCCCTTCTACTTGACCGACGGGATGCTCGGCGCGGTCCACACCCCCGACGATGGCCACGTCGACCCCGCCGGCGCGGCCAACGCCATGGTGCGAGCCGCCCGGAACCTGGGTGCGGCCGTCAGCCGGCGCAACCGGGTGCTGGGCATCCGCCGGCGGCGAGACGGCAGCTTCGACGTCGACACCGAGCGGGGCACGATCCACGCCGAGCACGTCGTGAACGCGGCCGGCTGCTACGCGCACCGGGTGGCTCGCATGGTCGGCCTCGACGTGCCCATCGCCAACGTGTTACACACCTACCTTCTCACCGAGCCGGTGCCCGAGTTCGGCGACCTCGACCGGGAGCTGCCGGTGGTGCGCGACGACTATGTGTCGGGTTACCTGCGCCAGGAGCAGCAGTCGGGCCTGATCGGGATCTACGAGCAGACCGGTGCCGAGGCTGTCTGGCACGACGGCGACGGACCGGACTGGTCGCTGGAGAACCCGCTGTTCGACGCCGACTTCGACCGGGTCGGCCCATGGCTGGCGCGGGCCTTCGAGCGGATGCCGGTGCTGGAACCGCTGGGCATCAAGCAGGTGATCTGCGGCGCGATCTCGTACCCGCCCGACGGCGAGCCCCTGCTGGGCCCTTCGGGGGTGCCCAACTTCTGGCAGATGGTCGGCGTGCAGGTCGGCATCGCCGACGGCCCGGGCCTGGGCCGGGAGTTGGCCCGCTGGATGGTCCACGGCACCACCGGCGTGAGCGTGCGGGCCTACGACGCCCGCCGGTTCGGCTACATCGACCGCGCCGACATCATGTCCTACGGCCGGGTGAAGGGGGCCGAGGACCACCAGTACCGCCACCAGACCCCGCTGCCCACGCTGGAACGGCCAGCCGGTCGCCCCTACCGCACCACGCCGTTGTATGGGCGCCTGCACGACAAGGGCGCAGTGTTCACCCAGGTCTACGGCTGGGAGCGGCCCAAGTGGTTCCCGGCCGCGGCAGGGCTGCCGCAGCAGGACATGGTCTCGTTTCGCCACACCGGCTGGTTCGACGCGGTGGCCGAGGAGTGCCGAGCCGTGCGGGAGCGGGTGGGGATCCTCGACGCCACCGCCTTCGCCAAGTTCGACCTTGTCGGCCCCGACGCGGCCGCGGTGCTCGACCGCCTCACCACCAACAACGTGCCTGCGGTCGGACGCATCGGCCTTACCTACCTGCTCACGCCGCAGGCCCGCGTCGAGAGCGAGCTGACGGTCACCCGTCTGGCTGCCGACCATCTCTACCTGGTGTCGGCCGCCGCCGGCGAGGGCAAGGATCGTGAGTTCTTCGAGACGCACTGGCCCGATGGCGCCGACGCCGAGCTGGTGACCCGGTCAATGGAGCTGGGGGTGCTCAACGTCACCGGGCCCGAGGCCCGGCGACTGCTGGCCGGCCTCACCGACGCCGATCTGGGCAACGAGGCCTTCGGATGGTTGCGGGCGCAGGTCATCACGGTGGCCGGCGTGCCGAACGTGCGGGCTCTGAGGGTGGGATTCACCGGGGAGCTCGGCTGGGAGCTCCATATGCCGGTCGAGGATCTCGGCACGGTCTACGACGCGCTCCGGACTGCCGGCGAGCCGTTGGGTGTGGCTGACGCGGGCAACCATGCGCTGGACTCGCTGCGCATGGAGAAGCGCTATTTCACCAGTCGCGAGCTCACTCACGACGTGAACCCGGACGAGGCCGGTCTGCACCGGTTCGTAAAGATCGACAAGGGCGACTTCGTGGGGCGCGACGCACTGCTGGCCCGCCGGGCCGCGGCTGCCTCGGGTGAGGAGCCCTACCGGTGGCGGCTCGCCTATCTGGCCGTGGAAGCCGGCGACGCCGATGTGCACGCAGCCGACGGCGTCTATGCCGGCGGGCGGGCCGTCGGCCTGGTGACCTCCGGCGCCTACGGCTTCCACACCGGCAAGAGTCTGGCTTTCGCCTATCTGGCCCCCGAGCACGCCGAGCCCGGCACCACGCTGGAGGTCCGGGTCGTTGGTGACCTGCGGCCGGCCCGCGTGCTGGACGAGGCTGTCCACGATCCGACTAACGCCCGGCTGCGGGCCTAGAGGTGAGCGTGCCGCCGACTAGACGGAACGGAGCGAGACCGATGATCCCGATCCTGGTGCTGTGGGCAGTACCCCGCTCGACCTCGACCGCCTTCGAGCGGATGATGAAGCAGCGCGGCGATCACGAGATCGCGCACGAGCCCTTCGGGGAGGTCTGGTATTCGATCGGCAACGACACCCGCCCGCCCGACAGCCACGTCCAGCACCGGCCGGAACTCAGTTACGAGTCGGTCTGGGGAGAGCTGGTGGCGGCCGCCAGACGGGGACCGGTGTTCATGAAGGACTTCCCCCACTACGTCACCCACATGCACGACTGGGTGGTTCCCCCCACCGGTCCCGGCGAAGCGGAGGTGCCGTTCCTCGATGCGTTCAACCACTCCTTCTTGATCCGCGATCCCGCCAAGGCGCTGACCTCGATGTACGGCCAGTGGACGGACTTCACCCTGGACGAGACCGGCTTCGCCGAGCAGCGGGCGCTGTTCGACCTGGTGACGCAGCAGACCGGGGCTCCGCCTCCCGTCATCGACGCCGACGACATGCTGGACGACCCCAGCGGCGTGACCGCGGCATGGTGCGAGGCGGTGGGGATCGACTTCAAACCGGAGGCGCTTCAGTGGGGCACGAGCAAGGCCTCAGATCACACCTGGTACGAGACCGGCACCTGGCACGCCAACCTGGCCGAGTCCACGACACTGTCACGCCAGAAGCGCGACTATGTCTCCATCGACCACAACCAACTCCTCAGAGACGCCTACGCCGACTGCCTGCCCCACTATCAGGCCATGCACGCCCACCGGCTCACCCGATGAGCACGATGATCGGAGTCGTCACCCACCGTGACCGGATCTGATCTACCCGCAGTCATGCGGGCCGCGGTCCTACTGGGCACCGGCGGGCCCGAGATGCTGGAGGTGCGCGACGACGTGCCGGTGCCAAGTCCCGGCCCCCGCGACGTGCTGGTGCGGGTGGCGGCCTGCGGCATGAACAACACCGACATCAACACCCGTGTCGGCTGGTACAGCCGCTCGGTCACCTCGGCCACGTCTTCGCAAGGGTTCGCCGAGGCTGATCCCACCGATTCGGCCTGGGGCCGCGGCGGCCTGTCCTTCCCCCGGATCCAGGGCGCCGACATCGCGGGCGTGGTGGTGGCGGCCGGTGAGGGTGCGGACTCCGGGTTGGTGGGCCGCCGGGTGCTGATCGACCCATGGCTACGCGATCGGGACCGTCCTGCCGATCGCGACCTGACCGGCTATCTGGGCAGCGAGCGCGACGGCGGGTACGCCGAGTACTGCACGGTCCCGCAAGAGAACGTGTACCCGGTGTCGGTCGGTCTCACCGACATCGAGTTGGCCAGCTTCGCCTGCTCCTGGTCGACCGCGGAGCACATGCTCCAGCGAGTGGACCTGCAATCGGGCGAGACGATCGCGGTCCCGGGCGCTTCCGGCGGCGTGGGCAGCGCATTGGTGCAACTGGCTAAGCGCCGCGGGGCTCGGGTGGTGGCCGTCGCCGGCGAGTCCAAGCGGGCCGCGGTGAGCGGCTTGGGCGCCGACGCCGTGGTGAATCGCGGATCCCGGGATGTCGTCGCGGCCGCTGCCGAGGCCAACGGCGGCAGCTTCGACGTGGTCGCCGATGTCGTCGGTGGCGGCAGCTTCGGCGGGTGGCTCGAGGCGCTGTGCCGGGGCGGCCGCTACGTGACGTCGGGGGCCATCGCAGGACCGATCGTGGATCTCGACCTGCGCACCCTGTACCTGAAGGACCTCCAGCTGCACGGCGCGACCGTCTATGCCCCCCAAGTGTTCGCCGATCTCGTCGGCTACATCGAGCGGGGGGAGGTCAGGCCGGTGGTGGGCGGCACCTTCCCGTTGGAGGAGATCCACGTTGCGCAGGAGGCTTTCGCCGACAAGCGCCATGTGGGCAGCCTGGTCATTGTGCTTAAGCCCGCAGCCTCACGGGACCGGAGCCCCGACTAGCCGGGCAGGCGTACGTCAGCGCCGCTGATCTACAGGACGCGACGCATGGCGTCGCGGGCCCGTTCCTCGGCCACCCGTTTGCGGCCGACGATCGGTGTGGTTGGCGCGAATCCCGCCTCGGCGCGCTCCGACTCGCTCTCACCGCCCCAGAAGCCCAACTCACGGTTCCGGCGCGCATAGTCACGGCAGGCGGGCAGCACGGAGCACTGCTCGCATATCGACCGGGCCCGGGCCTCACGGCGCACCCTGGCCTCGGGCCGCTCCGCAAACGGTGCGAAGAACAAGCCGCTCTCACCGATGCAGCGTCCGTTCTCCATCCACGTCGTGGACCCCATTGATGTTGCGAAGGTCTCGAAGGCTTCGAGCATCGGTATACAATTTAGCAGCGGTATACAATCTCCGCAAGAGCGAGGAATTTACGCCGATTCAGCCTCCGTCGGCGCCCGAGACGACCCCCTCGTCGTGAAGCCTGCCGATGGCGGCGCTCGAGAGGCCGAGCCACTCGGCTAGTACTTCGTCGGTGTTCTCGCCAAGAACCGGAGCCACCGCGTCTGTGCTCCCTTCGCTCATCGTCCGGCCACCGGCACCGGTGGGTGTCAGCGGCGAAATCGGGGCCAGGTACTGGCCGATACCGGGCTGATCCACCTCGACGAACAGCCCTCCGGCCGGTGAGCAGCGCGGGTCGTGGGCGACTAGCTCGGTGAAGGTCTGGTACGGACCCCAGCACACCCCGCAGGCGTCGAGACGTTCGGCCACCTCGGTGAATGGCCGGTCGCCGGTCCAGGCCTGCATTGCCGCCTTGATCTGCTGGCGTGCCTCGAAGCGGTCGCCCTCGTCGGCAAAGTCGAGACCCCGAGCCGCCTCGATCTCGGCGACGGCAGCGGCGCTGTCCGTGGCCTCCAGCAGCGCCTCCCACTGCCGGCGGCTTATGGCGACGGCGTAGAAGCGCCGGTCGTCGACGGTGGACAGCTCTGCGCCGAACGCGCCGTACAGGTCGTTGCCGCAGCGCGGCCGCTCCGCCCCATTGACTTGAACCTCGCCTACATAGCCCAGCGCGGCCGTCGCGGCCAGCGCCACATCGCTCAACGCCAGAGTCATCACCGAGCCCTCACCCGTGAGCAGGCGGCGACGATCGGCGGCCAGGATCCCCACCGCCGCGGTCTGACCGCACAGCAGGTCCCAAGCCGGCAGCACGCTGTTGATTGGCTCCGTGCCGCCGGCTGGGCCGGTCACCATCGGGAACCCCATCGCCGCGTTGATCGTGTAGTCCACGGCGGTGGTGCCGTCGCGGTTGCCGGTGATGGCCACCATCACCAGGTCGGCCCGACGAGCGACCAGACGCTCGGGCGCCATCCAGCCCCGGGCCGGGAAATTCGTGAGGAACGTGCCCGCCGAGCCGATCAGCTCGGCTAGCAGCTCGTGGGCGGCGGGGTTGGCGAGGTCGACGGCTAGCGACTTCTTGCCCTTGTTCAAGCCGGCCCAGTAGAGCGAACGCCCCTCGGCGGTGAGAGGCCAGCGGCCGTGGTCAATGCCGCCGCCGATCCTGTCGAAGCGCACAACCTCGGCTCCGAGCTGGGCCAGCGCCATTCCCCCCGAGGGCGCGGCCACGAAGGCAGAGCCCTCAACGACTCGCAGCCCATCGAGCGGAGCGGTGCCGATCACGCCCACGAACCTAGATCGACCAGGAACGGCTTGCGAGAACCGCCAGCAGCCAAGCCAGTGGACGGGAGGCGAACTTGGTGAGAGAGTTGACTCCACATCCGGTTGTCATGGGGAGGAGAATGTGATGGGCGGACTCAGTTCAGCCGCTGACGCGGTATTGGATGGCGTTGTCTCGGGGTCGCCGCGCGTGCCCGGCGTGGCTGCGGTCGCAACCGACCGCGAAGGCGTCATCTATGCGGGTGCTCGGGGCGAGCGCGTTCTGGGGGGCGATGCCTTCACCACCGACACGGTGGTTGCGATCTTCTCGACCACCAAAGCCATCGGCGGCACCGCCTGCCTTCAGTTGGTGGAACAGGGCGACCTGGACCTCGACGCGCCAGCGAAGGAGTACGTGCCGAGGATCGGCGGGCTCCAGGTTCTGGAGGGGCTGGGCGACGACGGATCGCCGAGGCTGCGCGCGCCCAAGAGCGACATCACGACCCGCCAACTGCTGACCCACACCGCCGGGCTCACGTACGACTTCTTCAACGAGACGTACACGAGGCTGGCCAACGAGCAGGGCCAACCCTGGGTGGTGGATGCCTCGTACGCCTCCATCGAGACGCCCCTGCTCTTCGACCCGGGCGAGCAGTGGGAGTACGGCTCCAACATCGACTGGGCCGGTCTGGTGGTGGAGGGCATCACCGGCAAGCGGCTCGGCGACGTGTTCGCGGAGCGGATCCTGGGGCCGCTGGGCATGGACTCGACTGCCTTCTCGATGACCCCGGCGATGCGGGAGCGCATGGCGACGATCCACGCACGCGAGGACTCCGACGGGTCTCTCATACCGCTTCCCGGGGTGGAGCTGCCGCCAGACCCGGAGATCCACATGGCCGGCCACGGCCTCTACGGCACGGCTGAGGACTACGCGAGGTTCATCCGCATGTGGCTCAACGACGGAGCCGGCCCCGGCGGCGAGCAGATCCTCAGGCCCGAGACGGTCGAGATGGCGTGCCGGAACCACCTGCCCGAGGGCATGTTCATCAAGATGCTGCCCGGTCTGGGCGCCACCGAGGTGGCCAAGACGGTGCTTCCGGTGTCGAACCCGCGCCTGTCCAACGACGCCGAGTTCTTCCCGGGAATGCCGAAGACCTGGGCGCTGAGCTTCATGATCAACGAAGAGGAGGCGCCCACCGGCCGGCCCGCCGGCGCGCTGGCGTGGGCCGGGCTGGCCAACCTGTACTTCTGGATCGACCGAGCCAACGGCGTGGGCGGCTTCTGGGCCACCCAGATCTTCCCCTTCGCCGACCCCACCTCGGTGGGCGGGTTCCTCGACTTCGAGAAGGCCGTCTACGACAACGCCGCCTAGAGGCCGACCGGGCTGAGGCCGTCAGGAGCGGGCTGCGATGTCGGCTAGTACCTGGGCGGCGTGGCTGGCGAGGTCCTGGCCGGCGAGGTCGTAGGCCGCCGCGATGTTGCCCTCGGGATCGATCAGGTAGGTGATGCGGCGAGGCAGCCCGTACTCGTAGTAGTCCTCCCCCGGCTCGCGCTCGGCGTGATAGCGCCGGCCGATTGACTTGTCAGGGTCACTGATCAATGCGAACGGGAAACTCTCGGTCTCGGCGAAGGCCAGCTGATCTTCGACCGTGTCGAACGATGCCCCGACCACGACTGCGCCGGCTTCCTCGAACTCCGGGGCTCGGTCACGGAACCCCCTGCCCTCCTTGGTTCAACCGGCGGTGGAGGCCTTGGGGTACCACCACAGCACCACCCAGCTGCCTCGGAGGTCCGTGAGACACACGTTGTTGCCGTGCTGGTCGGGTGCCTTGAAGTCAGGAGCCCGCGAATCCACATCAAGCATGGGCGGCAAGCTACCGGAGCGAAACAGTTGCCGGCCGCAACGGCCGCTTAGTCTGGCTTGCCGATGACGTTCGTGGCCGAGCTGCGCTCTGATCTCGGCCCGGCCGGGATTCTCACCGGATCGGATGCCGCGCCCTATCTGACGGGCCAGCGAGGCTTGTTCTCCGGGGAGGCCCTGGCCGTGGTCCGTCCGGCCTCCGTCGATGAAACCGCTCGCGTGGTGCAGGCGTGCGCGGCCTACGGGGTGGCCATCGTGCCCCAGGGCGGCAACACGGGCATGTCCGGCGGCGCCGTCCCGACCGCAGGCGACACCCCGATGCCGACGATCGTGCTGTCGATGAGCCGCATGAACCGGATCGTGTCTGTGGACCCCGACCGCTGGACCGTCACCGCCGAGGCCGGTGCCACCATCGGGGCGCTTCAGCAGGCCGCGGACGCGGCCAACCGCCAGTTCGCGCCGGACTGGGGCGCAAGGGGTACCGCCACCGTCGGCGGGGCAATTGCCACCAACGCCGGAGGCAACAACGTGCTGCGCTACGGCACGATGCGCGACCAGGTGCTCGGAGTGGAGGCGGTGCTGGCCGACGGGCAGGTGTGGGACGGGCTGCGAGCCCTGCGCAAGGACTCGTCGGGCTACGACCTCAAGCATCTCTTCATCGGCGCGGAGGGCACCCTCGGGGTGGTGACCCGGGCAGTGCTGCGCCTGCACCCGGCCACGCCCAACGCCCAGAGCGCCCTGGCCGCCATATCCGGGCTCGGCAGCCTGATGCGGTTGCTGGAGCTGGCCTTAGCCCGCTGCGGCGGCGATGTGACTGCGTTCGAGCTCGTCCCCGATGTCGGGCTCGCGAGGGTGTGTGAGAAGCTCGGCCTCTCCCGTCCCCTGCAAACCCGGGCCGAGTTCTACGTCCTGCTGCGGCTGGCCGCGGCCGAGCCGGTGTCGGAGCGGCTGGGGGCGTTCCTTGCCGAGGCTTCCGAGCGCGGCTGGGTGACCGACGCGGCCGTGGCTGTGACGGAGGAGCACACCGAACGGCTGTGGACCATCCGAGACGAGTTGTCGCCGATGTTCCTGTGGGCGCAACACGAGCACGGCCTCAAGTTCGACAACGCGGTGCCGATCGACCGTCTCGGGCCCTACCACGACGAGGTCCGCCGCATCGCGGCCGAACTGGCGCCCGGTGCGCTGACCTACGGGTTCGGTCACGTCGGCGACGGGAACATCCACCTGTACGTCCTACCCACCCGCGACGAACAGGTGCAGCCGTTCCTGGCCGTGCGCGACCAGCTTCAGGAGCGGATCGACGAGGTCACCTTCCGCTTCGGGGGCACCCTCAGCGCCGAACACGGCATCGGCCAACTCCTCCAAGGCCGCATCCGGCCCCAGAAACCCCCCGTCGAATGGGAGCTGATGCGCGCCGTCAAGGACGCCCTCGACCCCCAAGGCATCATGAACCCCCACAAGACCCTGCCCGCCGGGCCTTGAAGTGCCGTTGGCCCAGTTCGCAGCGAAAGGCTAGGAGAGCCAGTTGATGGCTTGGATCTCGGTGTAGGCCTCGATGCCCCACTTGCCCCGGTCGCGACCGATGCCCGACATCTTGAAGCCGCCGAAGGGCGCGTACATGTGGGGTTGCACCGTGTTGAGGGCCACGTTGCCCGACTCCAGGCGGCTGCCGATCTCGTAGGCCCGCTTGGCGTCGCCCGCATACACGTAGGAGAACAGCCCGTAGTCGGAGTCATTGGCCAGCGCCACGGCCTCGTCGTCGTCATCATGGCCCAGCACCACCACCACGGGGCCGAAGGCCTCCTGTTGCACCACTTCCATGTCGGGTGTGACGTCCGCCAGCAGGGTGGGGGCTACGAAGTAGCCGGGCAGGTCGGGGCGCTCCCCGCCGCACACCGCGGTCGCGCCCGCGTCAACGCCGCCCGCGATGAATGCCTCCACCCGATCGCGGTGGACCTCGGTGATGACCGGGCCGACGATCGTGTCGGGCGCACGGCCGTCGCCCACCTTCATGAAGCTTGCGAAGGTCTTGAGCGTCTCCACGGTCTGGTCGAGGATGCTGCGGTGGCAGATGACCCGGGTCGGGGCGGTGCAGATCTGGCCCGAGTGGAGTCCCCAGGTGGTGGCGATGCCCATGCAGGCCGCGCTCACGTCGGCGTCCTCGGTCATCACCAGCGCGCCCTTGCCGCCGAGCTCCATCAGCACCCGCTTCATGGTGGCCGCGCCGTCGGCATAGATCCGGGCGCCGACGGCGGTCGAGCCGGTGAACGACACCATGTTCACGTCACGGGAGGCCACCAGGGCCGCAGGTGCCTCCGGCCCGGAGCCGGTGACGATGTTGACCACGCCCTCACCCAGACCGGCCTCGGCCACGGCCTCGCCGAGCAGCAGCACACCCAGCGGATCCTGGGGGGCGGGCTTGATGACCACCGTGTTGCCCGCGGCCAGCGCCGGGGCGACCTTGCCGGCCACGTTCACCAGCGGCATGTTGTACGGGGTGATGCAGGCCACCACCCCGACGGGATGGCGCTTCACCGTGGCCGCTATCAATCCGGCCGGACCGAGTGCGCCGGCCTCAGCCGGCAGCGGGGCCACGTCCTCGTCGACGTTGATGGGTCGCGAGTAGTAGCGGAACCGTTCGATCATGGGCCCGCCCACCTGAAGTCCCTTGGCGATGGAGGTCACCGAGCCGGTCTCGGCCTGCACCAGTTCGAGCCACGACGGGGCCATGCGCTCGATCACATCGGCGAGGCGGGCCAAGCGGTTGCCGCGCTCCTCGGGGCTGAGGGCCCGCCACCGGGGAAGGGCCTCGCGGGCCGCCCGGGCTGCGTCGTTGGCCTGAGCCCCGGTCGCCTCGGGGGCGTGGCCCACCACGGTGCCGTCGTTGGGGTCGATGACCGGGTAGGTCCCCGCGGCCGGGGCGACCCACTCCCCGCCGATCAGGAGCTTCCAGGCCCGCTCGGTGTCAATGGCCGTGCCGTCGCTACTGTTGTGCACCGGCGCGAGCCTATGCAGGCCCGCATCGACCCGGCGCACGCCCGCCAACGAACCCCCCAAACCCGCAAGGAGCCGTCATGGTTGAAGCCGTCATCGTCGCCACCGCCCGCACCCCGATCGGCCGGGCCGTCAAGGGATCGTTAACCGAGGTCCGGCCCGACGACATGTCGGCGTTCATCCTCGGCGACGTGCTGTCCAAGGTCCCCGGGCTCGATCCCGCGGATGTGGAGGACGTTATTTGGGGCATCGGCCAACCGGGCGGCGAGGGTGGCTACAACATCGCCCGGGTCGCCTCGATCCTCGCCGGGGTGAATGCTCCCGGCGTGACCGTCAACCGCTACTGCTCGTCGTCGCTTCAGACCATCCGCATGGCCGCCCACGCCATCAAGGCCGGCGAGGGCGACTGCTTCGTGGCCGGAGGCGTCGAGACCGTGTCGCGCTACGAGTACGGAGCCGCCGACAGCGGACCCCACAACGAAGACTTCGCCGAGGCTCAGGGACGCACCGCCGACCGCACCACCGGAGGCGCAGCGTCGTGGGCTCCCCCGCAGGGCCTGCCCGACATCTACATCGCCATGGGCCAGACCGCCGAGAACGTGGCCCAGCTCAAGGGAGTGTCCCGCCAGG
>VXWX01000033.1 GCA_009835735.1 Acidimicrobiaceae bacterium
GCGCGAGCAGGCCCCTTCGCTCGTAGATGCGGAGCGTCTGCGGATGGACCCCCGCTAATTCGGCGGCCACTGATATCACGTAAACGGCTCGGTGGAATCGGTCATCGGTCATCGGTCATTCTCCGTGGTTGAGATCATTCTTGAAATGGGCCCGCGGGTCCTCGCCACCGGCGGATGCGAAGGCTTCCATCGCGGCCCGCTGCTCATCGGACAGGTCCTGGGGTACGACGACCTCGACCTCCACGATCAGGTCGGCGCCCCCGGTGGAGGAGGTCGCGGGTATGCGGAGGCGCCGGCCCGTCCTTGTGCCGGGGGGGATGCGAATGGTCACCGTCGATCCGTCGAGGGTGGGCACCGGTACCTGCGCGCCCAGTGCGGCCTCCGAGAACGTGACCGGCACGACCAGGGTGAGATTCTTGCCGTCGCGCCCGAACAACCGGTGGGGCTTGACATGGACCCGCACGTAGAGGTCGCCCGGTCTGCCGCCCGGTCCCTGGCCCGGCGCGCCGCGGCCGGCGAGCTTGATCCGCTGCCCGTCGGTCACACCGGCCGGAATGCGGGCCTTGACTTCGCGGCGCCGGCGCTCCATGCCCCGGCCGCCGCAGGCGGTGCAGGGATTCTCAATTACGGTTCCCCGGCCTGCGCAGGCTGCGCAGGGCCGGCTGAAGGAGAACAGGCCCTGGTTCTCGTCGTTCACGCCGGTGCCCGAACAGGTCGGGCAAGGCTGCGGCTTGGCCGGCGGCTTGGCGCCCAGGCCCTTGCAGGTACGGCAGCGAGCCTCACCGGTGACGGGTACACCGGTCGTGGTCCCCGACACGGCGTCGGCGAACTCGAGCTTCACCTCTGTCTCGATGTCGGCGCCCCGCTGGGCTGGGTTGCCGCGGCGGCGCCGTCCGAAGAGATCACCGAAGAGGTTGCCGAGATCGCCCACCTGCTCGAAGTTCAGGTTGAAGCCCCCGGCCGGGCCCGGGCCGCCCGGGCCGAACGAGCCCGCCATGGGACCGAGCCGGCGCACCTCGTCGTAGGCCTTGCGCTTGGAGTCGTCGCCGAGCACGTCGTAGGCCGAGGCCACCTCCTTGAAGCGTTCCTCGACGGCCTCATCGCCCGGATTGGCGTCGGGGTGCAGCTTCTTGGCCAGCTTGCGGTAGGCCTTGGTGATGTTGGAGGCCGAGGCGTCCTCGGCCACACCGAGGATCTTGTAGTAGTCCTTCTCGAACCACTCCCGCTGGGGCTCCACTGTCACCTCCTCGTTCCGCTCGGGCTTCTATTCCCGCTCTTGTCAGCCGCGCACCTTCACCATGGCGGGCCGCAGCACCCGGCCGTTCCACGCGTACCCGGTGCGCAGCACCTCGGACACGATCGGAACGTCCTGGACGTCACCTGTGGACTCCTCGCTCATGACTGCCTCGTGGAAGCCGGGATCGAAGGGCTCGTCGACCGTGCCGAGCACGGTGAGGCCCTCCGACGACAGCACGCCCAGCAGCTGCGACTGCAAGGCCTCGATGCCCTCCACGCCCTGGCCGACCGCAGCCTCGCACGCGTCGAGGACGACGAGCAGCTCTCTGGCCAGCCTCGAGGCCGCCTGCGCGACCAGCTCGGTGTTGCGCTTCATCGTCTGGCGCCGGAAGTTGGTGAACTCCGCGGTGACCCGCTGGAGGTCTTCCAGGTAGGCGTCTCGCTCCGCGATGACCGCGGCCAGGTCGAGCTCGGCGTCACCGGCGGTCTGACCCTCGACGGGCTCCGGCTCGGCGGTCGCGGGTTCGGCCGCCTCACCGCTGTCTGCGCCAGACGCGTCGGGCTCGTCGGAGGCAGCCTCCAGCTCGCTGATGTCGGGGGACGATGCGCTCACGCCGTCTCGCGGTCGTCGTCTACGATCTCGGCCTCGACCACGTCGTCATCGTCGGGTGCGTCGGTGGGCGAGTCCTGCTCGCGCTCGGCCGCGGCGGCCGCGTCGTAGAGCCTCTGGCCGAACTCCTGGCTGGCCGTCATGAGTGCCTCGGTGGCCGACTTGATCGCCTCGACATCGTCGCCCTCCAACGCGCTGCGCAGATCGGCGAGCTTCGAGTTGATGGCCTCCTTCTCGTCGTCGGACACCGCTTCGGCCTGCTCCTTCAGCAGCTTCTCGGTCTGGTACACGAGGGTGTCGGCCGTGTTGCGGATCTCGGCCTCCTCGCGCCGCTGGCGGTCCTCCTCCGCGTGGGCCTCGGCGTCGGACACCATCTGGTCGATGATGTCGGAGTCGAGCGACGACTGTCCAGTGATCGTCATCGACTGCTCCTTGCCTGTGGCCTTGTCCTGCGCACTCACATGGACGATGCCGTTGGCGTCGATGTCGAAGGTCACCTCGATCTGGGGCATCCCTCTAGGTGCCGGCGGCAGGTCGACGAGCTGGAACTTGCCCAGGGTCTTGTTGTAGGCGGCCATCTGCCGCTCGCCCTGCAGCACGTGGATCTCGACCGACGGCTGGCCGTCCTCGGCGGTGGTGAAGATCTCGCTCTTGCGGGTGGGGATGGTGGTGTTGCGCTCGATGAGGGTGGTCATCACGCCGCCCTTGGTCTCGATGCCCAGCGACAGCGGGGTCACGTCGAGCAGCAGCACGTCCTTGACCTCGCCCTTGAGCACACCGGCCTGGATGGCCGCGCCGATGGCCACTACCTCGTCAGGATTGACCGTCTTGTTGGGCTCGCGGCCGGTCATCTCTTGGACCAGCTCGGCTACTGCCGGCATACGGGTCGACCCGCCCACCAGAACAACATGGTGGATGTCGCCCTTGGCGATGCCGGCGTCGGAGATGGCCGTCTCGAACGGGCCGCGGCAGCGGTCCAGCAAATGCGCGGTCAACTCCTGGAACTTGGCCCTGCTCAGCGTGTAGTCGAGGTGCAGCGGACCCTTGTCGGTGGCGGTCACGAAGGGCAGGTTGATCTGCGAGGACGACGTCTGGGACAGCTCGATCTTGGCTTTCTCGGCCGCCTCCTTGAGACGCTGCATGGCCATGGCGTCGGTGGACAGATCCACACCGTGGTCGCCCTTGAACGACGCCACGAGCCAGTCGATCACGGCCTCGTCCCAGTCGTCGCCGCCGAGCTTGGTGTCGCCCTTGGTGGACTTGACCTCGAACACGCCGTCGCCGATCTCCAGCACCGACACGTCGAAGGTGCCGCCGCCGAGATCGAACACCAGGATGATCTCATCGGAGGACTCCTTGTCGAGCCCGTAGGCGAGGGCGGCCGCGGTGGGCTCGTTGATGATGCGCAGCACCTCGAGCCCGGCCACCTTGCCGGCCTCGTTGGTGGCGGTGCGCTGGGCGTCGTCGAAGTAGGCGGGCACGGTGACGACCGCCTGCGTGACGGTGTCGCCGAGGTACTCCTCGGCGTCGCGCTTGAGCTTCATCAGCACCCGGGCCGATATCTCCTGGGCGGCGTAGCTCTTGTCGTCGACCTTGAACGTCTTGGCCGTGCCCATGTGCCGCTTCACCGAGCGGATGGTGCGATCGGGGTTGGTGATGGCCTGGCGCTTGGCGACCTCGCCCACGAGCACCTCGCCGTCGTTGCTGAACGCCACGACGGAGGGAGTCGTGCGCGATCCCTCCGCGTTGGGGACGACGACGGGGTCGCCGCCCTCGAGGACGCTTACGACAGAATTCGTGGTACCGAGATCGATACCGACGGCCTTTGGCATGGTGAGGCTTCCTTTCACTTATGTCTTGCCTAACCTAGAACGCACAGAGTAGCGAAGTTCATTCCTGACTACAACAAAAACTTGAGTCTATCTTTATCAACTTTCTCGGAGCCGGGCCGGGTACCTTTGGCAGCCATGGCTCACGACCTGATCCTTCTGCGCCACGGTCGCAGCACCTGGAACGACAAGAACCTCTTCACCGGCTGGTACGACTGCGGATTGAACGCAGCCGGCCGAGCCGAGGCCCACCGGGCCGCCGAGATGCTGGCCACCGCCGGCCTGATCCCCACCGCGGTGCACACATCAGTCCTGCGACGGGCCACGGAGACGACCAGAATCGTGCTCGACGACCTCGGCCTCGGCTCGCTGGAGGTCCGCCGGAGCTGGCGCCTCAACGAGCGCCACTACGGCGACCTGACCGGGCTGGACAAAGCGGCCACCCGCAAGGCCCACGGCGATGAGCAGCTCCAACGGTGGCGCCGGGGATACGACACCCCGCCGCCGCCCATCCGGAGCGACAACGAGTTCAACCCCAACGGCTCGCCGATCTACGCGGACCTCGCGCCCGGGCTCGTACCGCTCACCGAGAGCCTCGCCGACGTGCTGGCCAGGCTGCTGCCCTACTGGCAGGACGCCATCGTCGGTGATCTGCGCCGCGGCCACACCGTGATGGTCTCGGCCCACGGAAACAGCCTCCGCGCCCTGGCCAAGCACCTGGACGGCATCTCCGACGACGACATCGGTGCCCTCAACATTCCCACCGGGATGCCCCTGCACTACGTGCTGGGTTCCGACATGTTCCCGACCGAGTCCAAGCACCCTCTGGAGCGGGCCCTCGATCCAGCCGCCGCAGCCGCGGCGGCCGCCGAGGTGGCCGCCCAAGCGTCAGGCCCCTCTGCTACCTGAGACGGGCGCGGCGAGTAGTGTCGCGCCCAGTACAATCGCACGGTAACGCCCGCCCCTAAAGGAGAGCGCCGTGCCTGCGACCGTTGTCGTCGGTACCCAGTGGGGCGACGAGGGGAAGGGGAAGTTCACCGACCTCGTCGCTGCTGAGATGGACATGGTTGTCCGCTACCAGGGCGGCCACAACGCCGGGCACACGCTGGTAGTGGGCGGCGAGACCTTCGCAACTCAGCTGATACCCAGCGGTGTGCTCTATGAGCACATCACTCCGGTGATCGGCAACGGCGTGGTCGTCGATCCCAGGGTCCTCATCGCCGAGATGGACGCGCTCCAGGCCCGGGGCGTCGACTGCAGCTCCCTGCGGCTCTCGGGAAACGCCCACCTGATCATGCCCTACCACCAGGAGCTCGACGCGCTGCACGAGCGCCACCTCGGCGACGCCAAGCTGGGCACCACCAAGCGGGGCATCGGGCCGGCCTACGCCGACAAGTCGATGCGCATCGGGCTGCGGGTGCAGGACCTGCTCGACCCACGGATCTTCCGGGCCAAGCTCGACGTGTCCCTGGGCCACACCAACAAGGTGCTGGCCAAGGTCTTCAACCGCCTGCCCATGCGGGCCGACGACATCGTCGCCGAGTACCTGGACGAGTGCGCGCCCCGGCTCGAGCCTCATATCTGCGATGCCGTAGCCTTGCTGCACGAGGCCCTCGAGTCGGGCCGGCAGGTGCTGTTCGAGGGGGCCCAGGCGACCTTCCTCGACCTCGATCACGGCACGTACCCCTTCGTCACGTCGTCCAACCCGGTAGCGGGCGGTGTCTGCATCGGCGCAGGGATCGGTCCCCGCCATGTCGACCGGATCATCGGCGTGGCCAAGGCCTACGTGACTCGGGTCGGGTCGGGGCCGTTCGTCACCGAGCTGTTCGACGAGGTCGGCGACCACCTCGTCACCGTCGGCGTCGAATTCGGGACGAACACCGGTCGTCGCCGCCGCACCGGTTGGCTCGACCTGGTGATGCTGCGCCACGCGGTGCGGCTCAACTCCCTGACCGAGGTCGCCCTCACCAAGCTCGACGTGCTCGACGGGCTCGACCGCCTCAAGGTGTGCGTCGCCTACGAGCTGGACGGCGAGCGCTACGAGCACATGCCCTACCACCAGTCGGTGATCCACAAGGCGGTGCCGGTGTACGAGGAACTCGAAGGTTGGAGCACCGATCTGAGCGGCATCACGTCGTCGGCCGAGCTGCCGGCCGCGGCCGCCGACTACCTCGCCTTCCTGGAGGAGGGCATCGGCGTGCCGATCCGGCTCGTCGGGGTCGGCCCGGGCCGCAGCCAGTACCTCTACTGGCAGGAAGCCGCCTAGGAGGACCTAATGGAGGCCTCACACCCCAACGTGCTGGCGGGCCGCTACGCCAGCGAGCGGATGCGGGCGTTGTGGTCCCCCGAGCGCCGTGTGGTGCTGGAGCGCCGGCTGTGGCTGGCGGTGCTGGAGGCCCAGCGCAAACTCGGACTTGATGTCGATCAGGCCGTCGTAGATGCCTACGAGGCGGTAGTGGAGGTTGTCGACCTCGAGTCGATAGCCACCCGGGAGGCCGTCACCCGTCACGACGTGAAGGCCCGGATCGATGAGTTCTGCACCCTCGCCGGCCACGAATCCATCCATCTGGGCATGACCTCGCGTGATGTCACCGAGAACACCGAGCAGCTGTTGATCCGCGACTCGCTGAAGGCGATCCGCGACGATCTGGTGGCAGTGATCGCCCGGCTGGCCGATCTGGCCGAGGCCCATGCCTCGACCGTGATGGTGGCCCGCACCCACAACGTGGCCGCGCAGGCCACGACGCTCGGGAAGCGCTTCGCGGACGCTGCGGCGGAGACGATGCTCGGGTACTCCAGGGTCGCGGAGCTCTTGGACCGGTACCCGCTGAGGGGAATCAAGGGACCGGTCGGCACCCGCCTCGACCAGCTCGACTTGCTCGGCTCGGCGGGGGCGGTCGACGAATTGGAGCGCCTTGTCGCCGACCATCTCGGCTTCGGCCGGGTGCTCGACGCGTCGGGGCAGACCTACCCGCGCTCTCTGGATCTCGATGTGGTGGCCGCGCTGGTCCAGGCTGTGTCAGGGCCGGCGTCGCTGGCGACGACCGTGCGGCTCATGGCCGGGCTCGGTCTCGCGTCGGAAGGGTTCGATGACGGCCAGGTCGCCTCCTCCGCCATGCCCCACAAGGCCAACGCCCGTTCCTCCGAGCGCATCGGTGCTCTCACGGCCGTGCTCGGCGGTCATCTCGCCATGGCGGCCTCACTGGCGGGGCGGCAGTGGAACGAGGGCGACGTGAGCTGCTCGGCCGTCCGGCGGGTCATGCTTCCCGACTCCTTCTGCGCGGCCGACGGGCTGCTTCACACTGCGCTGGCGGTTCTGGAGGAACTGCGGATCGACAGCGATGCCATGGCGGCCGAGTTCCAGCGCTTCGTGCCCGTGCTGGCGACCACCCGGCTGCTCAGCGCCCTGGTTCAGGCAGGGATGGGGCGAGAGACCGCTCACGCACTCCTGGCGGAACCCACCCGGAATGCGGTCCAGCAAGCCGGTCGCGACGATCCCGTCGATCTCGACGGCCTGCTCGATCGACTCGCGGCCGACGATCTTGTGCCTCTGGTCCGCGCCGAGTTGACCCGGCTCCTGGCTGAGCCGGAGCGGTTCACGGGGACGGCGTCAGAGCAGACCGCACGGGTAGTCGAGGCGGCCCGCCGCATCATTGACCTCCACCCAGAGGCTGCGGCCCAGCCTGCTGAACTTCGATTGTGACGGGTTTCAGGTGCCGCCGCGGGAGATGCCGGCTCGTCGGAGGACGGCAGCTGGTACACCAACCTCTCGCCATGCGGAGTAGGTGATTCCCTTCCGACCGCTGTACGACACTGCGACTCCCACGAATCCGTCCTCGAGTTCGCTGATGTCGACCGTCTCGGAAGGTGCGCTGAGAGCCCGCTCGAGATCGATGCGCTCTTGAACTAGCTGGACCCGCCTTATCGGTGTTGCCGACTCGAGAGCTTCTCCTATTGCTTCTATCCGCTGCCGCATGGACTCGGCTGTGCGCCTGCGTCCCGGTCGAGGCCGGTTCGATTCCAAAGCTTCCAGATAAGCGCTCACAGCCCTGTTCTCGGCCCGAGCTTTGGCATTTGCAGCCTTGTGTTCATCTGACATGTGTCGTACCACTGACCGCTTCCTTTCAACGGTTCAAATTATTCAACGCGAATGATAGTGGATAAAGTCTTGACTCGTGGTCTGCGACTATGTGCTTGTTGCTGGACAGTAGACGACGAAGCATTGGGAACGATTACTGAACTCGATCATCCAGGGAGTTGAATTGGACACACCCACCCCGGCCTACTCAATCACAATCAAAGTGTCACTGGGAAACCGCCCCGGGACGCTAGGCCGCTTCGCCACCGCCATCGGTGACGCGGGGGGCAACATCGCCGCCATTCCGGGCTTCGAAGCCAAGGGTCCGGTCATCATGCGGGAGATCGACGTACTCGCCAAGTCCCCCGACCATGCCCGTCAGATCGTGGCGGCCGTCAGCAACCTCGACGGCGTGACCGTGCTCGATTGGTGGGACCGCACGTTCCGGCTCCACGAGGGCGGAAAGATAGAGGTCAATGCCCTCTGTTCGGTGGGTGACGCCCACGACCTGGCCATGGCGTACACGCCGGGGGTGGCCCGTGTCTGCAATGCGATCCATCGAGAGCCGATGCTGCGCCACACCCACACGATCGTCAAGAACATCGTCGCCATCGTCACCGACGGAACTGCCGTCCTCGGATTGGGGGACATCGGTCCCGCCGCGGCTCTGCCCGTGATGGAAGGCAAGGCCCTGCTGTTCAAGGAGTTCGGCGGGGTCGATGCGTTTCCGGTGTGTCTCGACGTGACCACACCCGATGAGGTAGTCGAGACCGTAGTACGCATGGCCCCTTCTTTCGGTGGGATCAATCTGGAGGACATAGCCGCGCCGGCTGCCTTCGAGATTGAAGAGAGGCTCATCGAGGCGCTCGACATTCCGGTGTTTCACGACGACCAGCACGGAACAGCCATCGTGACGACGGCTGCGCTCTGGAATGCTCTCAAGCTTGTCAACAAACAGATCGCTGATGTGTCGGTAGTTATCTCGGGAACGGGCGCGGCCGGTCTGGCTGTAGCAAAGATGCTCCACGATGCTGGAGTGGGCGAGATAGTGGGCGTCGATCGTGCTGGAGCGATCCATGCAGGTCGCAGCAATCTGAACAACGCCAAGCAGTGGTTTGTGCACCACAGCAATCCGGATAGCAAGGCTGGATCGCTCTCAGAGGTGATTCGCGGGGCGGATGTGTTCGTGGGACTGTCGGCTCCCGGGCTGCTCAGTGCAGAGGATGTGCGCTCCATGGCGGACGATCCGATCGTCTTCGCCATGGCGAACCCCGATCCGGAGATCCGGCCGGAGGAGGTCGACGGCCTGGCAGCGGTGATGGCCACCGGTAGATCCGACTTTCCCAATCAGATCAACAACGTTCTGGCCTTTCCCGGCGTATTCCGGGGGGCCCTGGATGCCGGTGCAACGTGCATTACTGAACGGATGAAGGCAGCCGCAGCCGAAGCCATCGCCGAAGTGATCGGAGATGAGGACCTGGACCGCAATTACATCGTGCCGTCGGTCTTCGATCGGCGGGTCGCCGCCAGGGTGGCGGCCAGGGTGGCGGCATGCGCGGTCGCCGAGGGCTGCGTGCGTGCGGTGGCTCCGCCGGTCCCTTCCGACCTTCTCTGAGTGCCCGCTCGGCCTCTATCCGTTGAGGCGGCTCACGTCGCGCACGGCGCCCTTGTCGGCGGACGTGGCCATGGCCGCGTAGGCCTGCAGCGCGGCTGAGACCTGGCGCTCTCGGACCGGGGGCTTCCAGCCTCCCTCGCGCTGATCCTCGGCGGCCCGGCGGCGCTCCAGTTCAGCGTCGTCCACCCTGAGGTTCACGGTGCGGTTCGGAATGTCGATGTCGATCATGTCCCCGTCACGGATGAGCGCGATCGCTCCCCCCTCGGCTGCCTCCGGCGAGGCGTGGCCGATGGACAGGCCCGACGTGCCGCCCGAGAACCGGCCGTCGGTGAACAGCGCGCACTCCTTGCCCAACCCGCGGGCCTTGATGTACGACGTCGGGTAGAGCATCTCCTGCATGCCGGGCCCGCCGCGGGGACCCTCGTACCGGACGACCACCACGTCGCCGGCCTCTATCCCATGCTCTTCGTCGAGGATCCCGTCGCACGCCTCGTCCTGGCTCTCGAACACCCTCGCCGGTCCTGAGAACCGCAGGATCGACTCGTCCACGCCGGCGGTCTTGACGATGCAGCCGTCGGGGGCGATGTTGCCGTAGAGCACGGCCAGCCCGCCGTCGGCGTTGTAGGGGTTGGCCACCGAGCGGATGCAGCCGTTGTCGCGGTCGGTGTCGAGCGTCGGCCATCTGGTGGACTGGCTGAACGCCTCCTGGGTGGGGATGCCGGCCGGGCCGGCCCGGAAGAACTCGACGACCTCACTCGACGGGCCCCGCATCACGTCCCACACCTCGAGGGCGTCGGCCAGCGTGACGGAGTGGACGGTGGACACCGACGTGTCGAGCAGCCCGCCCCGGTCGAGCTCGCCGAGGATGCCCATGATCCCCCCGGCCCGGTGCACGTCCTCCACGTGGAACTCCTGTGTGGACGGGGCCACCTTGCAGATGTTGGGCGTGCTGCGGCTGAGCCGGTCGATGTCGGCCATGGTGAAGTCCACCTCGCCCTCGCGGGCCGCGGCCAGGATGTGCAGCACGGTGTTGGTGGAGCCGCCCATGGCGATGTCGAGGCGCATGGCGTTCTCGAAGGCGGTCTTGGTGGCGATCGAGCGGGGCAGCACCGACTCGTCGTCCTTCTCGTAGCAGCGGCGGGCCAGGTCGACCACCCGCCGGCCCGCCTCGCAGAACAGCTCCCGGCGGTCGGAGTGGGTGGCCAGCACCGTGCCGTTGCCGGGCAGCGACAGACCGAGCGCCTCGGTGAGGCAGTTCATGGAGTTGGCGGTGAACATGCCCGAGCAGGACCCGCAGGTGGGGCAGGCCGAGCGCTCCATCTCCAGCAGGTCCTCGTCACTGACGGAGGAGTCGCCGGCGGAGATCATCGGGTTGATCAGGTCGAGCTTCACGCTCACTCCGGCCAGCTTGGTCTTGCCCGCCTCCATGGGTCCGCCCGACACGAACACCGTCGGAACGTTGAGCCGCATGGCCGCGATCAGCATGCCCGGGGTGATCTTGTCGCAGTTGGAGATGCACACCAGCGCGTCGGCGCAGTGGGCGTTCACCATGTACTCGACCGAGTCGGCGATGAGGTCGCGGCTGGGGAGGCTGTAGAGCATCCCGTCGTGGCCCATGGCGATGCCGTCGTCCACCGCAATGGTGTTGAACTCCTTGGCCACCCCGCCCGCGGCCGCGATCTCGTCGGCCACGAGCTTGCCGAGGTTGCGCAGGTGCACGTGGCCGGGCACGAACTGCGTGAAGGAGTTGGACACCGCCACGATCGGCTTGTTGAAGTCGTCGTCGGTCATGCCGGTGGCTCGCCACAGGGCGCGGGCGCCGGCCTGGTTCCGGCCCTGCGTGGTGGTGTGTGATCTGAGCTGCCCCATGGTCTCAGGCTACCGAACTCTGCTGGGGTGTGTCCCCCGGCGGGCGCTGCGGGCATTCGCTTGTGTCCCCCCGGCGGGCGCTGCCGGCATTCGCTTGCTCGCACGGGCTTCGCCCTACTCGCTCGCAAGTCGAACGCCCGCATCTCCCGCCTGTGTCCCCCGCCCACATCTGCCGCCTCGGGGCGCTGTTGATCAGGTCAGTGCTGGGTTGGTTCTTGGCTCTGTTGGGGTGAACTGGGCTGGTAGGTGTTTGATGCCGTGGATGAAGGCTGACGAGAGCA
>VXWX01000002.1 GCA_009835735.1 Acidimicrobiaceae bacterium
GGCTAGAACGGCCCGCCATGGAGTTCCTGACCGACCCCGTGGCGTGGTGGATCGACCCGTTCGCGTCCAACGTGTTCATGCAGCGAGCCCTCTACGCGGGCCTGCTGGCTGTGCTCACTACGTCGGTCGTCGGCACCTGGGTGGTCATGCGGGGCATGAGCTTCCTCGGCGACGCGTTGGCCCACGGCGTGTTGCCAGGGATCGCGCTGGCGTTCATCATCGGGGTGCACACCACCATCGGTGCGTTCGTAGCGGCGATCGCCATGGTGTGGGGCATCAACATGATCCGCAGTTACTCGCCGCTACCCGAGGACACCTCGATAGGCGTGCTCTTCGTCGGGTTCCTAGCGCTGGCCGTGGCCATCATGTCCAGCTCGTCGGGCGCCTACACCGGGGACCTCAACCGGTTCCTGTTCGGATCGATCACGGGCGTCAGCACAGCGGACCTCCGACGCCAGATCATCGCAGCCGGGATCTCGCTCGGCGGGGTGGCTGTCTTCTACCGGGCGTTCCTGGTCATGACGTTCGACTATGCCCAGGCCCAGGTCCTCGGCCTCCGGCCCCGCTTCGCGCACGGCGTGCTGCTGGTGCTGCTCGCCATCTCCATCATCGCCTCGTTCGAGGCGGTGGGGAACCTGCTGGTGTTCGCCTTCCTGATCGCCCCGCCGGCCACCGCGGTACTGCTGGTGCGCCGGGTGCCGCGCATCATGGTCGCCGCGACCGGCATCGGGGCCGCCGCCGTGGTGGTCGGGCTGCTGGCCAGCTACCACTACGACACCGCAGCCGGCGCCACCATGGCCCTGACCGCCGTCGTCATCTTCCTGGCGGTGCTCACCGTCAAGGCGACGCTGAACGCACTCGGGGTACGCCGAAGGCACGCACCCGTTCCAGCCACGGCCTCCTGACCCGCCCCTGTGCTCGATCTACTCGCCGGGTTTCATCGGCGCGCTGTGCCGCGATCTCGCGGCTGACGGCGCGGGCCGCGTCCGAGATCTGGATGCGCTGACCGTCCCTCCGCTAGCGGCCCTCGTCCGGAGGCCAGTCCTGGACTTCCTGGTCGATCCGGTTCCAGAAGGCTTGGCGCACAGCCCTCCTGAGGCGGTCCTGGCCTCGCAGGCTTCCCCCGATCACGTTCTCCACCGCATAGAGCAGATCGCCGTCCAGGGACTCGGGTATGCGCGGGCGCTGGTCGAGCAGGGCGTCGAACTCGTCGTCGCTGGCCCGGTAGAGCCAGCTCTCCGCGAACTCCGTCGCGGCTGCGGCGACCGAATCGACCGGGTCGTAGGTGTCGGAGGCAGCGTCATCGGGAGAGCGCCGGCGCCTGATGAACCTGGACAGGTCGTCCTTGGTCAACTTGATGACCTCATCCGACTCGGTGACTAGGCCGGCCGGCGGATCCCTGCGCTCGTCACGGGAGGCGATGGTGATCAGGATCACGCGCAGCCCCAGATCCTGGACCTCGCTGACGCATTCGAGCAGATCCTCGTCGGCCGACAGCAGGAAGGCGTCGCAGATGGCCCGCTCGCGGGCGAGCGTGGAGAGGTCGCGCCTGATGGCTGCGCCCACCGAGGACTGCGGATCCCGGCCCGTGCCGGTCTGGAGTCGCAGCTTCATGTTGGGCAGCGTCGCCACCAGCTGCTGGGCCGGGGTGGGCACGCCGTCACCGGAGGTGTCGTACCAGTAGGTGCGAAGCGGCTGGAGATCGCACACGTCGGTGGCGAGGCCGATGAGGAAGTCGTTGGCGCCGAGGCCGTAGAGGAGGATCTCATGGCGGTCCGGGCTGTTGCAGCACAACATGCCGCCCTCTGAGTAGAGGTACTCGGCGTCAACGAATATTGCGTAGCGGTCCATGTCGGCGTCACCCTTTACATCAGCGCGACGTCCAGCCGGACCCCACGCCGTTGGGGCCGGGATCCCAAAGGGTCCCCCCAGCTTAGCCGACCCCCCAGATGATCCCTGCATCCAGCGTGGTACGCCCCCTGGGACTCGAACCCAGAACCTGCGGATTAAGAGTCCGTTGCTCTGCCAAATTGAGCTAGAGGCGCTCGGTGAGCGTCCAACGATAGCGCGCGGGTGACCGAGGGGAGTCGAACCCCCGACCTCCGGGACCACAACCCGGCGCTCTAACCTACTGAGCTACGGCCACCACGACCGCCGAAGCGGGCGATCACAGCCTACCGACCGGTGCATCCGGCGAGCATTTTCCGCTCTTGTTCGCTTCGCTCACGGGCCGCTCGGGCCCTGGCATCTCCCGCTATTGTTCGCTTCGCTCACGGTCCGCTCGGGCCCTGGCGATAGCCTTGAGAGGCCCCCGTAGCTCAACTGGAAAGAGCGGAGGGTTTCTACCCCTCAGGTTGCGGGTTCGAGTCCTGTCGGGGGTGCGGGCGCTGTTAGAGACAGCCAGACGGACTGAGGAAGCGAGACGCGCCGTGGCCGACCTCGACAAAGCCAGGAGCCTGGGCTTGGAGATCCTCAGCCGGGCCGGAATCGAGGTCGGAGGAGATCAGCCTCGCGACATCGCCGTGCACGACGACCGCTTCTGGGCGCGGGTACTTGCCAAGCGCGAACTCGGGCTGGGCGAGTCGTACCAGGACGGCTGGTGGGACGCCAACCAACTCGACGAGTTCGTCGCCCACGTGCAGACGCTCGACCTGCGCTCGCTGGTGCGGCCCGGACCCGGGCTGCTGCTTCACATCGCCAGGGCCCGCGCATCGAACCACCAGACCGTGCGGCGGTCGCGCAGGAACGCGGGCGCCCACTACGACATCGGAAACGACATCTACGAGCGGATGCTCGACAAGCGCATGATCTACTCGTGCGGCTACTGGCGACGCGCCGGGGACCTGGACCAGGCCCAGGAGGACAAGCTCGAGCTCGTATGCCGCAAGCTGCAGCTGGAGCCCGGCATGAGGCTTCTCGACATCGGCTGCGGCTGGGGTGGTTTCGCCCGGTTCGCGGCCGCCGAGCACGGTGTGACGGTCACGGGCGTCACACCGGCACGCGAGCAGGCCCGCTGGGCTCGGGAAGCCTGCGCAGGCCTGCCCGTCGAGATCCAGGAATGCGACTACCGCGACCTGGAGGGCTCCTTCGATCGGATCGTGTCGATAGGGATGATGGAGCATGTCGGCCCACGCAACCTCAAGACCTTCTTCGGGCGCTGCGACCGCTTGCTGTCCAGCGACGGCATGATGCTGCACCACACCATCGGGTCGCTGGAATCGAAGCACCACACCGACCCCTGGTTCGACAGGTACATATTCCCGGGAGGCGTGGTTCCGTCGCTGGCCCAGATCACGTCAGCCTGCGAACAGGACTGGATCATCGAGGACGTGCAGAACTTCGGGCCGTACTACGACCGAACGCTCATGGCCTGGCACCGCAACGTGACCGAGGCCTGGACGGACCTCACCGGCTATGACGAGCGCTTCCGCCGCACCTGGGACTACTACCTGCTGAGTTCAGCCGGATCGTTCCGAGCCCGGGCCCTGCAACTCTGGCAGATTGTGTTCACCCGCAGCCGCCGCCGCTCCGAGGTGTACCACCGGCCGGACTGACCCGGACGCGGCAGCTGCTCCAGGACTGCGGCCTCGCCCGTCCCGGCTGTGAGCTAGAACTGCGCCTGCTCGGTGCTGCCTTCGAGGGCGAGGGTGGACGCGGTGCCCCCCGAGATCACGGTGGCCACCTGATCGAAGTATCCGGCTCCGACCTCGCGCTGGTGGCGGGTGGCGGTGTAGCCGAGGGCCTCCATCGCCAATTCGCCCTGCTGCAGCGCGACGTAGGCCTTCATGTCGTCGGACTCGTAGGTGTGCGCCAACTCGAAGGCCGAGGCGTTGAGCGCATGCCAGCCGGCGAGAGTGATGAACTGGAAGGCGTAGCCCATGGCGCCCAACTCCTTCTGGAACATGGCGATCTGAGCGTCGTCGAGGTGCGCCCGCCAGTTGAACGAGGGCGAGCAGTTGTAGGCCAGCATCTTCTTCGGGTACACCGCACCGATGGCCTCGGCGAACTCCCGGGCCTCGTCGAGATCGGGCGTGGAGGTCTCGCACCAGAGCAGGTCGCAGTACGGCGCGTAGGCGAGGCCGCGCTGGATGGGCGCCTGCAGTCCAGGCGTCGTCACGAAGAACCCCTCCGCGGTGCGCTCGCCGGTCAGCCCGGCCCGGTCCCTGACATCGACGTCGCTGGTGATCAGGCCGGCGCTCAGCGCGTCGGTGCGGGCGACCAGGATGGTCTCGACACCCATGACGTCAGCAGCCAGCCTGGCCGCCCTCAGCGTGGCGAGATGCTGCGATGTGGGCACCAGCACTTTCCCGCCCATGTGGCCGCACTTCTTGGCCGAGCTGAGCTGATCCTCGAAGTGGACCCCGGCCGCGCCGGACTCGATCATGGCCTTCATCAACTCGAAGGCATTGAGCGGACCTCCGAAACCCGCCTCAGCATCGGCCACGATCGGCAGCATGTAGTCGCGGCTCGGGTTGCCCTCGGTCTCGCTCCACTCGATCTGGTCGGCCCTTCTGAGCGCGTTGTTCAGGCGAGCGACCAGCGATGGCACGGAGTCCGCCGGATAGAGGGACTGGTCGGGATACACCTGCCCGGCGAGGTTGGCGTCACCGGCCACCTGCCAGCCCGACAGGTACAGGGCAGGTAGCCCCGCCTTGGCGAACTGGATCGCCTGCCCGCCGGTCATGGCGCCCAAGGCGTGCACATAGTCCATGCTGTGGAGACGCTGCCAGAGCTTGGCCGCGCCGGCTCGGGCCACGGTGCACTCGGGCGTCACCGAGCCGCGCAGCCGTACTACCTCGGTCGCGGAGTAGTCGCGACGGGTGCCGTGCCAACGGGGGTTGTTCTCCCAGTCGGCCTCTAGAGCCTCGACCTGCTGTGCGAAGCTCGGACTTGCGTTCGTGACCTTCACCATCGATCGCCCTCCCGGTGGAGCGGTGCGGCGCCGGCCAATGACCCACGGGGCCAGTGCCGCCTCCCAATGCTCATCGCGTCAGACCACAGAAGCCAGAATCTGCACCGCAGAGAAGCGCCCAAGTTGTTGGCCGACACAAGTTCTGCAATTCTTTCGCACATGGGTACCGAACCTGACCTCCTCGTGCTCGGCCGGCGCCTGCGCCACGTCCGCCGCACCCGGGGCCTCACCCTCGCGGACCTGGCTGAGCGAACCGGACGGCCGCCGGCCTACCTGTCGCGGCTCGAGAATGGGCGAGTCGAACCCCGCCTCGGCGTGCTCAGCGATCTCGCCGAGGCGCTCGACACCACCACGGCCGACCTTCTCGAAGACGCCCCTCCGGACCGCCGAGCCGAACTCGAGCTGGAACTGCTGCGGGCCCAGAACCATCCGGCGTATGCGGAGCTAGGCCTGCCGCCGCTCAAGCCGTCCAGACGGCTCAGCGACGAGGTCCTCGAGCATCTGGCCGGCCTGAGCCGCGCCGTCTGCGAGCAGTCCGCCCCGGTCGACACCACCGAGAGCGCCCGGAGGGCCAACTCGGAGCTGCGCGGTGAGATGCGCGACCGGAGCAACTACTTCACCGATATCGAGCAGATCGCAGCCGAAGGACTGGCCCGCGCCGGATACCCCGGTTCCGGCCCGATCAGCGAGCGGGTTCTCACCGAGCTGGTGAGCAGCTACGGCTTCCGCATAGAGCGAGTCGCCGGCCTGCCCCGCACGGCCCGGTCGATCACCGACACCCGCGACCGGGTGATCTTCATCGGCGACCAGGACCACCTGAAGGTGCGCCAGGCCCGCTCCGTCGTGCTGCAGACGCTCGGCCACTTCGCGCTGGAGCATTCCGACACGTCAGACTTCGGCGACTACCTCCGCCAACGCATCGAGTCCAACTACTTCTCGGCCGCCGTGCTCGCCCCCGAGGCGCCCGCGGTGGAGCTGCTGAGCGAGGCGAAACGCCAGGGCGACATAAGCGTCGAGGACCTCAAGGAGATGTTCTACATCTCCTACGAGATGGCTGCCCACCGCTTCACGAACCTGGCCACGGTCCACTTGGGCATTCCCGTCCACTTCCTGCGAACCGACGCCGAAGGCGTGATCACCAAGGCGTACGAGAACGACGGGCTTCCGTTCCCGGTGACCTCCGACGGGGGACTGGAGGGAGAGCGGGTTCCCCGCCAGTGGGGAGCCCGGCAAGCCTGGGGAGCCGAGGGGCACTTCCTGCTGCACGAGCAGTACACGGTGCTCGACGCGGGCGAGTACTTCTGCATCACCTACATCGAGACCGAGCATGATCGCTACCCCTATGCGATCACGTTGGGCACGACGGTCGAGCACGCTCAGCACTTCCGCGGCTCCGAGACGCTGCGGCGTGAGCACGCCCGCTCCCGGGACGTGGAGCCCGACCCCCGGCTCGTGCGTGACTGGGAGCGCGTGGCATGGCCGTCGGCGGCCGAGCGCAGCCATGTGCTGTCGGCGCTGCCGCCATCGCAGCGCTCGTTCGTGCCGTTCCCCGGCATCGACCTGCTGGACGTCTACCGCTTCCTGGACCGACAGAGGCGTCGCCGAGACTCCTAGTGGTACGCGGATTGGGCTCGTCGTGTAGCCTCGCCCCTGACACCGCGCATGCCTGAGACCGCCGCCACCATCCGCGTCCCCGCCAACCACCTGCTCGGACCTCTGGTGGGCGAGCACGACGCCAACCTCCGCCAGCTTGAGAGCGCCTTCCCCGGCAGCCGCATCCATCTGAGGGGCAACGAGGTACGCGTCCTCGGGGACGAAGCCGAGACCGTCGCCCGGGCGTTCGAGGAACTGATGCTGCTTCTCGAGCACGGGCAACGCCTCGACGTCCGCACCATCGACCGTACGATCGACATGGTGCGCAGCAACGTCCGAGCCTCCGAGGTCCTGACCCACGATGTGCTGCGAACCGCCGGAGGACGGGTTGTGCGCCCGAAGTCGGCTGGACAGAAGCGCTACACCGACGTGATGGGCCAGAGCATCATCACCTTCGGTATCGGACCGGCCGGAACGGGCAAGAGTTGGCTGGCGGTTGCCATGGCCGTGCGGGCACTCAACGACGGCGAGGTGACCCGCATCATCCTCACCCGTCCCGCGGTCGAAGCGGGGGAGAGGCTCGGATTCCTTCCCGGCGACCTGATGGCCAAGGTCGATCCTTACCTGCGCCCCCTCTACGACGCGCTGTACGACATGGTGGGCAGCGAGGGAATGGAGCGGCTTCTGGAACGGGGCGCCGTCGAGGTTGCGCCGCTGGCGTTCATGCGGGGCCGCACGCTCAACTCGAGCTTCATCATCCTCGACGAGGCCCAGAACACCACCCCCGAGCAGATGAAGATGTTCCTGACCCGCATCGGCTTCGGCTCCCGGGCCGTGGTCACCGGCGATGTCACCCAGGTGGACGTGGACGGCGGGCGCAGCGGCCTGGCCGGCATCGAGGAGCTGCTGGGAGGCATCGAGGGAATCGGGTTCGTCCATCTGAGCAGCCGCGACGTCGTTCGTCACCGCATCGTCGCCGACATCGTCACCGCCTACGACCGGGTCGGCCTCACGCGCGGCGACTCCGCCTAGATGGTGCCCGAGCCATCCTCAGACGAACCTGCTTGCGGAGCGGTGGTCCGCGCCTTCGACGAGACCTCCGGGCCGGCGGCAGGAAACGACCTGGTTGACACCGAGCGCTGGGCCAGGCTGGCCCGAGCCGTTCTGTGCGCCGAGGGGGTCGGATCCGGCGAGTTGGACCTGCGGTTCGTGGACGCCGGTGCCATGGCCGAGCTCAACCTGGCCCACATGGGCACGGCCGGACCCACCGACGTCCTCGCCTTTCCCATTGACGGCGGCCACGGCGGGGCACCCACATCCGAACCGACCGTGCTGCTGGGCGACGTTGTGGTCTGTCCCACATACGCGGCGCGGACCAACGGCGATCCGTCCGCGTCCGGCAACCCCCTACCAGCTGGCGACGCCGCCGACGAGTTGGCGCTGCTGGTCGTGCACGGCGTGCTGCATGTACTGGGATACGACCACGCCCACGAAGCGGAGGCCGCAGCCATGCAGAACCGCGAACAGCAGCTATTGGCTGCGCACCACCGACAACCGTGACCAGCCAGAACGAACCCGGTGCCGGCCAGATGTCGCGTCGCGTTCGAAGACGGGTCGCACGGGTGAGGAACGGGGCGCCACCTGTCAGCGAAGACGAGTTGATCGCCCTGACCGACGCCGCGGCTGAGGCAGACACCATCGAGGACACCGAGCGCGACATGATCGCTTCCGCTCTTGCGTTGGACCGCACCGTGGTTCGTGAGGTCATGGCGCCCCGCGCCGACATGGTCACCGTCGACACAGGCATGACGGTGACTGCCGCTCTCGAGATCGCCATCAGCCGCGGCCTCAGCCGGCTACCGGTGTGCCGGAACGACATCGACGACGTCGTCGGCGTCGTGCTGCTGAAGGATCTGGCCCGCACCGAACGCTCGGGCGGCGGCGATCGTCCTGTCCAGGAGTCGATGCGCCTCGCCATGTTCGTGCCTGAGACCAAGCGGGTGGACGAACTGCTCTCAGAGATGCGCACGGCCGGAGGGCATCTGGCCATTGTCGTCGACGAGTACGGGGGAACGGCTGGACTCGTCACCCTCGAAGACCTCGTCGAGGAACTGGTGGGCGAGATCGTCGATGAGTTCGACCGTCCCGAGCCGCTCATGGAGCCGCTCGCTGGCGGTGAGGCGCTGGTGCACGGCCGCATGCCGGTCGACCAGCTGAACACCCTTGTCGGAGCGTCCCTGCCCGACGACGACTGGGACACCGTCGGCGGCCTGATCTTCAGCACGCTGGGCCATGTTCCCGAAGTGGGCGAGACCGTTGAGGTCGACGGCCTCAGGCTGCGGGTGGAGCACATGGAGGGCCGCCGCATCACCCGGGTGAGGCTCACCAGGACATGAGTGAAGCGGGGGCGCAGGACGCAAGCTCCGGCGGCCACCGATGCGGGATCGTCGGGCTGGCGGGCCGTCCCAATGCGGGCAAGTCGACGCTGATCAACAGGATCGTCGGGCAGAAGGTGTCGATCGTCTCGGACAAGCCCCAGACCACCCGCACCGAATTGCGGGGGGTGCTCACCCGTCGTGACGCCCAGATGATCCTGGTCGACACGCCCGGCATACACAAGCCTCGCACCGCGCTCGGGCGCCGGATGAACGCCGCCGCCAACGAGGCGCTACACGAGATCGACGTGGCGTGCCTGGTGATCGACGCATCGGCGCCCTACGGCCGCGGCGACGCCTTCATCGCCCGGTCACTGCCGGCGGACTCCGTTGTCGTCGTCACAAAGGCCGACCTAGTGGGACCTCCGGCGATGCTGGAACAGCTCGCCGCCCTTTCAGAGCTGGACTTCGAGGCCTACTTCCCGGTGAGCGGACGCACCGGTCAGGGTGTCGAGGCGCTGGTGGAGCACCTCGTAGGCCGCCTGCCCGAGGGCCCGACCCTCTACCCGCGAGGCACCGTCTCGGACGCCCCGGAGGCCTTCCGGGTGGCCGAGCTGGTGCGGGAACAGCTCCTGGCCGCCACACGCGACGAGCTGCCCCATTCGATCGCGACCCGGGTGACGGAATGGGATGGGCCCCTGATCCGCTGCGAGATCATCGTTGAGCGCCCCTCCCAGAAGGCGATCGTGATCGGCAAGGGCGGATCGATGCTCAAGGCGGTCGGGACGGCGGTGCGCTCGCAACTCCCAGAGGGCGCCTACCTGCAGCTCGCGGTCAGAGTCGACAAGAACTGGCAGCAACGCGCCGGATAAGGCGCGCCACGTCGGCGGGTCACGCGGTAGCTTCAGAGTGATGATCACCGCGGCGTTGGACTTGGACCGCGTCCCCTCGCACGTCGCGTGCGTGATGGACGGCAACGGGCGCTGGGCCCAGTCCCGGGGCCTGCCCCGCACCGAGGGTCACAGGGCCGGTGAGGAGGCGCTGTTCGACGTGGTGGACGGGGCGCTCGACATCGGTGTCGAGTGGCTCACCGTCTATGCGTTCAGCACTGAGAATTGGCGACGCCCACCCGACGAGGTCCGCTTCCTGCTCGAATTCAACGAGGACATCCTGCTGAGGCGGCGGGACGACCTGCACGAGCGGGGCGTGCGGATCCGGTTCGTGGGCCGCCGCGACCGCCGGGTGCCCAAGAAGCTGATCCAGCTCATGGACGACGCCGTGGAGCTGACCAGGCGCAACCGCCGGATGACCTTCACCATCGCCTTCAACTACGGCGGGCGGGCAGAGATCGTCGACGCGGTCAGGGCGGTCGTGAACTCAGGGATATCGGCCGACAGGATCACCGAGCGCACCATCGCCTGCCGCCTCTATGACCCAGAGATGCCGGAGCCCGACCTGATGATCCGCACCTCCGGGGAATGCCGCACGTCCAACTTCCTGCTGTGGGAGCTGGCTTACAGCGAGCTGTACTTCACCGATACGGCGTGGCCCGACTTCCGCCGCCGGGACCTCTATGAGGCGATAAGGGTCTTCCAGGAGCGCGAGCGGCGGTTCGGGCGGGTCTCGCCCAACGGCGCGAGCTCGGCCATCACGTCAAACGGCGACGGCAAGAGGCGAGACAGCCCGGGCTAGGGCGATGAGCCTCTACCGCGACGAGGCGGTGGTGCTGCGCACCTGGAAGCTGGGTGAGGCGGACCGCATCGTGAACTTGCACACCCTGGCTCATGGCAAGGTCCGCGCCGTGGCCAAGGGGGTGCGGCGCACCCGCTCGAAGTTCGGCGCCCGCCTCGAGCCGGCCTGCCACGTGGCGGTGCAGCTGTACCGGGGCCGGGGCGAGCTCGACACCCTCACCCAGGCTGAGACCATCGATCGCTTCTCGAGCCTCCGGTCCGACCCCGACAGCTTCGCCCGAGCCTCCGCCATGCTGGAGGCCGTCGATCATCTGGCGCCCGAGACCGGAGGCGACCCCGACCGCCATGTGCTGCTCGTTCGGGCCCTGACCACGCTGGACCGCGTCGACAGCGAGTTGGTCCTGGCGGGCTTCTTCTTGAAGCTGCTGGCGCTGGAGGGTGTGCAGCCCGAGCTCGCCAGCTGCGTGGCCTGTGGAGCGGGCGAGCCCTTCGAGGCTCTCGATATCGATGCCGGCGGGGTGCTGTGCCACCGGTGCCGCCATGGCCGGCCGATAAGCCGGGAGGCCCTGGAGATGCTTCGCCAGGTCCTCGGCGGCCAGCTGGGAGCGGCATTGCGCCGGCCCGCCGACGACGCCACCGCCGAGGTGACGGCCATCGCCACCGCGGCCATCGAGTCCCATCTGGAGCGGCGGCTGCGATCAGTGACCGTGCTGGACCGCCACTAGAGGCCGAGCTTGCGAGGCCGTGGCCCGAGCGGCCCGTGAGCGGAGCGAACAAGAGCGGGAGACACGGCTGCGCCGCGAGGCGGTGACTGCCTGTCCACGTTGCCGCTTAGCCTTGGCGTCTGTGACTGAGTCCCGCCCTAGCCCTGAGTTGTTCGACGCG
>VXWX01000030.1 GCA_009835735.1 Acidimicrobiaceae bacterium
GGGTGCGCTCGAACACCGACAGCGTGAGGGTGTTGACGATCCCGACCAGGGCCACCACCAGCGCGAACAGCAGGAACACGTTCACCAGCGCCAGCACCGTGTTCAGGTTCGACTCCGCGTTCTCCTGGAACTGCTGGCGGTCCTCCAGGCTCGCCTGGGGATAGGCGACGAGCACCTGCTCGAGCAGGGCCCGCGTCGATTCCGGCTCTGCGCCGACTCCCTTGACAGCCACCCATTGCTCGAAGGCATCGGCGGCGACTGTCTGCTGGTACAGGGATTCGTCGATCAGCCAGTCGTCCCAGAAGGGCGGCTGGGTCTCGGTGAAGACTGCTCCGACCGTGACCGGCAGCGTCTCGCCGCTCACCAGCACGAGCTCGACCGGGTCTCCGATCGACAGGCCCCACTCCTCGGCCCTGTCGTGGTTGACGAGCAGCGCAGAAGCTGTGTCGATGGCGCTTAGGGAGCCCTCGGTGACGCCGAGGTTGGCGACCTCGCCGATGGCGGCCAGGTCGGTGACGGTGATCTCGGTCTGCTCGATCCGGTCCGGGGCGACCGGGCTGAAGATCTGCACGAGGTCCTCGTCCAGCCCGACCACGGTCCCAGCCCCCGCCCCGCGGAGATCTTCGGCCAGGGTCTTGGGCACTCCCGAGATCGTCTGGGTACTGATGATGTAGTCCGCCTCCACCGCGCTGCTGAGGCTGTCGGAGAAGGTGTCCTTGAGCGACTGCCCGACCACCAGCACCATGGCCACCAGCGCCAGGCCGATCGTCAGCGCCACCGCGGTGGCCGCGGTCCGGCGGGGGCTGCGGGCCGCGTTGTCGCGGGCCAGCCGACCCGGAGTGCGCAGGATCCGCGGCAGGGGCCGGGCCAGTGCCGAAACGACGGGACCGGCGATCAGCGGGCTGAGCACTGCCACCGCCACGAACACCACTGCGGCCCCTACGCCCAGCGATACGAGCTGGGTGGTGGTCGAGTCGAAGTCGGCGAACAGCCCCCGGCCGGTGAGGACGAGCCCGACGACGGCCAGAGCAGCGCCCAGGATCGGCCGCCAGAGGCGGAGGTGCCCGCCGTCGTCTCCGGTGCTCTCCTGCAGCCCTGCCACCGGCGAGACTCTCGACGCCTTGACGGCAGGGACCAGCGACGCGATCACGGTGAAGCCGACCCCGACTGCAAACGCCCAGGCAACGGTGCGCAGGCGCAACGGCATCGGGCCGTCGGGCAGGGAGGCGCCGAAGGCGTCGAACAGCGCCCCGAGCCCGAAGGCGCCGAGCATGCCCAGCCCGATGCCCGCGGCGGAGGCGGCCACGCCGATCACCAGCGACTCGATCAGCACCGAGCGGCGCACCTGGCGGGGCGTGGCTCCCAGCGCTCGCAGCAGCGACAGCTCGCGTACCCGCTGACCGAGCACGATGTTGAAGGTGTTGGAGATGATGAACGTGCTGACGAACAGCACCACGAAGGCGAAGGTCAGCAGGATCGTCTGAAGTGGTCCGATGAAGAACTCGAAGAAGTCGCCGAATTCCTCGGCGGCCTCCTCGGAGCTGATCACCTCGGTCCCGGCGGGCAGGGCCGCCTCGATGCGGTTCCGGACCTCGTCGAGGTCGGCGCCGGGCACGGCCCGCAGGTCGATCTCGTTGAACAGGCCCTCGTAGCCGAGCACCTCCTGGGCGGTGGCGGTGTCGAACACCGAGAACACCACCCCGGCGCCGGCGTCCTCTCCGAACCCGAACTGCATCGTGCCGGTGAGGGTGAACGTGCGGGGCCCGGTGGGGGTCACCACCTGGTAGTCGCCGCCCAGCTCAAAGTCGTAGTCGGCGAACGTCCCGGCGCCGATGGCGAACTCCGAGCGCCCCTGGGGCCACCGGCCGGAGATCAGGAAGTACTGCGAGAGCGACTCGTCCTCGGTCCAATTCACGCCGGCGATTGGCCCGCCGAGGGTGGACACGGCCTCGCCCGTGCCGTCCACGGGGATGACCCCGTCCACGAAGAAGCGCCCCTCAGCGACCTCCACCCCGTCGATGGTCCGGATGGTGTCGGCGAGGCTGTCGGGAACGGGCGGAGCGTCGGCGATCTCACCGAATCCGAGCGCGCCCCGCACGGTGAAGTCCTTGCCCGTGTTGATGTCCACGCCTATCTCGTCGAAGGTCGACCGCAGCGAGTCGGCGGTCACGAAGGCGGCCACTACGAATGTGACGCCCAGAACGATGGTCCCCGCGGTCAGAGCGAAGCGGATCTTGTGGGCCAGGAGCGACTTCAGGGCCAGGCGCAGCATGCGGGGGTCTGCCGACGGTGGAGGGCGGTCTGAGAGCGGGCCTCAGGCGCCGAGCCGGGTCATGTGGTCCCGGATGCCCTGAGGCGTGGGGTCGGCTAGCTCGTCCACGATCTTGCCGTCCACCAGGAACACCACCCGGTCGGCGTAGGAGGCGGCCACCGGGTCGTGGGTGACCATCACGATGGTCTGGCCCATCTGGTCGACCGCGCTCCGCATGAAGCCGAGGATCTCGGCCGCGGTGTTGGAGTCGACGTTGCCGGTGGGCTCGTCGGCGAAGATGATCTGGGGCTTGCTGGCCAGCGCCCGGGCCACGGCGACCCGCTGCTGCTGGCCTCCAGACAGCTCGTTGGGGCGGTGCTTGACCCGGTCCGACAGCCCGGTGGCGCCGACCACCTCGTCGACCCAGACCTCGTCGCCCTTCTCGCCGGCGAGGTCCATGGGGAGGGTGATGTTCTCGATGGCGGTGAGGGTGGGCACCAGGTTGTAGGCTTGGAACACGAACCCGACGCTGTCGCGGCGCAGCAGGGTGAGGTCCTTCTCCGAGAGCGTCGTGAGGTCGGTGTCGCCGATGATGACCTGGCCGGAGGTGACGGTGTCGAGCCCGGCCATGCAATGCATCAGGGTGGATTTGCCCGACCCCGACGGACCCATGATTGCGGTGAAGCGGCTCTGCTCGAAGTCCACGTCGATGGCGTCTAGCGCTCGCACCTCTGTGTCGCCGGAGCCGTAGATCTTGCTGGCGGCCACGGCCCGGGCGGCTGTGGCCAATGCTTGGGTGGGGGAGGTAGTCACAGGTTCTCCTAGGCGCCGTTGTGAAGGCTCACGCGGGGACTCTACGAGCGCCGCGGATCGCCCCAACCGGGGACATCCCTTACTTTCCCCTGAGAGTCCGAGACCTTTCGGGGTGAGTGCCCTCCCGATCGCCGCGTCGACCTGAAATACCCAGGCGTGGCCCGGCGATACGGTGAATGTCCATGCAGCCGTACAAGGTCGCCACTTGGAGCGAGGTGCCCGACCGGGAGCCGGTCGGGGCGCTGGTCAGCAACGTCGATCTGGTCATCGTGCGCTTCGACGGTAACCACTCGGTGCTGTACGGGCGCTGCCTGCACCGGGGCGCGCTGATGTGCGACGGCCGCATCTCCGGCGACAACATCATCTGCGGCCTCCACGGCTGGGACTACGTGTTCCACACCGGGGTGTCGAGCTATGACAACTCCGAGCGGCTGGCCAAGTTCTCGTCGTGGCTCGACGGCGACGACCTGCTGGTGGACCTCGATGAGATCCTGGCCTGGGAGAAGGAGCACCCCCAGCCCTATGACCGGGCCGCCTACCAGGGGTCCTACGCCGACCCCCACGGCGATCCGGCCGAGCCCCACGTCGGGCTGATCCGGCGCCTGGCCGACGAGGGCCTCGAGTACCTCGGACACCACGGCCCGGTCACTTCGATGGGGGTGCCTCGAACCGAGTTGCCGAGCTGGGACGACATCCAGTTCACGGTTGCCCAACTGGCCCGGCGGCCCCGCCTCGATGACGAGCCCGTCGGCACCGAAATACTCATCGGCCCCAACGCGGCCCGGCCCCTGCGCCTGGAGATCCCGCTGCTGGTAAGTGACATGAGCTTCGGGGCGCTCTCGGAGGAGGCCAAGGTAGCCCTGGCCCGCGGCGCCGAGCGGTCCGGCACGGGCATCTGCTCGGGTGAGGGAGGGATGCTGCCCGAGGAGCGGGCCGAGAACTCCCGCTACTTCTACGAGTTGGCCAGTGGCAAGTTCGGCTGGTCGATGGACAAGGCGGCCGGCTGCCAGGCCTTCCACTTCAAGCTCGGCCAGGGGGCCAAGACCGGGACCGGTGGCCACCTGCCCGGCGTCAAGGTGCAGGGCAAGATCGCCGAGGTCCGTGGCCTGGAGCCGGGCACGGCCGCCATCTCGCCGTCGACGTTCGTGGAATTCTGCAACGAGGACGACTACCGGCGCTTCGCCGACGAGGTCCGGGAGGCCGCTGGCGGGATCCCCATCGGGGTGAAGATGTCGGCCCAGCACATCGAGGACGACATCGACGCAGCCCTGCGGGTGGGGGTGGACTACATCATCCTCGACGGCCGCGGCGGCGGCACCGGCGCCGCGCCGGTGATCTTCCGCGACAACATCTCGGTGCCGACCATCCCCGCCCTGGCCCGGGCCCGCCGCCACCTCGACGCCCGGGGTCGCCGGGACGTGACCCTGGTGGTCACCGGCGGGCTGCGCACCCCGGCCGACTTCGCCAAGGCACTGGCCCTGGGGGCCGACGCGGTGGCCGTGTCCAACGCGGCCATGCAGGCCATCGGCTGTCTGGGCATGCGGGCCTGCTCCACCAACAACTGCCCGGTGGGCATCGCCACCCAGAAGCCGGAACTGCGGGCCCGTCTCCCGGTGGAGGAGGCGGCCGAGCGGCTCCACAAGTTCTTCTGCGCGTCGGTGGAGCTGATGTGCGTGCTGGCCAGGGCCTGCGGCCACGCCCACCTCGACGAGTTCTGCGCCCACGACCTCACCACCTTCGACCGCGACATGGCCCACCTCACCGACGTCCGCTACGGAGGCGCCCGCCTCTGAAGCAGTGACTGCGCCGAGGTGCCGGGCGCCGTCCTGCACTGCCGCCATTCCCACGGAAAAACCGAGTGTTTTATACTCGGAAAAATCGAGTGTTTTATACTCGGATTTTCCGAGTAGCCTGTGCCTATGTGCCAGAGCCCCTTTCCGTACCACGGCCCGCTGCGGGCCGAGCAGGTCTCGGGCCGCGAGAGCCTCGCGCTCGACCTCGCGCAACGCATCTCCGACCGCCGCCTCACCGCGCTGATCGGCCCGAGACGCTACGGCAAGACCAGCCTGCTCAAGCGCGTGGCCGCAGATCTGGAAGCCGTCGGGCCGCATTGCGTATGGATCGACCTCTACCAGCTGACATCGATGTCGGACCTGGCCGCGGCGGTGGACAGCGGACTGGCTGGCCTCGTCGGCCCGGCGCGGCGGATGCTGGACGCCGTCGCGGCCTCGGTGTCGCTGTCCATCGGCGTCCTCGAGCTCGGCCGCAACCCGCGCAACAGAGTCGATCCGGCGCAGGCCGTGCGCAACAGACTCGAGGTCGTTGTCGAGGCCGCGGCCCGCCAGAACTTGTTTGTTGTGTTCGACGAATTCTCAGGAATCGCCGACGTGGGCGGCGGCGCCGGTCTGCTGCGGACCGGCTTGCAGCACCACTTCCAGTCGCTGGGCATCGTCTTCGCGGGCTCGGAGCCCTCGACCATGCGGACTCTGTTCAGCGATCAGTCGCAGCCCTTCTTCGCTCAAGCCGACCTGGTGGAGATCGGGCCGTTGGACGACGAGGCGGTCCTGGGCATCATCGAGCGGGGCTTCGCCGGCACGGGTCGAGACGCCGGGACCGTGGCCCGACGCATCGTGTCGATGGTGCGCGGCCACCCGCAGCGTGCGATGCAGCTGTCCGACGCCGTGTGGAGGCGCGTCGAATCGGGCGCGACGGCTGGCCCGATCGACTGGGAGGAGGCCCTCGCCGAGGTGCGGGCCAGCGTCGACGCCGCCTCTGAGCGAATGTTCGATCTGCTCACCGCTGGCCAGCGCAAGGTGCTGAGAGCCTTGGCCGGCAGCGGCAGCATCTACGGCCGTGAGGCCGAACGGCTGGATCTGCCCGCCGCCACGGCGCGCGACGCGGCCGAGTCGCTCGTCGGCAAGGGCTTCCTCACCCGCGGCGAGAGGCTCGAGGTTGTCGACCCTCTCCTGGCTGACTGGCTTCGGCGTCGATTCCTCCGCTGAGCCATCCCTGGGCTCACGCAACTCATGGGTCCCGCTGGCATCTGGTCCTTCGAAGGACGGTGATCGACGCACCGGTCTCAGGCTCCCACCGACGCGGCCCGGTCGCCTACGGGGCGATCGAGGAATCCGCAGCAGCCGCGCCCGGCTCCAGTCCCCGATTGTTCCTGAATCGCGCGACTTGGTGCGACCGAGTGGGTCGCGGGCCGCAGCCGCCAGCCGCAGGACGTGTTCGGTCCTAGTGGGACCACTAGTGTCGTGCACTGCGCCGACGGACGAATCGTCGAGACACCTGCTTGGTGAGATGAGGATCGTGAGGGATGGCTGAGATAGAGCGCGACACGGCCGCCAAGGACGACGAACCCTCAGATGACGACTCGTCTGAGGAGGAGCCGAACAACGGGAAGCCTTCTGACGTGGAGGCCGTGCCCGGGAAGGCCTGGGTCATCCGAGGCGGTGCCGCCGGAGAGTTCGAGGACCACAACTTCAAGCACAGCCAGGCCGTGGCTTCATTCGGCTCGAGACCAGACGTGAGGCACGTCTCGAGTCGCAAGGACCTGGAGGAGCGGATGCTTGCAGTCTTTCCGGACGCGGAATACCGGGACCTGAACATCCCCGACGCGGCGCGCCAGCTGTGGATGCTGCGAAGCGAGGTGGGCGTGGGCGACATCGTGGTGCAGCCCCGCAAGGGCACCTCGCTGGACGCCCTCGGAGTTGTGACCAGTGAGTACTTCTATCGCGAGAGCGAAGAGCCAAGAGCGCGCCACGCCGTGGAAGTTGACTGGCAGTGCATCGACTCGCCCCGCAGCGCCGTGCTGAAGGACTTGAGGAAGTCACTGGACCGGCCGCCGACGATCTTCGAGATCACGGCGAATGACAGCGTATGGCGCTTGCATCAGCTCATGTCGACGGGCCGAGACCCCGGACCGCGTCCAGGGCACGCCGGACCCGTTGGGGGACGAACTGCACCTGAGAGCTTGGATGAGCTTGCCGAGGAACTCCTGTGGAATGTCGAGCACTTGCACAAGATAGAGACGCTGCTGCGCCTGAAGCGGCAGGTGATCTTCCAAGGTCCCCCGGGAACGGGCAAGACCTATGCGGCCCGCAAACTGGCGGAGTGCCTCAGCGGCTCGCCTGACCGGGTGAGGATCGTGCAGTTCCATCCCTCCTACGCGTATGAGGATTTTGTGCAGGGCTTCCGGCCTACGCTTGCCGACGACCGACACGGATTCACGCTCGCAGATGGTCCGCTGCTGAGGATGGCCAAGCAGGCCCGAGAGAACCCGGATGAGACGCATGTGCTGGTTATCGACGAGATCAACCGCGGCAACCTGTCCAAGGTGTTCGGAGAACTGTACTTCCTGTTGGAGTACCGCAAGGAGGAAATGTGGCTTCAGTACTCGGACGAGCCGTTCTCGCTGCCGGAGAACGTCTGGATCATCGGCACGATGAATACTGCGGATCGTTCCATCGCGCTCGTCGATCTGGCCTTGCGTCGACGATTCTATTTCGTCGAGTTCTATCCGGACACTCCGCCAGTGAAGGGCCTGCTGCGCGCCTGGATCAACAAGCACGCGAGCAGAATGGAATGGGTGGCCGAAGTGGTCGATCTCGCGAACGAGCGGCTCTCGGAGCGGCACGCGGCTATCGGCCCGAGCTACTTCATGATCGAAGGCCTCGACGACGCGAGCGTGTCCCTGATCTGGGAGCACAACGTGCTGCCCTACGTGGAGGAGCAGTTGTACGGGGAGGGTGAGCGGCTCCGCGACTTCGCGCTCGACCGTTTGCGAGGGTCGGCCCGCGAGGCCGCATCCGGCAACGGCGACTCCGAGGCGGAGCCCACGACGGATGGCGCTGCTGAAGCTCGTGCCGCTGTCGCGGATGCCGATAAGACTGCCAGCGCCGACCCTGCGGATGACGAGTCGCGGGAAGCGCGATAGACGTGTGGCGTTGACAGGCGAGCGTCCGTGCGGCCGGGACCGGTGACACCGTGCACTCCGGAATCCTGGCGCGCGCGACGACGTGAGGGAGAAGCGCTGATGCGCGAGGCCGCTGGTACGCGTCGGATCGAGTTGAACGAGTGGGCCGAGAGCGAGCCGTTGCGGCTGAGCGTCACCGAGCGGGACGCGCTCACCGGGGCGGTGCCGTCGCTCAGTGCCGATGCCGACCTCGCTGAGAGCGACGTATACCGCCTGAAGCCGGAGTCCGTCATCGGAGCCATCGAAATAGGCGACCTGTCGGTGATAATCCGGCCCAAGCTGGACATTTCGCGTGTGATCTACCTGGCGACGTATGCCATGGGCGCGTACCGGCACCGCGACGCGCGCTTCGACTTCGGGACGGCTCCCACCCTCGTGGAGGCCTTGGCGCTTGCGCTCGCCTCTGCCGCCCGTCGTGCGTTCGCCCGTGGGCTGCTGCACGGCTACCGCAGCGAGCAGGACGCGCTGCGAACCGTACGCGGCCGCATCGACATGGCCGAGCAGCTCCGGCGCCGGTTCGACGGACTGGTGCCGGTCGAGGTCCGCTACGACGACTTCACCGACGATATTCTGCCCAACCGCTTGGCGAAGGCGGCCGTGGCCGCGCTCGGACGCATGCGGCTCGCGGACCGGCGCTCACGCGACGGCCTGCGATGGATGGACGCCACACTGGCCAATATCTCGCTGGTTCGCTTTGAGCCCCGCGAAGTGCCCGAGGTCGCCTTCGACCGACTCAACGAGCACTACCGCGAGGTCGTGTCGCTGTCACGGCTCATCCTGCGGTGCGAGGCGCTTGAGCTGACCCGTGGCGCCGAACGGGCGTCGGGCTTCCTCATCGATATGAACGACGTGTTCCAAGGCTTCGTCACGCGAGCGCTGCGCGATTCTCTCCGCGTGTCCGAGAGCACACTCTGCTCCGACGACCGGCACCTGCCGCGGGTGCATCTTGACACCGGCGGGCGATTGAGGCTCAAGCCCGACCTGAGCTGGTGGGATGGCCGCGTATGCACGTTCGTCGGCGATGCCAAGTACAAGCGCATCGACACGAAGGCAGTCCCCAACGCCGACCTGTACCAGCTGTTGGCCTACGTCACCGCGCTCAACCTGCCCGGCGGGCTGCTCGTCTACGCGAAGGGCGAGACGGAGCCGGTCGGTCATGTCGTCCGTCATGCGAACAGGCGGCTCGAAGTTGTCGCCGTCGATCTGGCCGGTTCCATCGACGATCTTCACGCGGCCATCGACCGCCTAGCCGAACGTGTTCGACTGCTGCGCGCCGAGGCCACAGGCGATCTACTAGGCAGCCGATTGGACGATGGGCTGGTACTCGGGGCCTGAGAGGGGCTCGTAGCCGTCGGGCCACGGCGCGACCAGACGACACAGCAGGCGCATATGCGGCGGCGCGGTGTCCCGGTTGACATGCTCTGGCGTCACTTCGACTGCCGCATCCAGGCCGCGCAATTCGTGGATCATCTCGACGAGGCAGTCGGGAAGGTAGCCGACTCGTGCGCTGGTTCGGGTGTTCAACAGGATGGCCCATGGGGTTCACCGAGTTGTCCGGCTCGTCCTCGAGTTCGAGCGCGTCGCCGACCCTCACGCTGTCCACGGCCGGGGCTGCGCCATCGACATGGCGGATGCCTCTGGCGAAGAACAGTGAGCTGAGCCGGCTCTCCAGCGTGCGCTGCGGGTGGCCGAAGACCTTGAGGCGGTCGGTGGCGCGCCATCCTTCAGTGGTTAGGCGAAGAGGTCTGCGGATGCTTGCTCGATCTGGGACTTGAGTCGGGCTAGGAAGCGGCCGCTGGCGCCGCCGTCGATGATGCGATGGTCGAAGGTGGCCGACACCGTGATGGTCAGCACCTCCGTCGGAATGCCGTCGGTCAGCCTTATGACCGGCCGGGCCATGCCGAAGGCGGCGATCATGCTCGTGCCCACCGGCAGAATCGGCGTGCCAGCCAGCACGCCGAGGGCGCCCACGTTGTTGACGGTGGCGGTGGCCCCGGTCAGCTCGTGGGGTGCCGCGGTGCGGTCGCGGGCTGCGGTGGCCAGGCGCAGGATCTCGGCAGACAGTTCCGGCACTCCGAGGGTGTCGGCCGCTCGCACCACCGGGACCATCAGCCCCTCGGGGGTGTCGACGGCCACGCCGATGTCGTAGCGGTCGAAGTACTCGATCTCGTCGCCGTCGAGCCTGGCATTCATGACGGGATGGTCCCGCAGCACCGCCACCAGCAGGGCCACCAGCAGAGCGTCGAGCGGCACTCGCGAGCCGGTCTCGGCGGCTGCGGCTGCCCGTGCTTCCAACAGGCCGCTCGCGTCGGCGTCCACCATCGAAGTGAACTGCGGGATCTGCATGGACTCAGTCATGTGCCGGGCGATGGAGCGTCGGGTGGCCGACAACCGCGTCCGCCGACCGCTCGCCGGGGGCGGCGTGGCTGCTGCTTCGACGTCGGCGACGGTGATCGAGCCGCCTGGCCCGGTGCCGGCCACGGCGGCCAGGTCGATGCCCCGCTCCCGGGCCAGTTTCCGAGCCTTGGGCAGGGCCTTGACAGAGTCGGACGGGTCCAGCTGGGGCGGGGCCGGCGCGGCGATCTGGTGCGGGATCGAAGCCGCGGCGGCCGCAGACTCTGGTTCGGGCTCGTCCGCGGGGACTTCCTCGCCCGGCTCGCCCACCACGATGAGGGTCTCGCCCACCTCGATGACATCGCCGGGCTCTCCCCCGAGGGCCAGCACCGTGCCCCGGTAGGGGGTGGTCATCTCCACCACCGACTTGTCGGTCTCGATCGAGCAGATGGGCTCGTCGAGCTCGACGGTGTCACCCACCTCGACGAGCCATTCCACGATCTCGCCCTCGACCATGGTGTCGCCCACGGCCGGGAGCTTGAAGACGTGCGCCACCTCAGCCGGCCAGAGCTCGGCGGACGCCGGAGGCGATGCGGTCGGCGGTGACCATGGAGTACCGCTCCAGCTGGGTCGGGCCCCAGAAGACGTCCATGTGGGCCACCCGCACGGGTGGCGCCTCCAGCGAGTAGAGGCCGTGCTCGCTGACTGCGGCCAGCACCTCCGCCCCGAACCCGCTTGTCGTCTGGGCCTCATGGGCCACCACCAGCCGCCCGGTCCGCTCCACACTGTCCAGCACGGTCTCGCGGTCCCACGGATACAAGGTCCGCAGGTCGACGACCTCAGCCGACACACCCTCGTTGGCGAGGGTCTCGGACGCCTTGAGCGCCTGGCGCGCCGGCGGACCCCAGGACACAACGGTCACGTCGGTGCCTTCGCGGAGCACCCGGGCCCGCCCGAACGGGATCCGGTAGGGCTCGACGGGCACGTCCTGCTTGAGCCCCCGGTACAGCGAGATGGGCTCCAGGAACACCACCG
>VXWX01000051.1 GCA_009835735.1 Acidimicrobiaceae bacterium
CATCCCACCCGCCCACTTCGGCGATCACCCGCTCAAAGCAGTCGACGCACTCGTCAAAATGGACGCGCATCACCAAACCGGGCGGCCGAATCGTAGGCGGGAACCGAGCGTCAAGAAGGTTGTCCAGGTGCTCAAAGCGTCCGCGATGGTTCTCGACGAAGACGAGACGTGTCTGAGTGCCATAGCGCGTCACATCGCTCCGCAGCGCTTGTTCCATCGCGATCACCGGCGAACTCTCTTGGGCGTTGGTGTACTCCCCTGGACCCGCGAAGCCGTCGAAGAACGTGATCCCGTCGCCGCGGAACTGCTTTGCCATGATGGGAAACCACGCTGACATGTAGCGGCGCAGCAGCGTGTGTTTCGCTTCCGTGTGGGGGTCACGCTCCCAGACGATCTCGGTTGGAACGGCCAATGGGTTAGGCCGCTGCCTCTTGTGGGAGCTGGTCCCACACTTCGCCCTCGAGTTCTCGGCCACCTGCCTTGGGGGTTCTGCCTCCCCACTGCTTGAAGAAGAACGCAACACCCGCTGACGTGCAGGTGTCGCGCAGCTCGATCGCCCATGCAGGCTCCATGGGCCGTGCGTTGGCACCGGATTCGCCGCCGGCGATCAGCCATTGGATGCCCTCAAGATCGAGTGCGCCGAGTGGGCCGAGAAGGGGTTCGGCGCTTACGAACCGCACCGCTGCCGGAACCTTGCGAAGGTGATTGATGCGGAAGGCGTACCGGCGAGACTCCACGCTGACGCCCATCCACAGGTTCGGCGGCCAGTCGAGCTCACCTGCTGAGCGGCTTAGCCGCTGCGCTCGCTTGGTGAGCAGCTGGTAGGTGTGCTGCGGCGTGTCTCGGATCACCTCGAAGACCTGCTTGATGAACTCGAGCGGCACGTCGTCGTGGAAGAGGTCGCTCATCGAGTCCACGAAGACGAGCCGCGGTGCGCTCCAGCGACGAGGCACGTCAAGCGATGAGGCGTGCAGCGTGAGCCGGAAGCCCGGTCCACTCGTCCTCGGGTCGCCATCGAGCTGGTACTTCGGCGAGCCCATCGCCTTGAGTCGCTTCGACAGCGTGAGCGCGTAGCAATGATCGCACCCCGGGGATACGCGGTCACAACCGGTGGTCGGGTTCCACGTTGCCTCGGTCCACTCGATCGCCGACTTGTCAGCCATGCCTCTCAATGTAAGGCCATCGTGTGACAGTCAGAAAATTGGACTTGTCAGGCCTACGCCTTTAGAGGCTGGACGACATCAGGCGAGTGCCTTGATCACCTAAGCCGCGGTAGGTGGAGCGCTCTGACGCCTGGCCAATGGGTGCCGAGATACTCGACGATGAGCCGTCGGTGACATTGCGCCGCGGTGTGTTCGCTGCACAGCAGTACTGATCGCGGACTAAAGAACTCGGGTGACAGCGCTGTCTCGATGCTTCGTCTAGCAATGAGGTCCAAGAATCGGTTCTCGTAGTCGTCCCAGGTGATCTCGCGATTCCGGTAGGTCTTGAACAGGTCCGCGGTGGGCGCCAGCAGGCGCGGCTCGTGGACGTAGCCGATGCCGTGCAACTCCAAGAAGTAGAGAAGGTCGTCACGCTTGGCAAAGCCGGCGAGCTGGCTCACATTGTTCAGGCGGACATCGATCAGCTTCTCGACGCCCTCAGCCGTCAGGATGCCAAAGAACTCTCGTGCGGAATGTTTGGTGAAGCCAATCGTGCAGATCTCCACGGAGGTTCCTCCTCGAAGCGAGAGAGTTGGCTAGGACCGTCGAGGTCGCGGCTCAGTTGCCTTTCGTCCCCAACGCGGCGGTCGCCAAGGATGTGCGTGACCTTCGGTGGCCGTTGAGGCCATCACACTGACAAGTAAAGCACCCTTGTGACGATGCTTGGGAACCACCTGTGGAGCTGTAGGGCGGCGGTAACCTCGGGGGTCGTGGCCCAGCCCTTGTTCCGCGCCCCCGCGGGCACCCGCGACCTCCTGCCGCCGGAGTCGGCGAGGCGGCGCCGGCTGGTGGCCGTGTTCGCCGATCTGGCCGAGCGGACCGGCTTCGGTCTACTGGAGTCGCCCATCTTCGAGGACCTCGGAGTGTTCCAACGGCTCGGTGAGTCGAACGACGTGGTCACCAAGGAGTTGTTCGAGTTCTTCGACAAGGGCGACCCGCCCCGCCACCTGGCTCTTCGCCCCGAGTTGACGGCCAGCGTGTGCCGGGCGTTCGCCGAGCACCGGCCGACGCCGCCGTGGAAGATCTGGTACTCGGGGCCCCAGTTCCGCTACGAGCGGCCTCAGGCCGGCCGCTACCGGCAGTTCGACCAGGTCGGGGTGGAGACCCTCGGCACCGACGACCCCCACGCCGACGTCGAGGTGATAGGGCTGGGCGCGCGGTTCTACGAGGCCCTGGGCATGAAGCAGGTGCGTCTGCTGGTCAACTCTCTTGGTGACTCCGAGAGCCGTCCTGCCTACGACGCCGCTCTGGCCGGCTACCTCCAGAGCCGACGAGGCGAGCTGTCCGCGCAGTCCCGTGTCACCCTGGAGCGCAACCCGCTGCGGGTGCTCGACTCAAAGCGGGAGCAGGACCAGCCGGTGATCGCGGAGGCGCCTCTGATGGCCGACTTCCTGTCGGGCGAGTCGGCTGACCATTTCGCAGCCGTGTTGGCCGGCCTCGACAGCTTGGGTGCGGCCTACGAGGTGTCGCCCCGGCTGGTGCGCGGCCTCGACTACTACACCCGCACCACCTTCGAGTTCGTGGCCGACGCCCTCGACACCGCCCAGAACGCGGTGGGCGGCGGCGGGCGCTACGACGGGCTCGTCGAGGAGCTGGGCGGGCCCCCGACGCCGGGCATCGGCTTCGCCCTCGGGGTGGACCGCATCCTGCTGGCCTGCGACGCCGAGGGAGCCTTGGTCGAGACCGCCTCTCCGGTGGAAGTGTTCGTGGTGGACACTGCCGGCGGCGAGAGCGCAGTGGTGCTCTGTGACCGGCTCCGGCGGGCCGGCCTGGGCGTGGACCGGGCCTTCGACGCCCGGTCGATGAAGGCCCAGATGAAGCGAGCCGACCGCTCGGGGGCGGCCGTCGCGGTGATCGTCGGACCCGACGAGGGGGCCGCGGGCACGGCCACAGTGCGCGACATGCGCCCCGGTGGGGGCCAGCGTCAGGTGCCGAGCGACGACGTGGTGTCGGCGGTGACGGGTCTGCTGGCGGGAGAAGCTCCGTGACCGGGATCGACGCCACCGCCATGCGCACCGATCTGTGCGGCCGTCTCGGCTCCGCCGACGCCGGCCGCACCGTCGCAGTCTGCGGCTGGGTGGACCGCCGCCGCGAGCACAGCGAGCACTTGGCCTTTGTCGACCTGCGGGACCACAGCGGGGTGCTCCAGTGCGTGGTGGACGGCGCCCGCGACCTGCGCTCCGAGTACGTGGTCCGCATCACCGGCACCGTGCAGCTGCGTCCCGAGGGCACCGCCAACCCAGCGCTGGCCACCGGCGAGATCGAACTGCAGGACTGCGAAGTGGAACTGCTGTCACGGGCCGAGCCGCCGCCGTTCCCTCTCGACGAGCGCACCGAAGTGGACGAGACACTGCGCCTGCGGCACCGCTACGTCGATCTGCGCAAGCCCCGGATGCAGCACAACCTGCGGGCCCGGGCCGCGGTCAACGGGGCCATCCGCCGGGCCATGGACGCTCAGGGCTTCGTCGAGGTGGAGACCCCGATGCTCATCGCCTCCACCCCGGAGGGGGCCCGCGACTTCGTGGTTCCGTCCCGCAAGGAGCCCGGCTCGTTCTACGCCCTGCCCCAGAGCCCGCAGATCTTCAAGCAGCTCACGATGGTGGGGGGCGTGGACCGCTACTACCAGATCGCCCGCTGCCTGCGCGACGAGGATCTGCGGGCCGACCGCCAGTTCGAGTTCTCCCAGCTCGACGTGGAGGCGTCTTTCGCGACCCGCGACGACGTGCTCGGCTTCGTGACCAGGGCAGTATCCGAAGCCACCATCGAGGTGACCGGACACGATCCCGGCACGTTCGATCGCATGACCTGGCACGACGCCATGGAGCGCTTCGGCTCGGACAAACCCGACACCCGCTTCGGGATGGAACTGGCCGAGCTGACCCCGATCTTCGCCGAGACCCAGGCCCGGGTGTTCCAGGCGCCCTGCGTGAAGGGGATATGCCTGACCGGGGGAGCGGATGCGCTGCCCCGCAGCCGCGTGGACGAGCTGGTGGCCACCTGCCAGCGGTGGGGGGCCAAGGGCCTGGCCTGGATGAGGGTGGTGGCCGCCGAGGCGGGCTCAGCTCTCGACGGCGGCGTGGCCAAGTTCCTGTCGGCCGCGGAGGCCGCCGGAGTGATCGAAGCCCTCGACGCCCGGCCCGGCGACATGGTGTTCCTGGTGGCCGACAATCGTCCAGTGGTGCGCCTCGTGCTCGGTCTGCTCCGCCTCGAGCTGGGCCGCCCGCCGGTCAACGACGGCAGCCTCAACTACCTGTGGGTGGTGGACTTCCCGCTGTTCGAAGGTCTCAGCGCCGAGGGCGAGCCGATCCCTTCTCACCACCCGTTCACCATGCCCCATGAAGACGACCTCCCTGCGCTCATGACCGCGGGCGGCCCACCCTCGGGTGAGGCCCTGCTGGATATCCGCAGCCAGGCCTACGACCTGGTCCTCAACGGCTGGGAACTTGGCTCAGGGAGCGTGAGGATCCACCGCCGCGAGGTCCAGCAGCGCATCTTCGAAGTCCTGGGCATCGCCGCCGACGAGGCTCAGGAGCGCTTCGGCTTCCTGCTCGACGCCTTCCGCTACGGCGCCCCGCCCCACGCTGGCTTCGCGGTGGGTCTGGACCGCCTGGCCGCCCTGCTGGTGGGGGAGGAGAACATCCGCGAGGTGATCGCCTTCCCCAAGACCCAGTCCGGCACCGACCCCCTCACCGACGCCCCCAGCCCCATAGCCGCCGCCCACCTCCAAGAACTAGGTCTGCGAGTCCTTCCCCCGGCTTGATGGGCGTGCTGGCTTGAGGCGCCAGCGCGTAGGGTCACGGGCGTGGCTGGCGACCTGTTCGATGCGGCTGCGGCCGAACGGCTGCGGATGCGGGCGCCGCTGGCGGCCCGGCTCAGGCCCCGCACCCTCGACGAGGTCGTGGGTCAGGACCACCTGGTCGGACCGGGACGGCCGCTGCGGGAGCTGATCGAGGCCGACCGGCTGTCGTCGGTGATCCTGTGGGGACCGCCGGGCACAGGCAAGACAACGCTGGCTCGCGTCGTCGCGCTCACCACGGCCAAGGCCTTCGAGGAGCTTTCGGCGGTGACCGCCGGGGTCAAGGACGTGCGGGCCGTGATCGAGCGGGCCCGGGACCGCCTCGGCACCCAGGGAACGGGCACCATCCTGTTCCTCGACGAGGTTCACCGTTTCAACAAGGCCCAGCAGGACGCCCTGCTGCCGGCGGTGGAGGACGGCCTGATCGTGCTGATCGGCGCCACTACTGAGAACCCCCACTTCGAGGTCAACCCACCGCTCATGTCGCGCTCGACGCTGTTTCGCCTGAACCCGCTCGACAGCGGGTCGCTCGTCGAGCTGGTCCTCCGCGGTCTGGCCGAGGAGAAGGCCACCGCCGACAACGAAGCCGTCGAGCACCTCGCGGCCCGCAGCGGCGGCGACGGCCGCCACGCCCTCACCGGGATAGAGGTGGCGGTGGCGCTGGCCGGCCGCCGGTACGGGAGCCGATCCGGTACGGCTCCGCCTGGTCCCGTCCACGTGACACTGGCCGACGCGGAGGCGGCCGCCGACGCCAAGGCGGTGCGCTACGGCCGTGACGGCCACTACGACGTGATCAGCGCGTTCATCAAGAGCATCCGGGGCTCCGACGCCGACGCGGGGCTCTACTGGCTGGCCCGGATGCTGGAGGCTGGTGAGGATCCCCGCTTCATCGCCCGCCGTATGGTGATCCTGGCGTCCGAGGACATTGGGATGGCCGACGACGGAGCCTTGCTCGTGGCCGACGCCGCGGCCCGGGCGGTTGAGTACGTCGGCCTTCCCGAGGCCCAGCTCAACCTGGCCCACGCGGTGGTGCGCCTGGCCACCGCCCCGAAGTCGAACAGCGTGACGGTGGCCCTTGGCAGGGCGGCAGCTGACGCCCGGACCGCGGGGGCGGGCGAGGTGCCCATGCACCTGCGCGACGCGCACTACCAGGGCGCCAAGTCCCTCGGTCACGGCGACGGATACCGGTACCCCCACGACGATCCCGACGGCTGGGTCGCCCAGGAGCACCGCCCCGCCGAGGTGGCCGGCAGCGTTTACTACGAGCCGTCGGAACACGGTGCCGAGGCCGATCTCGCCGAGCGCCGGCCCGGCCCCGAACGCTCCTAGCTTCTCGCTCCTGTTCGCTGCGCTCACGGGCCGCTCGGGCTACGGCCTCGCTTGGTGCTTGGGAGGCATCTAGCCCACTGTCAACCCGCTCGGCCTCTGGGCTTCCCGGTATCTTGGCTGGGTGACTGCTGTCGACCTGGCTGCCGTAATCGTCACCGTTGTCTGCCTGGTGACGGTCGCCGTCCTGACCGTGGCCGTGGTTTCGCTGGTGCGGACCATGCGCGAGCTGCGTGACGTGGTCGACGATCTGCGGGACTCGGCGCTGCCCATGGTCGACGATCTCCGCACCACGGTCACCAAGGCCGACGCTGAACTTCACCGGGTGGACCGGGTGATCGGGCGGGCCGAGCGCATCGCGGCCACCGCCGACCATGCCAGCCGCCTGACCTACCGGGCCTTCGCGCCGCCGCTGATCAAGGGTCTGTCGCTGGTGTCGGGTGCGGGCCAGGCCGGCCGCCGCCTGCGTGAGCGGCGCCGCCATCGCCGGTCCCTCGATGTGGCCGCCTCAGACAGCCCGGTCGCGGCCGTGGAGGCCACCACTGCCCGCCACCGAGACATCCCTGCGAAGGGTGGCGCCGGCCGGACCCGGAGGCGGCGGCGATGAGGCGGATGTGGTGGCTCGGCGCAGGATATGTGGCCGGGCTGGGGACGGCGGCCTGGTTGCGCAGCAAGGCCCGCGAGGCAGCCGAGCGCTACGCGCCGGCCAACGTTCGCGACGCGGTGGCCGACCGCTCCCGGGAAGCCGCCCAGCGAGCCCAGCAGAGCGCGGCCGACAGCGCCAGGAACCTGGGCCGGGAGGCCCGGCGCATCGCCGACGACATCCGTCAGGCGGTTGCCGAGGGGCGCGAGGCCATGCGCGACACCGAGTCGGAGTTGAGCCGCGACGACGAGCCCCCGACCACAACGGACCGGCCATGAAGTCGATGACCGCAGCCGAGGTCCGCAAGGCCTTCGTCGACTTCTTCGTCGAGCGGGGCCACACCCACCATCCGTCGGCCAGCCTGATCCCCCACGACCCCACGCTGCTGTTCACGGTGGCCGGGATGGTGCCGTTCAAGACGTACTTCACCGGCGAGCAGCAGCCGCCGTTCTCGCGGGCCGTCACCGTGCAGAAATGCGTGCGGGCCGGCGGCAAGCACAACGACCTCGACGAGATCGGGCGCACCTCCCGCCATCTCACTTTCTTCGAGATGCTCGGCAACTTCAGCTTCGGCGACTACTTCAAGTCCGACGCCTGCGCCTGGGCCTGGGAGCTCGTCACCGGGGTGTTCGGACTCGACCCTGAGCGGCTGTGGGTGACGGTGCACCTCAGCGACGATGAGGCGGAGGCCATCTGGCGGGACGAGGTCGGCGTGCCCGCCGAGCGGATCCAGCGCCTGGGCGAGGACAACTACTGGCGGATGGCCGATGTGGGCCCCTGCGGGCCGTGCTCGGAGATCTTCTGGGACAAGGGACCCGAATACGGTCCCGGCGGCGGCCCCGCCCACGGTGGCGAGGAGCGCTACATCGAGGTCTGGAACCTGGTGTTCATGCAGTTCGAGAGCACTCCCGACGGTGAGGAGATCCCGCTGCCCAAGCCCTCGATCGACACCGGCCTGGGCCTGGAGCGCACCGTGGCCGTGCTCCAGGGTGTCGACTCGGTGTGGGAGACCGACGAGTTCGTGGTCCTGCTCGACGCGGCCCAGCGCCTCACCGGTGCCAAGCTGGGCGAGTCCGAGGCCAGCGACGTGTCGCTCCGGATCCTCGCCGACCATGCCCGCTCCACGTCCCTGCTGGTCAGCGACGGGGTGTTCCCCTCCAACGAGGACCGCGGCTACGTGCTGCGGCGCATCATCCGCCGAGCCGTGCGCCACGCCTACCTGCTGGGCGTGGAGGAGCCGGTCATGGGGGGAATGGTCGACGCGGTGGTGGAGGTGATGGCCGATGCCTACCCGGACCTGGTCCGCAACCACAGCTACGTGCGCGACGTGATCGACCGCGAGGAGCAGCGCTTCCGCCAGACGCTGCGCACCGGGCAGACCATCCTCGACGGCCGCCTGGACGCCCTCGCCGCCGGCCAGCCGATCGACGGCGAGGTCGCCTTCCTGCTGCACGATACCTACGGCTTCCCTCTAGAGGTAACTGTCGAGATCGCGGCCGAGAGAGGCGTCGAGGTCGACACCGAAGGCTTCGCGGTCGCGATGTCGCAGCAGCAGGAGCGGGCCCGCAGTGCCCGCTCGGTGGCTGCCGCCGACGACGTGGCCCCGTTCGTGGCTCTCTTCTCGGCCGCCGGGCCCACCGAGTTCACCGGCCGGGCCGAGCTGACATCGGTCGGCCGTGTGCTGTACGCCGCCGACGGCCGGGTCGTTCTGGACCGCACGCCTTTCTACGCCGAGAGCGGCGGGCAGATCGGAGACACCGGCGAGATCTCCTGCGAGGCGACCGGAGCCCGCGTGCGGGTCATCGACACCGTCTACGGAGTGCCCGACCTCCACGTTCACGTTGTCGAGCCCGTCGACGGGGAGCTGCGGGTGGGGGACGAGGTCACCGCGACGGTGGATGTCGAGCGCCGTGCCGGCATCCGGCGGAACCACACCGCAACCCACATCCTGCACTGGGCGCTGCGGGAGGTGCTCGGCGACCATGTCAAGCAGCAGGGATCCTGGGTCGGTCCCGACCGGCTCCGTTTCGACTTCAGCCACTACGAGGCCCTCACGGCCGAGCAGATCACCGACGTGGAGGACCTGGTCAACTCCGAGGTGCTCGGCAACGAGTCGTGCCGCCATTATGAGACCACCTTCGACCATGCCCAGCAGGTCGGCGCGATCGCCTTCTTCGGGGAGAAGTACGGCGAGTTGGTGCGGGTGCTCGAAGCCGGCCGCCATTCGGTGGAGTTGTGCGGCGGCACCCATGTGCGGGCCCTCGGCGACATCGGGGCGTTCCACATCACTTCGGAAGCGTCGATCGGCGCCAACATGCGCCGGCTGGAGGCCATCACAGGCCACGACACGCTCGCTCTGCTGCGCAGCCAGCAATCCCTGATCGGTGACGTGGCCCGGTCTCTGGGAGTACCCGCGGCCGAGCTGGCCGACGGCGTGGCCAAGCGCCAGGGCGAGACGAAGGCTCTGAGGGCCGAGGTGGCCGAGCTGCGGCGCCGGGTGGCGCTGGGCCGAGCGCCGGAGCTGGCGGCCGCAGCGGTGGACGGCGTGGTCGTGGCTCGTGTCGATGACGTGGGCCGTGACGGCCTGCGTGACCTGGCGGTGTCGATACGCGATATCGACGGAGTGAAGGCTGTGGTTCTCGGCACCGCGCTCGACTCGGGAGGAGCGGCCCTGGCCGCGGCCGCCACCGAGGGCGGCGGATTCCACGCTGGCGATCTCATCGGCGAGGCCAAGCAGACCATCGGTGGCGGCGGGAAGTCCGCGGCCGACTTCTGCGTGGCCGGGGGCAGGGACGCCGATCGTCTGGACGAGGCCCTCGAGTTGGCGCGCGCCGCGGCTGGAATTAGCTGAAGTGCGGGCCCTGGGGCTCGATCTGGGCGAGCGCCGGGTCGGTGTGGCGGTGTGCGACTCGGCCGGGACGGTGGCCACTCCGGTCGAGACGCTCGTCTGCACGGGCGATCCCGACCGCGATCTGCGGGCCATCGCCGATCAGGTGCACCAGTGGGAGGCCGAGATCGTGGTGGTCGGGCTGCCGATCTCCCTCGACGGCTCCGAGGGGCCGGCTGCTCGAACTGCCCGTGCCCAGATAGACCGTCTCGAGCGGCTCCTGGAGGTGCCCGTCGTTTCCTACGATGAGCGGTTGACGACGGTCATCGCAGAACGGGGCCTCATGGAGCAGCAGATGAAGGGACAGCGGAGGCGCGGTGTTGTCGACCGGGTGGCGGCGGCCGTGATTCTCCAGTCCTGGCTTGACGCTGGTATGCCCCGTGGCTGACCGGGGTGCAAGCCGTCGCCGACCGTCGAAGCTGTCGAACTTCATCACGGGTCGCCCCGACGGCGGTGCCGGCGCGAGGGCCGCTCCGGCTCGGTCCCGGTCCATACCCGCTGGAAGCAGGGTTCGCCCGGCTGTGCCCCAACCTCCTAGGAAGCGCCCCAAGAAGGCAGCGCGCAGTCCGGCTGTGCCCCGACCTCCTAGGAAGCGCCCCAAGAAGGCAGCGCGCCAAGTAGCCCGCCGCGACGAGCAGAGCATCGTCGCCGCCCGGAGCGGCTGGTCAACGGTCGATCAGGGCTCGATGGTCGTGGTGGAGGAGGAACTCGACGACGACTTCATCGTCGATCCCGTCTACGACGCCGACGACCGCAACTGGGTCCGCTATCGCCCCTTCTGGGGCGGGTTCGCCCGCCTGGTGGTGCTGGTCGTCGTGCTCGTGCTGGCGGTGGGATGGTTCCGGGGGCGCATCTACGGCTGGGTGGACGCCCAGATCACACCGGAGGGACTTCCGGGTGACGCGATCGAGCTGACCATTCCCCAGGGCGCGTCGGTGAACGAGATCGCCGGCGAGCTCCAGAACGCGGGGGTAATCTCCAACGCCACCGTCTTCCGCTACTGGCTGCGCTGCGACGGCGATCTGACCATCGCCGGGTTCTTGGGGTGCGACACGGTCGTGGCCGTGGAGGCGGGCGACTACATCCTCTGGGAGAACATGGACTTCGCGTCGGTGCGGACGGTGTTCGACGCCGGACCGCTGCCCGAGGTGTTCGAGATCGTGCGCATCCCCGAGGGGTTGCGCTGGAGCGAGATGGCTGAGCGCCTGATCGAGGAGAATCCTGCCTTCGAGTGGGAGGACCTGGAGGCGGCCTACGTCTCGCTGGTGCGCGAAGCGTCCTACCTTCCCGACGAAGCGCCCGTCAGGAGCCTCGAAGGCATGCTCTTCCCGGCCACCTACGACATCAACGCCGACGACCTCGCCGACGAGCACGGTTTCCTGCTGCGCCTCTCCGACGAGTTCGATCGCCGCTTCGCTCGCTTGCTCCAGGATCCCGGACTCCACCCCGACATCGTCGAGCTGGGTCTGGCGCCCTACGACGTGATCATCGTGGCCAGCCTCATCGAGGAAGAGGCTCTGGTATCCGAGGACCGGGCCAAGATCGCCCGGGTGATATACAACCGGCTGGCCGAGGGCTGGCGCCTCGACGTCGACGCCACCGCCTGCTACGCCGCGGCCAAGTCGTGTGCCGATCTCACCTCCGCCGACATCACCCGGGATTCGCCCTGGAACACCCGGGTGGTGACCGGCCTGCCGCCAACGCCGATATCGGCGCCGGGCGAGGCGTCGCTGGAAGCCGCCTTGCAGCCCGCCGACGGCGACTGGATGTTCTACGTCCGCACCGATGAGGGAGGAGTGCGCGGCGCCCACCGCTTCTCGGTGACCTACGAGGAGCACCTGGAGAACGTGCAGGTCTGCCGCGAGCGCGGGTACTGCTGATGGACGGGCATCCGACCCCGCGGGTGGCAGCGGTGATCGGTGACCCCACCCGGCACTCCCGCTCCCCCGCCATCCACAACGCGGCCTTCGCGGCGAAGGGCATGGACTGGCTGTTCACAGCGTTCGAGGTGCCCGCTGGCGGCGGCGCGGCCGCGCTGGAGGCGATGCGAGTGCTGCAACTCGCTGGACTGTCGGTCACCATGCCCCTCAAGGCCGAGGTGGCCGAGGCTGCCGACTTGCGCGACGACGAAGTGGAAGTGCTCGGCGCGGCCAACTGCATCCTGCCGCTGGACGATGGACGGCTCCGGGCTGCCAACACCGACGCGGTCGGCTTCATGGCCGGGCTGCGGGCCGACGCCGGGCTGCAACCCGAAGGCCTTCGCGTGGCGTTGCTGGGCGCGGGCGGAGCTGCCCGGGCGGTGGCCTGGGGACTGGCGGCGGCCGGCGCGGCTGAAGTTGCCGTGATCAACCGCACGCCGTCCAGCGCGCAGACCGCCGTGGACATCGCCAATGCGGCCGTCAAGACGGGACAGCCGGGCCGGATCGGCTCGATGGACGACATCGCCTCCGCAGACGTCGTGGTGAACGCGACGCCGGTGGGCATGAGTGCAGACGCCGCCCATCACCGAAGAAACGCGATGCCCTGCGACCCGACCTTGCTGCGGTCCGGCCAGGTGGCAGTGGACCTGGTGTACGAGCCGCTGGAGACGGCCTGGCTGGCCGCCCTGCGGCGTCGGGGCGTCGAGGCTCACAACGGCCTGTCGATGCTGGCCTACCAGGCCGCGGCCGCCTTCGAGATGTGGACCGGCGTCGAGGCGCCGGTGGAGGTGATGCGCCGGGCGGCCACCGCCGGTCGGACCGGGTAGCTCGATCACTCCGGAACCGGTTCGCCTCAGAGCGTCACCGGCGCGTCGGTAGGCTCTCAGGGTGCCGCCGCCCGCTTCCCAAGCCCGTGTCGTGAGTGTTGCCCTGACCGAACGCGCCTATGACGTCCATGTCGGCCCGGGAGTGCGGGACCGGCTCGGCTCGGTGATGCCGGCTGGGGCTCGCCGGGCAGCAATCATCACCCAGGAGGGCGTGGGCTGGACCGTCGACAGCGGCCTCGACCAGTCGGTGTTCACCGTTGCCGACGGCGAGGAAGCGAAGTCGCTGGCCGAGGTCGAGCGACTCTGCCGGGCGATGTCGCGGGCCGGCTTCACCCGTTCCGATGTGATCGTGGCCGTCGGCGGGGGAGTGGTGACCGACCTGGCCGGCTTCGTGGCCGCCGTCTACCACCGCGGCATCCGCTATGTCTCGGTGGCCACCACGCTGCTGGCCCAGGTGGACGCAGCCATCGGCGGCAAGACCGGCGTCAACCTGTCCGAGGGCAAGAACCTCGTCGGCGCGTTCTGGCAGCCTGCCGCGGTGCTGTGCGACACTGAGACGCTGGCTACCCTGCCGGTCCGGGAGCTGCGCAGCGGGCAGGGCGAGCTGGCCAAGTACCACTTCCTGACCGGCGACGACCTCGACGCTCTCGGCACCGACGAGAGGATCGCCGCCGCGGTGCGCATCAAGGCCGAGGTCGTGGCGGCCGATGAGCGTGAAGGGGGGCGCCGGGCCGTCCTCAACTACGGCCACACGCTGGCCCACGCCATCGAGACGGTTGGACGCTACGACCTGCGCCACGGCGAGGCGGTGGCCGTCGGTCTGGTGTACGCGGCCGAGGTCGCCCTGCGGCTGGGTCGCATCGACGAGGCCCGGGTGGACGCCCACCGCCGGGTGGTGTCCGGCTATGGCCTGCCGGACCGGCTGCCCGCGGCGCTCGAGGACGACGAATTGCTGGCACTGTTCGGCCGGGACAAGAAGGCCGTCGACGGCGTCACGTTCGTGCTCGACTCCGACCGGGGAGTAGAGCCTGTGGTGGGCGTGCCCGAGGAGATCCTCCGGGAAGCGCTGGCGGCCATTCGATGAGGTCCTCGGCGGGATCCGCCGACTCGCCGGTTCCCGCGACCGCGCCGAGCCTCCCGCCCTTGCGGGTGGACGGGCGTCTCGGCCGGCTCCGGCACCGGCTGGCCGAGGAGGACGTCGATGCGGCGGTGATCTCCCAGCCGGCCAATGTGCGGTGGCTCACCGGCTTCACCGGCTCCAACGGGACGGTCGTGGTGCTCGGCTCCGGCGAGACCCTGCTTGTCACCGACTCTCGTTACGCCGAACAGGCGCCTGCACAGCTTGCAGAGGCGGGCTGCTCGGACGAAGTAGAGGTGGTGGTGGCCCGCCGGGCCGCCCACACGGCGGCCGAACGGCTTGGAGCGGTGACCCGGCTCGGCTTGGAGGACAGCGTCGCCTGGGCCGAGCAGATCCGCTGGAGTGAGTCCGTGGATGCCTCCACGGTGCCGCTCACCGAGGCCGTCGAGGGCCTGCGCGCCGTCAAAGACCCAGCCGAGCTGACCCGCATGCAGGCCGCAGCCAGGATCGCCGACGGAGCTCTGGCCGCAGCTGAGCCGATGCTGCGGCCGGGGGTGACCGAGGCGGAGATCCAGCAGACCTTGGACGACGCCATCCGTGCCTCCGGTGCGTCCGGCCCTGCCTACGACACCATCGTGGCTTCGGGCCCCAACAGCGCGCTTCCCCATGCCCGACCAACCGACCGGAAGCTGCAGGCCGGCGACCTGGTGGTCGTCGATGTCGGAGCCGAGGTGGACGGCTACCGCAGCGACATGACCCGATCGTTCGTGCTGGGCGATCCCGACGAGCAGGTCGAGGCCATGCTGGAGGTTGTGGGTCGCAGCCAGTCGGCCGGAGTCGAAGCGGTGCGTCCGGGGGTGGAGGCGAGCGAGATCGACGGGGCCTGCCGTTCGGTCATCGATGAGGCCGGCATGGGCGAGGCCTTCGTCCACGGGTCGGGACACGGTGTCGGGCTGGACATTCACGAGTTGCCCAGGGTGGTGTCGGGATCAACCGCGGTGCTCGAGCCCGGCAACGTGTTGACCGTCGAGCCCGGCGTGTACTTTCCCGGGGTCGGGGGCGCCCGAGTGGAGGACCTGCTGGTCGTAACCGACCACGGGTGCCGGCAGCTCACGCTCTACCCGAAGGCTCCGGTCGTGCCGCTGGCGCGGTAGAACTCCGCATCAGAACGACGCATCGGCGAGTCCCGGCGCCGTCGCCGACTAACCATCACCAACTAACCATCATCAAGAAAGACGGAAGGGACGCACTTGCCAACCATCACGACCAACGACCTGAAGAACGGCATGACTCTCGACCTCGACGGGAACCTGTTCAGCGTCGTGGAGTTCCAGCACGTCAAACCGGGCAAGGGCCATGCTTTCGTGCGCACCACTCTCAAGAACGCGCGCACCGGAGCGGTGGTCGACCGCACCTTCCGGGCCGGCGAGAAGGTGGAGCGAGCCACCATCGACAAGCGCGAGATGCAATTGCTGTACCGGGAGGGCGACGACCTCGTCTTCATGGACAATGAGTCCTATGACCAGATCACCGTGCCTCCCGAGGTGCTGGGTGACACCGCCCGGTTCCTGGTGGAGGGCTCGGTGGCGGTGATGCTGATGCACGGCGCCGAGATAGTCGGGACCGACCTGCCCGCGGCCGTGGAGTTGGCCATCGCCGAGACCGAGCCGGGCATACAGGGCGACCGGGTGTCGGGCGCCACCAAGCCGGCCACGCTGGAGACGGGCCTGGTCGTGCAGGTGCCGCTGTTCGTGTCGCCGGGGGAGCGGGTGAAGGTGGACACCCGCTCCGGCACCTACATCGCCCGGGCGTAGGGTAGGCGAGGCTCGCAGTGCCGGGATCCGGTACGTCTGTGCCCGGTTTCGGAACCCGCAGGGAGGCTCGCGAGGACGCTCTCGCAGTCCTCTACGAGGCCGAGATCGCCGGTGGGTCTGCCTTCGAGGCGCTGGCCCGTCGCGCGGTGCCGCCGTCCGAGTACGCCATGGAACTGGCGCTGGGCGTGGACGCCGACCGCGAGAGCGTGGACGATCTGTTGCGGCGGCACCTGGTCGGCTGGCGCCTCGAGCGCCTCGCGGTGGTCGACCGGACGCTGGCCCGGATCGCGGCCTGGGAGCTGATTCGCCGGGACGATGTGCCGACGGGCGTCGTGCTGTCCGAGGCGGTGGCCCTGGCCACGCAGTACTGCAGCGCCGAGTCACCCCGCTTCCTCAACGGCGTGCTGAGAGCCGTAGCCGACGAAGTGCGGGGATCAGACACGGCGGCATGAGCGGCGGTGCAAGCCCAGAGGGTTCGGCGGCCCCGATGGTCCTGCCGGTGCCTGATCTCGCCGGCCCCACCACACAACTTCGCCGATGGCGCGTCACCGACGCTCCGGCGCTGGCAGCCGCGTGGCGTGATCCGGTGATCCGGGACCGGTTGAGCGTGCCCGAGCCTGCGGACGAGGCTTCAGCCGCAAGTTGGATCTCCCAGCGCGAACGGGCCTGGGCCGACGGGGTCTCGATTGATCTGGCTGTCACCGATCCGCCGTCGGGAACGGTGATCGGGGAGGTCGGGCTGAGCCAGCTTGACCCGGTGCGGCGGGCCGCGCTGGTCGGATGGTGGATCGCCGAGGATTGGCGGGGTCGGGGCAGAGCCGCCGAGGCCGTCCGGCTGGTCGTCGACTGGGCGCTGGCGGAGGGGCTGCTGGAGGCGGTGATGGCCGAGATCGCCGCCGACAACCCCGCATCGGTTGCGGTTGCTCGCCGGGCCGGCCTGCGCCGAGTGCATGCGCCCCGGAAGCCGTCCGGGCAGCCCGATGGCCCGCAGATGCTCGTGTTCGCCCGCACCCGAAGCGAGGGGTGCTAGCCGCCTTCCAGGATCTCCTCCAGCGGGATCGCCGGCAGGTCGAAGACATCCAAGTCGGTGTCGACGCGAGGCTCAGCGGTTCGGGCGAAGCTGCGGTAGTGCCGCCGGGCGAACCGCCAGCGACCGTCGTCGCTGCGTTCGAGACGGTCGTGGTAGACGCCGTAGGCGTCGGTCCGGCGCCCGTCGGAGACGTTCTGGCGGATCTCCTGCATGTACACCCGGGCCGCCGCCACGCCGCGTTGGGCGTCGATCAGGAACACCATGTTGAGCAGCACGAACTCGAAGACCGAGAAACGCTGGATTGCCCTGTCTATGAACTCGCCGTACTCGGTCGGGCCAGTGAACTCGAACTTCGTATGGCGCACGTCCACCACGATCGGGCAGTCGTCCCGCACGATGTCGGCCAGCTCGTCCCACGCCCGCCGGGTGACTACATCGGCATACCGGCTCTCCAGCCGCTGCAGCTCGACGTACGCCAAAGCCTCGGCCAGGCCCGGATCAGTGTGTGTGTCGTGGCTGGGCGGTGTCATCAGCACTCCAGACGTGTGGTTGGACTGAGGGCTAGTTGCCTGGTCGGCCTGGCTACTCGAACGTTGATGCGTCGGGGCCCACCCACTTGAGGATGAGATCGTTCACGATGCCGTCAGCCTTCATCGACGCCAGCGCCCCGTCGAGCTTGCCCTTCAGCGCACTGCCCTTGCGGACGCCGATGCCGAGGCCCCTGTCCAGCAGCACCGACGGGCCGACGATCTCCAGCCGGCCCTCGTGCTCCGCAAGCGACTCGACGGCGTAGCCGTGGTCCACGAGGACGGCGTCCACCGTGCCGGCCAGCACCGCATTGATGGTGTTCAGGCTGGTCGAGTCCCCGTCGAGCAGCACGACGGGCCTGCCCAGCTCGGCGAAGTAGTCCGAGTAGATGGTGTTCGGCGCCGCGCCGATAGTGCCCTCGACGGCTTCGTCGCCGGCGCCGGCCCTGGCCACATACACCGAGGGGGTCGGCGGGTAGTACGCCTCGGTGAAGTCGATCATCTCCTCCCGTTTGGCGGTGATGCTCATGCCCGAGAAGATCGCGTCGAACTCTCCGGCCACGAGGTCGGGGATCATGTCCGCCCAGTCGTTGATGATCCACTCGCACTCGAGACCGGCGCGCCGGCACAGTTCGTCGCCGAGCTCGGGCTCGAGACCGTCCAACTCCCCCTCGTCGTTGACGAAGTCGAAGGGATGGTATGAGCCGACAGTGGCGATCGTCACCGTTTCCGCTTCGGTCACCGTTTCCGCTTCGGTCACCGTGTCTGCGCCGCCACACGCGGCCAGGAGCGGTACTAGCGCCGCTAGGAGAAATGCCCTGAGCGAGCGCATCGGGTGAAGCATGGCGTGACGATACATCAACGGATTCTGCCGACCGCGTCGCTGGACGGGCGACCTTCCCGACACGCCCTGATCGTACTGGTCGTAGTTGCCGTTCTCTGATAGAGCGACAAACTCGCACGTCACAGCGCATGTCCAAGCCATGCGCGCGACTCACTCAAGCCGGTGATACCGTCGCCGTCCGACCGTGAAACGGGTCCGGCGAGGCCCGAACGGGGAGGACAACATGGCTGACAGAGAACGCCGCTTCACGGTGCCCCACGCCAGCGGCACGTTCCGGTCACGCAGCCAGGTCATGAATGCCGACGATGTGGACCGCGCCATCCGCCGGATGACCCACGAGGTGATCGAGCGCAACCACGGAGTCGAGGGCCTCGTCATCATCGGCCTTCAAACCGGCGGCGTTCCCATCGCCCGCAGCATCGCAGCCACCCTGAGCGAGATCGAAGGCTCCGAGGTACCGGTCGGCACCCTCGATGTGGCCCTGCACCGCGACGACATCGGCCTGCGACCCGTGCTGCCCCAGGCTGAGACCCACATTCCGATCAACCTCGACCAGCAGACCGTGGTGCTGGTCGATGACGTCCTGTTCACCGGTCGCACCGTGCGGGCCGCGCTCGACGCCCTGCACACCTGGGGCCGGCCCAGCGCGGTGCAGCTGGCGGTGATGGTGGACCGCGGCCACCGGGAGCTGCCCATCCGTCCCGACTACGTGGGCAAGAACCTCCCGACCAGCCGCGACGAGATGGTGGACGTGCAGTCCGACGGAGTTCACATAGGAGAGCTGGAGTGATGGACATGGGTGTGATGCACAGAGCGGGGCCGGAGTGATGCCAACCGACGCGGCGCACCGCCACCTGCTGTCGATCGAGGACCTGGACCGTCTGGACCTGGAACGCGTGCTCGACCTCACCGACTCGTTCGCCGAGGTGAGCCAGCGCCGCATCCCCAGAGTGCCGGCCCTGCGGGGCAAGACGGTGGTGTGGCTGTTCTACGAGGACAGCACCCGCACCCGGCTGTCGTTCGAGGCCGCGGCCAAGCAGTTGTCCGCCGACACGGTGAACTTCTCCGTGGGTTCCTCATCGGTCAACAAGGGTGAGTCGGTGAGGGACACGGTGCAAACGATCGGGGCAATGGGCATAGACGCGATCGTGGTGCGCCACTCGTGCGCGGGGGTGCCCCACCGGGTGGCCGAATGGATCGACGCTTCGGTTATCAATGCCGGCGACGGCCGTCACGAGCATCCCACCCAGGCGCTTCTTGACCTCTACACGGCCCGCACGCGCCTGGGCAGCCTCGACGGCGCCCGGGTGGCCATCGTGGGCGACATCCGCCACTCGCGCGTCGCCCGCTCCGACGTGCTGGCCTTCACGGCGATGGGTGCGGAGGTCACCCTGGTCGCGCCCGGACCCCTGCTGCCGTCCAGCCTGGAAGGCTGGCCCGTCACGGTCACCCACGATTTCGACGCAGTCCTGGAAAATATCGACATCTGCTACCTGCTGCGGATGCAGCTCGAACGCGAGGCCGGTGCGTCGGTGCCGTCGCTGCGCGAGTTCCGATCCGAGTACGGCCTCGACGCGGCCCGGGCCGACCGGCTTAGAGACGGTGCCCTGATCATGCACCCGGGTCCCATGAACCGCGACGTGGAGATCGACGGCGACGTGGCCGACCGGCCCAATGCGGTGATCACCGAGCAGGTCGCCAACGGCGTGGCCGTCCGCATGGCAGTGCTGTTCCTGCTGCTCGGCTCGGGCATGGACCTCGCCGAGGGCTCCAGGATGATGGCCGCATGAGCACGAAACTGGCCGCGGTCCCCCCCTACGGCACCGTCGCCATACGGGGCGGGACCGTAGTGGACTCCGGAGGCAGCCGCCGCGCCGACGTGCTGGTCGGGGACGGACGGGTGATCGCGGTCGATCCCGCAGGCGTGGAGGGCGACCGCACGCTGGACGCCTCCGGCTGCGTCGTCGCTCCGGGACTCGTCGATCTACATGTCCACCTGCGCCAGCCCGGCCGGGAGGACGCCGAGACGGTCGAAACCGGCGCCCGAGGCGCCGCCCTGGGCGGATTCACCGCCATGGTCGCCATGCCCAACACCGATCCGCCCATCGACTGCGCGGCGGTGGTCCGAGAGGTCCAGGACCTCAGCGCCGCGGCATGCTGCGACGTGTACCCGTCGGCCGCCATCACCGTGGGCCGCCGGGGCTCCGACCTGGCGCCCATGGCCGAGCTGGCGCGCCTGGGAGTGCGGATCTTCACCGACGACGGCGCCGGCGTGCAGGACGCCCAGGTCATGAGACGGGCCCTCGAGTACGCGGCCGGACTCGACCACCTCACCGGCGGTCGCCGGGTGGTGCTGGCCCAGCACTGCGAGGTGGACGAACTCGCCGCTGGTGGCTCCATGCACGAAGGGGAATGGTCGAGCCGGCTGGGTCTGGGCGGCCAGCCCTCCGAGGCCGAGGAGCTGATGGTCATGCGCGACATCGCCCTGTCGCGACTCACTGGGTCGAGAGTGCACTTTCAGCATCTGTCGACGGCCGGGTCGGTGGCCATGGTGCGCGCGGCCAAGGAGGCGGGGCTGCCGGTGACGGCCGAGGCCACGACCCACCACTTCACCCTCACCGATGCCTGCTGCGCCGACTATGACACCGTCTTCAAAGTTCACCCGCCGCTGCGAACCGACGCCGATGTGGCGGCGGTCCGGGCCGGGTTGGCCGACGGCACCATGGACGCCATCGCCACCGACCACGCTCCCCACACCAGCGCCGACAAGGAGAGGCCCTTCGACGCGGCACCCCCGGGCATGTTGGGACTCGAGACGGCGTTGGCTCTGGCGCTGACCGAACTGGAGCTCCCCATCGAGCAGTTGCTCGCCCTGATGTCGTGGCAGCCCGCAGCCATCGCCGGCATCGACGACCGTCACGGTCGGCCGATCGCGCCCGGCGAGCCGGCCAACCTCTGCGTCATCGATCCCGGGGAAGTCTGGACGGTGTCGGGGGCTGCTATGGCCAGCCCGAGCCGCAACACCCCCTACGAGGGGCGGCAGCTGCGGGGGCGGGTCCGCCACACCCTGCTGGCCTCCGAGCCGGTGGTGATCGACGGCGAGCCACAGCGATGACCGCACCGGAGCCGGCCCTGCTGGTGCTGTGCGACGGGGAGGTCTTCGAGGGCGAGGCGATGGGAGCCTCCACGGCCGTCGCCTCCGGCGAGGTGGTCTTCAACACGGTGATGAGCGGGTACCAGGAGGTGATCTCGGATCCGTCCTACGCGGGCCAGATCATCACCTTCACCTATCCCCATATCGGCAACTACGGCACCAACGACGCCGACTCGGAAGCGGCGCGGCCCCACTGCCGGGGCGTGATAGTGCGCGATGTGGCCCGCCGTTACAGCAACTGGCGGGCAACCGCCAGCCTGGACGACTTCCTGTGCCGCCACGGCATTGGTGGCATCACCGGCATCGACACCCGCCGCCTCACCCGCCACATCCGCGATGCGGGGGCCATGCCCGGTGCCTTCGGCACCGCCGACGAGGCGACCCTGCTCGCCGCGGCCCGAGCCGAACCCGGAACCAGCGGCGTGGATCTCGTCGGCGAGGTCACCACGGCCGAGCCGTACGTCGCGGGGTCCGGTCCGCGCCGGGTTGTGGCCTACGACCTGGGCATAAAGTCCACCATCTTGAGCTGCCTGGGCGAGTTGGCCACCGTGACCGTGGTGCCCGCGCACACTCCAGCGGACGAGGTGCTCGCCCGCCAACCCGACGGCGTGTTCTTCAGCAATGGGCCGGGTGACCCCGAGCTGGCCGGGCCCGCCATCGAGGCGCTGAACGGGCTTGTGGGCACGGTTCCCGTCTTCGGGATCTGTCTGGGCCATCAACTGCTCGCCCTGGCCCTCGGCGGGCGCACCTTCAAGATGCGCTTCGGCCATCACGGCGGCAACGTGCCCGTTCGCTGCTCAGCCAGTGGGCGCATCGAGATCACCAGCCAGAACCACAACTTCGCGGTCGAGGCGGGATCGGTGCCGGGCGTGACCGAGACCCACGTCTGCCTCAACGACGGCACCCTGGAGGGGCTCTCCGTCGACGGCGCCGACGCGTTCGGCGTGCAGTACCACCCCGAGGCCGGTCCCGGCCCTCACGATGCCCGCCGTCACTTCACCGCCTTCGCCGAGATGATGGATCGTCGCCGTGCCCCGGCGTGACGACATCGAATCCATCCTCATCATCGGCTCGGGCCCCATCGTCATAGGCCAGGCCTGCGAGTTCGACTACTCGGGGACGCAGGCCTGCCGTGTGCTTCGGGCCGAGGGCTACCGGGTGATCCTGGCCAACTCCAACCCAGCCACGATCATGACCGACCCCGAGGTGGCCGACGCCACCTACGTCGAGCCGCTCGATGCCGCGGTGCTGGCTCGCATCATCGATCGGGAACGGCCCGACGCCGTGCTCCCCACCCTCGGTGGGCAGACCGGGTTGAACCTGGCCATGGAACTGGTCGCCGACGGGGTGCTGGAGGCCAACGGCGTCGAGCTGATCGGCGCCGACGCGGCCGCCATCGCCACCGCTGAGGACCGCCAACTCTTCAAACAGGCCATGATCGAGATCGGGCTGGACGTGCCCCGCTCCGGGACCGCCCACGACATGGACACCGCACGCGAGGTGATGCGAAGGGTGGGGCTGCCGGTGATCGTCCGCCCCGCCTACATCCTTGGGGGCCGCGGCGCCGGCATTGCGGCCACCGCCGAGGAGTTCGAGCGCGTCGCCGCCTTCGGCCTGGAGGCCAGCCCTATTTCCGAGATCCTGATCGAGGAGTCGATCGTGGGCTGGAAGGAGTTCGAACTTGAGGTGATGCGGGACCGCGCCGACAACTGCGTGGTGGTGTGCTCCATCGAGAACCTGGACCCCATGGGAGTGCACACCGGCGACTCCATCACCGTCGCCCCCGCCCAGACATTGACCGACCCGGAGTACCAGCAGATGCGCAACGCCGCCTTCGCGGTGCTGCGTCGTGTCGGGGTCGAGACCGGCGGGTCCAACGTGCAGTTCGCGGTCGACCCGGCCACCGGCCGCCAGGTCGTAATCGAGATGAATCCCAGGGTGAGCCGCTCGTCGGCCCTGGCGTCGAAAGCCACCGGCTTCCCCATCGCCAAGATCGCGGCCCGGCTGGCGGTGGGCTACACGCTCGACGAGATCCCCAACGACATCACTGGCGTGACCCCGGCCTCATTCGAACCGACTCTGGACTACGTGGTCACCAAGATCCCCCGCTGGGCCTTCGAGAAGTTCCAGATCCCGGAGGGCGTGCTGGGCACCTCCATGCAGTCGGTGGGCGAGGTGATGGCCATCGGCCGCACGTTCTGCGAGTCGCTGCAGAAGGGGCTGCGCTCCCTGGAACACGGTCGCCTCGGCCTCAACGCCGACCCCGCCGAGGCGGCCGTCGAGCGACTCGGCGACGCCGAGCTGATTGCCGCTGCGGCTGTGCCCACGCCGGAGCGGATCTTCCAGCTCGAGGCGCTGCTGCGCCGGGGCGTGTCGATCGATGTGGTGTCGGCGGCCACTGGTGTGGACTCCTGGTTCCTCGACCAGATGGCGCGCATCAGCGAGGAGCGCCTGATGCTCGAGACAACCTCCCCGGAGGCGATGACACGAGCCGGGTGGCGCCGGGCCAAGCGGCTCGGGTTCTCCGACGGCCAACTCGCCCACCTCTGGGGCGTGGCTCCTGCTGACGTTCGGTTCCTGCGGGAGGGTGCGGGCGTGCTGCCGACCTTCAAGACGGTCGACACCTGCGCGGCCGAGTTCGAGGCGACCACGCCGTACCACTACTCCACCTATGAGGACACCGATGAGATCCGACCGGCCTCCAGGCCGCGTGTCGTGATCTGCGGATCGGGACCGAACCGCATCGGGCAGGGCATCGAGTTCGACTACTGCTGCGTGCATGCCGGGCTGGCCCTGAGGGAGGCCGGGTACGAGACGGTCATGGTCAACTGCAACCCCGAGACCGTCTCCACCGACTACGACACCAATGACCGGCTCTACTTCGAGCCCCTGACCACCGAAGACGTGGCCAATGTGATCGCTGCGGAGGACCCCGTCGGGGTGATCGTGTCGCTCGGGGGCCAGACGCCGCTGGCGTTGTCGAGTGATCTGCCCGCGGACCTGGTGCTGGGCACCTCGCCCGCCTCGATCGATCTGGCCGAGGACCGCGAACGCTGGAACGCGCTGTGCACCCGTCTCGGCATCCCGCAACCGCCGGGCGGCACAGCCACCAGCTTCGAGGAGGCACAGCAGGTAGCGGCCCGGGTCGGCTATCCGGCGCTGGTCCGGCCCTCCTACGTGCTGGGCGGTCGGGCCATGGCCATCGTCTACGACGATGAGGAGCTTTCCGCGGCGATCGACGAGCTCGCCGACTTCGGCTCGCTGGGCCGGGAAGGGGGGCCTGCCTCGGAGCGACCGGTTCTGGTGGACCGGTTCCTCGAGGACGCGACCGAGGTGGACGTCGATGCGGTGCGGGACTGCACCGGTGAGGTGCAGATCGGCGCGGTGATGGAGCACGTCGAGGAGGCTGGGGTGCACTCCGGGGACTCTGCTTGCACGATCCCGCCCACCACGCTGGGCGACGACGTTGTCGCCGTCATCTGTGACTACACCCGTCGGATCGCGCAGGAGTTGGATGTGAAGGGGCTACTGAACGTCCAGTTCGCGGTCAAGCGGAACGGGGACAGTCCGTTGCAGATGCCTACGCGGTGGAGCGGGCCCGGAGCCAGTGACGTGTTCGTGATCGAAGCCAATCCGAGGGCCTCGCGCACTGTGCCCTTCGTCGCCAAGGCCACCGGAGTCCCGCTGGCGATGGTGGCGGCCCGCCTGATGGTGGGAGCGACGCTGGCTGAGCTCAGGGCAGAGGGCATGCTGCCGGAGGCTCCGGACGGATCGCCCCGGGCCTCCGGCTATGTGGCTGCCTCCGACTACGTGGCGGTCAAGGAGGTCGTGCTTCCGTTCAACCGGTTCCCGGAGGCCGACGCCGTGCTCGGTCCTGAGATGCGCTCCACGGGAGAGGTGATGGCGCTGGACGCCACGCCGGGCCTCGCGTTCGTGAAGGCTCAGCTGGCCGCGGGCACCCGGCTGCCCCCCGAGGGCACGGTGTTCATGTCCATGGCCGACCGCGACAAGGAGGCGGGCCTCCGGGCGGCCCGGATCCTGCACGCGCTGGGTTACCAGCTGGCCGCCACCGTGGGAACTGCGGAGTTCCTGCGACGCGGCGGCGTCCCGGTGGCAGTCGAAGTGGCCAAGCTGGGGGACCAAGAGGGTCGCGATGCCGTCGACCTCATCAAGGCGGGCCAGATCCAGCTAGTGATCAACTCGCCCCGCGGCCGTGGCCCCAGAGCCGACGGCGCGCACATTCGATCGGCGGCGGGCGGCGCCGGTCTGCCCCTGGTAACCACCGGAGCCGCAGCGTTGGCCGCGGCGTACGGTCTGCGCGACCTGCGTGGTCAACGGCCCACGGTGCGCAGCCTCCAGGAGTATCACCGCAGCCTGCGAGGCGCGGCGTAGATGACAGACCTGACGACAAGCGTCGGCAGCGTGGTGCTGCGGGCCCCGGTGATGACTGCATCCGGCGCGTCGGGACACGGTGCCGAGTTGGCGCCCTACGGCCGGCTCGGCGATCTGGGGGCCGTAGTGGTCAAGTCTCTGAGCGACGGGCCCTGGCCGGGCAATCCGGCGCCGCGGCTGCATCCGCTGCGCGACGCCGCGGCGGGGATGATCAACAGTGTGGGGCTACAGGGCCCGGGCACCGAGTCTTGGCTCACCGAGGATCTGCCTGCTCTAATCGATGAGGGTGCCGATGTGGTCGCCAGCATCTGGGGCGACACCGTCGACGGGTACCGCCGGGCGGCCGATTCGCTGGCCGAGGCTCCGCCGCAGGTAGTAGCGGTCGAGGTGAACGTGTCGTGCCCCAACACCGAAGACGGGATGCGCATGTTCGCGCACTCCGTCGAAGCGACCGCCGCCGCGCTGGCCGCGACGTCGAGCTGCGGCCGGCCGCGTTGGGCCAAGCTGAGCCCAAACACGCACGAGTTGGTCGCGGTGGCCGAGGCGGCGGTGGACGGTGGCGCTGAAGCGGTCGTCCTCACCAACACGCTGGCCGGGATGGTCATCGACATCGACAAGCGGCGTCCCGCCCTCGGAGGGCTGCGCGGCGGCGTCAGCGGAGCGGCTTTGCACCCGGTGGCGGTGCGAGCCGTCTACGACGTGTGCGAAGCTTTGCCGGAAGTGCCCATCGTCGGCGTCGGCGGGGTAGCCCGCGGCGCCGACGCCGTCGAGATGCTGCAGGCCGGTGCATCGGCGGTTCAGGTGGGCACGGCGATCTTCGCCGACCCCCGAGCCCCTTGGCGGGTTCTGGCCGAACTTCGGGAGTGGTGCCGGCAAGTGGGAGCACAACGAATGGACGAGTTGATCGGAGCAGCCCATGGATGAAGCGATGTCTGCTTCCACCAGCGGTGGAGGCGCCTCCCACCCGGGGGAGGTCCGCGACCGTCTCGCTCTGGCACTCGACGTCGACGATCTGGTAGCGGCCACACGCCTTGCCCGCTCGCTTGTCGGACACTTCCGGGTCGCCAAGATCGGATTGGAGCTCTACACCGCGGCGGGCCCTGAGGCGATTGGAGCCATGATCGACCTCGGGTATGACGTGTTCTGCGACCTCAAGCTCCACGACATCCCCAACACCGTGAACCGGGCGGCTCGAGTGGTGGGAGAGTTGGGCGTCTCGTATCTGACGGTGCATGCCGCCGGTGGGGTAGAGATGCTTCGGGCCGGCGCCGAGGGCCTGGCTGCCGGCGCGACCCGCCCTGCGGGTGTGCTGGCCGTGACGGTGTTGACCAGCGAAGCCGAAGTCGCCGCCACCCGCGACCTGGTCGCCCAGCGCATGGAGATGGCGTTCGAGGCCGGCTGCGCAGGCGTGGTCTGCGCCGCCCCTGACTTGACGGCAACCCGTCATGTCCGGCCCGAGCTCCTCCGAGCCGTTCCCGGCATCCGGCTGGCCACCGATTCTGTGGACGACCAGCGGCGGGTGGCCTCACCGGTCCAGGCACTGGCCGCCGGTGCAGATCTGCTGGTTGTCGGCAGGCCGGTAACCAGGGCTGCCGATCCCCTGGAGGCCGCCGAGCGCCTTCATCGCAGCCTCCAACAGTGAGGCTTTCCGCATCGCAGCCTCCAGCAGTGAGGCTTTCCGCATCGCAGTCGTCAGCAGGAAGACTTTCTGCCCTGCATCTTCGCAGATACCGATCAGACCCAATTCGATGAAATGGTGGCAAATCCGCGTCACATTGGCTAATCTCACCGCCCATGGCTCAACCCTTTTCCATTTCCGATGAAGTCCGGCGAGAGGCCCTAGTCAAGGCTGCTAAGGTCCGCCGCGAGCGGGCCGAGCTCCGCGGACAGCTCAAGGCCGGTGACATCTCCCTCTCGGACCTGCTCGGCCGGCTGGACGACGACACCGTCGGCAAGATGAAGGTTCTGGCTGTGATCGAGTCCCTGCCCGGCGTGGGCAAGGTGAAGGCCCGCAGGGCGATGGAAGGGATCGGGATATCCGAGAACCGTCGCCTCCGCGGGCTCGGCAGCCGGCAGCGGAGCCAACTACTTGACGCCTTCGGCTGACTAGCACCGGGTCGGTAGCCTCGCGGGGGTGACCTCCCTCGAGGGCCGTTCTGTCGTCATCGTCTCCGGACCGGGAGGCGTAGGCAAGGGCACGATCGTCGAGCAACTGCTGGCCCGTGACCCGTGCCTGTGGTTGTCCCGCTCCTGGACGACCCGACCTCGCCGGCCGGCGGAGCCTCCCGAGGCCTACCGCTTCGTGGATCGCGCCACGTTCGAAGCCGCCATCGATCGGGGCGGCTTTCTGGAGTGGGTCGAGTTCCTGGACTACCTCCAGGGCACTCCCGTTCCCGACCCTCCCGAGGGAGCGGACGTGCTGCTCGAGATCGATGTTCGCGGCGGACGGCAGGTGAGGGAGCTGGTGCCCGACGCCGTGCTGGTGTTCGTCGACGCGCCCAGCCGCGAGCACCAGCGGAAGCGCCTCGAGAATCGGGGTGACGATGCCGCAACGGTTGCCCGACGAATGGAGAAGACTGCCTCGGAACGGGCTGAAGCCGTGGAGATGGGTTACGAGATAGTGGTGAATGACGAGGTGAGCCGGGCTGTTCGAGCCATCGAGAGCCTGATCGCAGCCGACCGCGAGCGGCGCCACACTTGTAGCTGAACCGCACCTCCGGGAGTTGGTCCATGCGCCCGCAACTGCGGTTGCGGCTGGTAGCGTGAAGCGCCCCCAGTCGCCAGATCCAGCGGAGCGCGCCATGGCCCACGGCTACGACACGATGATGACCCCGGCCGTCGAGGATCTTCTCGACCGGACAGAGTCCAAGTTCGTGCTCGTGACTCTGGCTGCTATGAGAAGCCGCGAGATCACCAATTATCTGGGCCAGTTGGGCGGTGGAATCGGAGCGTCCGTTCCTCCCCAGGTGATCTCCACGTCGTCCAAGCCGCTGTCTATCGCCCTCGAGGAGGTCGCCGCCGGCAAGATCGAGGCGGTCGAGGTCGATCCTGAGGCCGAAGCGGCCGAGGCCCTCGAGGCGTCGGAACTGCTGGCCGAGCAGGCAGGCTCCCCCGACGGTGCTCACCTGCTGGATGTCAGCGACCCGGAGCCTGGTCTGGCCGCCGCCAAGTCCTTCGAGTCAGCCGGCGACGTCGGCGCCTGACGGGCGCGCCATGAGCCCTCTGCGAGGCCGGCGCATCGTGCTCGGCGTGACCGGCGGCATCGCGGCCTACAAGGCGGCGGAGGTTTGCCGGCGGCTTGTCGGTGCAGGGGCCCATGTCGTTCCAGTGCTCACCGCGGGAGCGCTGCGGATGGTGGGGGAGACGACCTTCTCGGCCCTGGCGTCGGAGCCGGCGGTCACCTCGCTGTGGAAGGACTCCTCCTCGGCTATCCCTCATACCAATCTCGGCCAGCGAGCCGACGCCGTCGTCGTGTGCCCCGCTACGGCCCGACTGATATCGGATCTGCGTACGGGCCGCTCCGGCGACATTCTCACTGCCACGCTGCTGGCCACCCGGGCGCCGGTGGTTGTGGCTCCTGCCATGCACACCGAGATGTGGGAGCAGCCGTCGGTGCAGGAGAACATGGCGGTGCTCGCTGAGCGGGACGTGACCATCGTGGGGCCGGTTGAGGGTCCCCTCGCGGGCGGCGACATTGGATCAGGCCGGATGGCCGAGCCGGCCGAGATCGTGGCCGCGGTCGAGGCGGTGCTGACCCCCCAGGATCTGGCCGGCCGGCGAGTGCTGGTCACGTCGGGCGGTACCCGCGAGCCGATCGACGCCGTGCGATTCGTGGGCAATCGCTCGTCGGGCAAGCAGGGGGCGGCTGTCGCATATGAGGCCGCGGCCCGCGGGGCCGAAGTTGTGCTCGTCACCACAGAACCCGATCGGGCGCCGGATGCGGCCCGGGTGGTGGCAGTGGAGACGGCCGCAGAGATGGCGGCCGCCGTCGAGTTGGAGGCCCCCGGCGCCGACGCGGTGGTGATGGCTGCCGCGGTCGCCGACTTCCGCCCGGCGAACCCCGCAGGCACCAAGATCAAGAAGGGGCAGGGCGTGCCCCCGCTGGAACTGGAGCCCACCCACGACATCCTGGCGTCGCTGGGAGCCTCCAAGCCGCTCGGCCAGGTGCTGGTCGGTTTCGCGGCGGAGACCGAGGATCTGGAGTCCAACGCACTCGGCAAGCTGCGCAGCAAGAACCTTGATGTGATCGTGGCCAATGACGTATCCAAGGAGCAGGTTGGTTTCGGTCATGACACCAACGAGATCGTGATGTTCACCGCTGACGGTGCCCGCCACCACGTCCCCCTGACCACCAAACGCGAGGCGGCGCGGTCCGTGCTCGACAAGGTGGTCGCACTCATGGTGGAGGTCCCGTGAGTACTTGGATGTTCACCTCCGAGTCGGTTACCGAGGGCCACCCGGACAAGATGGCCGACCAGATCTCCGACGCCATTCTCGATGCTCTGCTCGGCGTCGACCCGGGCAGCCGTGTCGCCTGCGAGACGCTGCTCACCACCGGTCTGGCCGTGGTGTCCGGCGAGATCCGTACCGAGGCCTACGTGGAGATCCCGAGCATCGTGCGCCGGACGATCTGCGCCGCCGGGTACGACAATGCCACCTTCGGCTTCGACGGCGACGCCTGCGGAGTGGTGGTGGCCATCGGCGACCAGTCGCCCGACATCGCCATGGGGGTGGATCGCCCCGACGAGGATCCGTACGAGCAGGGCGCAGGCGACCAGGGGATGATGTTCGGCTACGCCTGCGACGAGACCGACGTCGGAATGCCCCTGCCGATCCATCTGGCCCACCGGCTGGCCGAGCGCCACGCGGACGTGCGCCGGGCCGGCACGATCCCTTACCTGGGGCCCGACGCAAAGACTCAGGTCACCCTGGAGTACGAGGGCAGCCGGCCGGTACAGCTGCACACCGTGCTCGTATCCACCCAGCACAGGACCGGCATCGACCGCGACCGGATGATCCTCCCCGACGTCACCGAGCAGATAATCGAGCCGGTTATCGCCGAGCAGTGCCCGCAGTTCGCCGACGATGACTACAAGGTTCTCGTCAACCCGACCGGCAAGTTCGAGACCGGAGGGCCGAAGGGCGACACGGGCCTCACCGGGCGCAAGATCATCGTGGACACCTACGGGGGCATGGCCCGCCACGGCGGCGGCGCCTTCTCGGGCAAGGATCCCTCCAAGGTCGACCGTTCCGCCGCTTATGCGGCCCGCTGGGCAGCCAAGCACATCGTGGCCGCGGGCGCGGCCTCCCGCTGCGAACTGCAGGTGTCCTACGCCATCGGCATGGCCGACCCTCTCTCGCTCATGGTCGACACCTTCGGCACCGAGACCGTCGACCGGTCCCGCATCGTGACAGCCGTGCAGGATGTGTTCGATCTGCGTCCCGCCGCCATCGTGCGGGACCTGGGCCTGCTCAATCCCATCTACACGTCGACCGCGGCCTACGGTCATTTCGGCCGCACACCCGAAGACGGGCGCTTCACCTGGGAGAGCACCGACCGTCTCGACGACCTGAAGTCGGCGCTCGGCCTCTGAGTTCCGGCTCGCAGGGCCAACTCTCCTTCGAGGAGCCCACGAAGGGCCGAGAGGAGCCTTCGGAAAGTCGAGCCGTTTCCGCTGAGGCTGTCCCGAGGGGGGTTGAGGACACGGGCGAGGTGCTGGTCGTTCGGGTGCTGCCCGATGTGGTACGACTCGACAAGACGTTCGACTACGCGGTCCCCGATGCGTGGCAGGCCGACGGGCGGGCCCAGCGGCTGCAGATCGGCTCGATAGTGCGCATCAGCCTGGGCGGCCGCCGGCTGCGGGGCTGGGTGACCGAGGTGGGCGTCGATCCGCCTTCAGATGTCAAACTCCAGCCACTGGCCCAACTCACCGGCATGGGTCCACCGGCCGATGTCGTCAGCCTGGCGGGCTGGGCCGCGTGGCGTTGGGCTGGACGGATCGTGTCTCTGCTACGAACCGCTTCCCCGCCCCGGGTGGTCTCCGGACCGGTACCGGCTCGGACCGCGGCAGGCGCGCGGGAGGGTGCGCACCAGCCGTACGGTGACCTGTTCGAGCGTCCCGCTGGGGTGACGGTGCTGCGATGCCCTCCCGCTGACGGGGGAATGGAGTTGGCCAGGGCTGCCTCTCGCCAAGGCGATGCCCTGATCGTCGTGCCCAGCCTCGGCGACGCCCGCCGCATCGCACGCGAACTGAGACGTGATGGCGTGCGGGTCGCTCTCGGCTTCGACGACTGGGCCGTTGCCGCCGAGGGCGCAACGGTGGTCGGAACCCGCAGCGCGGTATGGCTGCCCATGCCTCGCCTAGCCGCGGTTGCTGTGCTCGATGAGCACTCCGAGGCCCTCCAGAGTGAGCAGACACCCACGTGGCACGCCCGCGACGTGGCCTTGGAGCGGGCCCGAAGAGTCGGCGCTCCGGCAGTGCTGGCATCACCGGTACCGACGCTCGAGGCACTGGAATCGGGGGAGTTGACGACGCTCGGCCGGGCAACAGAGCGCGAAGGCTGGCCTGCGGTCGACGTGCTCGACCGCAGGCTCGACGATCCGGTCCGGGGCGGGCTGTTCGCCGAGGGGCTGCGTGATCGCTTGGCCTCGGTCCAGGGAAGGATGGCGGTCGTGCTCAACCGCAGAGGCCGGGCCCGGCTGCTGGCTTGCAAGGCATGTGGTGAGCTGGTCCGTACTTCCGACGGCCGCGTGCCGATGCGGCTCGCCGACGACGAGCTGGTGGCGGCCGACGGCAGTGAGCGCCGGCCGGTGGTTTGCGCCGCGTGCGGTTCGACAGTGCTGCGCAACCTGCGGATGGGCGTGACTCGGGCGCGCGAGGAACTGGCCGCGCTGGCGGGCGAGCCGGTGGCGGAGTTGACCGCGGACTCGGGTCGGTTCGGTGATGAGCGGATCGTGATCGGCACCGAGGCGGTGCTGTGGAGGCTGCCGTCGGTCGCCGCGGTGGTGTTCCTGGACTTCGACCAGGAGCTGCTGGCCCCCCGCCAGCGGGCCTCGGAGCAGGCGCTGGCCCTGCTGGCCCGTGGCGCCCGTCTGGTTGGCGGGCGCCGGGACGGAGGCTGGCTGGTGGTTCAGACCCGCCAGCCCGACCACCCGGTGGTGAAGGCCGCAGTGCTCGCCGACCCGTCGATCGTGGCTACAACCGAACGGGAGCAGCGCCGGGCGCTGGCCCTGCCGCCCTACGGCGCGCAGGCCAAGGTCTCGGGCGCGGGCGCAGAGACCTTCGTCGCAACATTGCGAGCCGCAGCCGACACGGCCGTCAGCATCCGGGGCCCAGTCGGTGGGCACTTCCTGCTGCGGGCCCCGAGCCACGAGCCGCTCTTGGACCTGCTGGCCCGCACGCCGCGGCCCGCCGAGCGGCTGCGAGTCGAAGTAGACCCTCTACGGGTCTGAACTTCAATGAGTTGCCCACCTCCAGGGTGGTTAAGTCATTGATGTTCGGGCGGGGCCCTGCGTCCATTGCTGGCGGCGAGCCTCGTAGACGGCGATGGCCGTTGCGGCGGCCACGTTCAGGGAACCGACGCGACCCAATTGGGGGATGAAGCCCACTGCGTCGCAGCCCTCCAGCACGGTCGCTGACAGGCCGTGGTTCTCGTTGCCGAGGGCCAGCGCCACCGCGCCGGTGAGGTCCAGCTCGTGCAGGGGCCGGGCACCCGAAGCTAGTTCCACGGCCACGATGCGGTAGCCGTCGCTACGGGCCGCGGCCATCGCCGAGGCCGCATCGTCGAAGGCGCTCCAGGCGATGTACCGCTCAGTTCCCATGGCCGTCTTTGCCGCCTTGGGCGAATCCGGCGAGGCCGACTCGATCAGATACAGGTGCTCCACCCGCTCAGCCGACGCGGTTCGCACCACGGAGCCCATGTTGAGGGGGTTCTGCACCCTGTCCAGCATCAGGCTGAGCCTTGGATGGCCACGCCTTCGCCATTCGCGATGCAGACGCTTCAGCCCGGTGGAGTCGAGTTGGCTCATGGCGTGCTCGCCGTCTCAGTCCCTGGCCGATCGGACTGTGACTCGCCGCCACCTCGGGGCTGCACCTCCAGGAGCCGGTAACCGGATCTCGATACCAGCCGGTTCACTTCATGGCCCCGGTCTGTGAGCCAACGGGCCAGCGAGTCGCTGCCGAGGTGGCGATGCACGACGAGGTGGGCCCGCCCGCCGGTCGCGAGGCGGTCGAGCCAACTGGCCAGCAAGCCGTGAAGGGCATTCTTACCGACGCGGATGGGGGGATTGCAGAGAATGCGGTCGAAGCGGTGCGCCGGGTCCACGTCGTCGGGGCGTGCCACCGTCACATTGCCGACGCGGTTGCGCTTCGCATTGCCGGCCGTGAGGCTCAGCGCCCGCTCGTTGACGTCCACCGCCAGTACCTCGGCTGCGGGTGAGCGCAGTCCGGCGACGCAGGCGATGGGACCCCAGCCGCATCCCAGGTCCAGCACCCGCCGGTCGCTGGCACCCAGCGCCGGCGCCTCGAGCAGCAGCAAACGCGTGCCCGCATCCAGCCGATCGGGTGAGAACACCCCTGAATCGGTCACGAACGTCAACTGCATCTCGCCGACATTCACCGCTATCGTCCGCGGTGCAGCCGCGACCAGAGGCTCGGCCTCGAAGTACTGGCCGGTGGCCGGCCGGGCCGTGGCGTCGGCAGCGGGATCGGAAGCGGGGTTGAGCAGGGGATCGGCAGCGGGATCGGCCATGGCGCGACGGTAGCCTCAAACGGTGGTGGCCCCCTACGACATACGCATCATCGGTGATCCGGTCCTGCGTCGCCGCGCCGCCGATGTTGCCGACGTCGATGCCACGCTGGTGCGCATCGTCGAGGGGATGATGGAGACGATGTACGCCGCGGAGGGGGTCGGGCTGGCCGCTCCGCAGATCGGGGTGCAGAAGCGCCTGTTCGTCTGGGATCTGGGCGACGGACCGCGCACCATAGTCAACCCGCAAATCGTCGAGTCCGACGGTGAGTGGGTCTACGACGAGGGATGCCTGTCCGTTCCGGGGCTGTCGTGGGAGATCGTCAGGCCCAAGCAGGTCCACGTGATCGGCCGCGATCTGGACGGCAACGAGGTCTCCGTCGAGGCCGACGAGATCGAGGCCCGCCTGTTCCAGCATGAGTTGGACCACCTCGACGGGACGCTGCTCATCGAGCGGCTCGACGAGGCCACCCGCAAGGCCGCTCTGCGCACGCTTCGCGAGCTGGGGATCGGGTCCGGCTCGACGACGGCGATGCGGCCGTCGGAGGTAGGAGGGGACGCGACTTCGACCGGTCTGCGCCTGCTGTGAAGGCGACGCCGGCGCGCGTCGTCTATTTCGGCACGCCGGAAGTGGCGGTACCGCCCCTGCAGGCCCTGTACCGCTCCGGCCAAGACGTCGCGCTGGTGGTCACCCGTCCCCCCAAGCGGCGGGGCCGGCGCCAGGCGCCCACCCCCTCGCCGGTGGCGGCCGCGGCCACCGAGATGGGCCTGGCCGTCACCTGCGACCTTGCCGACGCCCTGCGGGTTGAGGCCGATCTGGGCGTCGTCGTCGCCTACGGCGAGCACATTTCTGACGAGGTCCTCGAACGCCGCCGCACCGTCAACCTGCACTTCTCGCTGCTGCCCCGGTGGCGGGGGGCTGCGCCGGTGGAGCGTGCCATCCTGGCCGGCGACACCGAGACCGGGGTCTGCCTGATGGATGTGGCCTCCGAGATCGACACCGGGGCCGTGTACCGGCGGGCGTCTACGCCGATCGAACCCCACGAGTCGGCCACCGAGCTGCGGGCTCGGCTCTGCGAGCTGGGCATCGGGTTGCTGCTGGATGCCCTGAGCGAGGGGTTCGGTGATCCGGTGCCCCAGTCGGGCGAGATGACCTGGGCCGACAAGATCAGTCCCTCGGAGTTGCGGATCGACTGGTCCGCGCCAGCCGAGCATGTCCTGAGGCTGGTGCGGGTCGGCGGTGCTTGGACCACTTACCGGGACCGGCGCCTCAAGGTGCTGGAGGCCCGGCTCGCAGCCGGCACCGGCCAGCCCGGCGCGGCCGGCTCGATCTCGTTGGTGGCGCGATCCGGTGACGGGCCGGCACCGGCGGTCGCCACCGGTAGTGGCGCGATCGAGCTCGTGACCTTGCAGTCGGAGGGGCGGGCCGCAGCCCCGGCCCGCGACTGGGCCAACGGCGCCCGCATCGCCGGTGGCGAGCAATTCGAGTGAGCCGACCCGCTCGCCCCGAGAAGCAATCCAGCGGCCGGCAAGCGGTCACCGACGCCCGCCGCCTGGCGCTCGACGTGCTGGTTCGCGTGGACGCGGGGGGCGCCTACGCCAACGTGGCCCTGCCCGCCGCGCTCAAGAAGGCCGACCTTGACGAGCGCGACCGGGCCTTCGCCACCGAGTTGGTCTACGGCGTGACCCGCCGCCGCCGGGCCCTCGACTGGGTTCTGGACGCCTTCCTGGTGGCCGCGCCACCGCCTCCGGCGAGGGCCGCGCTGCGCATGGGCGCCTACCAGATCGTCGAGTTGGGCACGCCGGCCTACGCGGCTGTGTCGGCCACCGTGTCGGTCGCACCCCGCAAGCACCGGTCCCTGGTCAACGCGGTGCTGCGTCGCGTCGCCGACGCAGGCGCGCCTGACTGGCCCGACGATCCGACCCGGCTCAGCTACCCGGACTGGATAGTCGACACCCTGGCCGACGACCTCGGTCGCTCTGCGGCCCTGACTGCGCTGGAGTCGATGAACAGCCCGGCGCAGTTGCACCGGCGCCAGGACGGCTACGTGCAGGATCTGAGTTCTCAGCTCGTTGCCGACGCGATCGACGTGCAGGCCGGGAATCTCGTGGCCGACCTGTGCGCCGCGCCGGGCGGAAAGGCCACTGCGCTGGCGGCGCGCGGCGCGACGGTAGTTGCCGGCGACTCGCACCGGGGCCGGGCCGGGTTGCTCGAAGCCAACCGGCGTGCTCTGGGGGCGGCATCAATGACGGTCGTGGCCGCCGACGGCCGCCGCCCGCCGCTGCGGCCGGGCCGGTTCGACGCGGTGCTGGTGGACGCGCCGTGCAGCGGTCTGGGAACCCTTAGACGCCGTCCGGACGCCCGCTGGCGCATCGAGCGATCGGCGGTTCGGAGGCTGGTCGAGTTGCAGCGGTCCTTGCTCGACGCGGCCATCGGCCTCCTGCGCCCCGGCGGGCAACTCGTCTACAGCGTCTGCACCCTCACGGCCGCTGAGACATCGGTCCTGGCTGCGAGCCTCTCCTGCGACGATCGCCTGGATCCCCAGCCGCCTCCTCCGGAGCCGTGGTTGCCGCACGGTGACGGTGCGATGCTGCTTCCCGACACCGACCATGACGGCATGGCCCTGTTTCGCTGGCGCCGCGTATAGACGGGTAGTGTCCGAGCCGTGAAACACCCCGACGGCGACGGCGCCTCCGACCTGGCAGCCAAAGTGCTCACCGTGTCCGACGGCGTGATAGAAGGCACCCGGCAGGACCGCAGCGGGGAGGCGCTGGAGGCCTACCTGTCGTCATCCGGCTGGGCGGTGGTCGAGCGGTCCGCAGTGGCCGACGGCGTGGAGTCGGTGGCAGGGGAGTTGCGCCGGCTGGCCGACGGGTTCCACGGGCTGATCGTCACCACCGGGGGCACCGGCTTCGGGCCTCGCGACGCCACTCCGGAGGGAACCAGGGCGGTGCTCGACCGCGAGGCGCCCGGCCTGGCCGAGGCCATGCGCCTGGTCAACCCGCTGGGTCGTCTGTCCAGGGCGACCGCGGGAACGATCGGCACCGCGCTGGTCCTCAACACTCCCGGCTCGTCGAAGGGCTGCGTGGAGACGGTCGGGGCCGTGATTGACGTGGTCGGCCACGCCGTCCGGCTCCTCGTCGACAACTACGACCCTCATCCCCACGGCGGGTGAGGGCAGCAGCCCAGGCCTGAGGTCCGGGCAGCGCAGCCTCTGTGCGCCGGTAGCCTCGGCGCGGCCGAAAACCTCGCCGTCAACCGCCACAGGACCGGAGATGCTGAAGCTCGTTCTCCCCAAAGGATCGCTCGAGAAGTCCACGCTCGAGCTGTTCGAGGCCGCTGATCTGCCGGTCCGGCGATCCTCCGACGTGGCCTACAAGGCGTCGGTAGCCGACCCGCGCATCGACGATGTCAGGATCCTGCGGCCCCAGGAGATCCCGGTCTACATCGCCGACGGTCTGTTCGACATCGGCATCACCGGCCGGGACTGGGTGGAGGAGACCGGAAGCGAGGTGGTCTCGCTGGGGGAGTTGCAGTACTCGAAGGCCACGTCGCTGCCGATCCGCGTGGTGCTGGCCGTGGCCGACGGCTCGAGCTATCAGAGCGTCGCCGACCTGCCGCAGGGTGTGCGGGTGTCGACCGAGTACCCGGCGCTCACTCGGCGGTTCTTCGCCGACGCCGGCATCGAGGCGCAGATCGCGCTCAGCTACGGCGCCACCGAGGCCAAGGTGCCCGACATCGTGGACGCGGTGGTCGAGATCACCGAGACCGGCCGGGCGCTGCGGGCCGCCGGACTGCGGATCATCGACACCCTGCTGACTTCCTACACCGAGCTGATCGCCCACCCCGCGGCCGCGGCCGACGCCGGCAAGCGGCACGCCATGGGGCAGATCTACACGCTGCTTCAGGGCGTGCTGGAGGCCCGGGGCAAGGTGCTGGTGAAGCTGAACGTGGGCGCGGACGCGCTCGACGACGTGATCGAGATCCTGCCGGCCATGAAGGCCCCCACCGTCAACGAGCTGTTCCAGGGCGCGGGCTACGCGGTGGAGACGGTGGTGCCCCGCAGCGAGATCAACATTCTGATCCCCGCCCTGCGTGACCTGGGCGCCACCGACATAGTGGAGATGCCCATCTCCAAGATCGTCCCGTAGGGAGCCTCGCCGTGAAGCATGGATGGATGAAGTTCGGGGTCGGCCCCGCGATCGGCGTGGGTGCAGGCGGCGGCGCGGGCGTGGGCGCCATCTTCGGGCAGCCGGGCGTGGGGGCGGCCGTCGGCGCGGCCATAGGCGTCGCGGTTGGAGCGTGGATCTCCAGGAGGGGAAGACGCTCCGCCTGCTGACCGGCCGCCTCGTCTATGCGGCGGGATCGTCCTGCGAGCTGTCGCCGCCGGATTCTCCGGCGTCTCCGTCCTCGGGGCGGTTCTTGAGCTGGACGAAGGCCATCCGGATCTGAGACAGGGCGTCCTGCAGCGTGGGCTCCGCTTCGCCGAGGCGGCCCTTCATCCCGTCCAGCAGCGCGCCCAGGGCGTCGATCGCCACCGCCCCCTCCACGAAGTTCGGCGGCTGGCTCGAGAGGTGCAGGGCGGCCAGCTCGTACAGGCCCATGGCGTGGTTGGCGACCACCACCGAAGCGGGTACCGCCTTGAGCCGCTCGCGGGATTCGGCCAGCTCCCGTATGTACTGCTCGGCCTGCTCGCGTTCCTCCGGCGACAGGCTGTCGAGGTCGAACTCGTCGGGCGCGACGGCTCCAGCGTCGGCTGCCGAGGCGTCGTGGCTCGCAGGACCGGTATCCGCCCGGCGGTCGCCGACCGGTACTTCGCCTCCAGGGGTCCACAGCGTGCTCATCCGAACACCTCCGGCGATGGGCTTGGCCGCATGCCGCGACCGGCTGCTACCCTACCGGGGTCAATCCAGCGGACATGCGCCCCGGCCGCGGCCGGGGCGTTCCGCCCGAATACGGAGGTTCCGTGCTCACGAGGAGTGAAAGGCGATAGCACCGCCAGGCGAAGAGCCCAACATCAATGACCAGATCCGGGCCCCGGAGGTGCGCCTCGTGGGGGAGGATGGTCAGCAGATCGGCATAAGGACGCTTCAGGAGGCGCTGAATCTGGCCCGGGCCGCGGGACGCGACCTCGTCGAGGTGGCAGAGGCGGCCAACCCGCCCGTCTGCCGGATCATGGACTACGGCAAGTTCAAGTACGAGGCGGCCCAGCGGGCCAAGGAATCCCGCCGCAAGTCGTCCAACGTCATGGTCAAGGAGATGAAGTACCGGCCCAAGATCGGCCGGGGCGATTTCGAGACCAAGACTCGCAGAGTCGAGAAGTTCCTGGGCGAGGGCAACAAGGTCAAGGTCACGATCATGTTCCGGGGACGCGAGGTCCAGCATCCCGAGCTCGGCAGGAAGATCCTCGACGACGTGGCCGAGACGGTCGAGCATGTGGGCAAGGTCGAGTTCCAGCCCCGCCAGGACGGTCGCAACATGGTGATGGTGCTCGCTCCCGACAAGCAGGCACAGGCCCGGCACCGCCGTAGACTCGAGGCCGAGGCCGCCATGGCCGCCACCGAGACGCCCCAGCCCGGCACCGCGGAGTAGGACGTCACCGGCCTTTCGCTCTCACAACGAGGCGAGCAGTCGAACCAGAGAAGATCAACCATGCCCAAGATGAAGACACACCGGGGCGCAGCCAAGCGCTTCCGCCGCACCGGCACCGGCAAGCTGCGTCGGCGCCGGATCAACAAGAACCACATCCTCGAGAAGAAGTCCCCCAAGCGCAAGCGCCAGCTGCGGGCTCCGGCCGAGGTGTCCTCGTCGGATGAGAGGATGCTGCGGGACCTGGGCATCTAGTCCAGTTCCAGGCAACCCGAAGAAGAAGGTGACGATGCGATGGCCAGAGTGACGCGACCCGCCCAGTCGAGGCGCCGCCGCCGGGCGTTGCTGTCGCGGGCCAAGGGCTACTACGGCAACAAGTCCCGGTCCTGGCGTTCAGCCAACGAGCAGCTCATGCACTCGGGCAACTACGCGTTCCGCGACCGCAGGGCTCGCAAGAACGACTTCCGCCGGCTCTGGATCCAGCGGATCAACGCCGCCTGCCGCCAGCGAGGCACCTCCTACAGCCGCTTCATCGCCGGGCTGAAGGCGGCCGGCATCGAGGTCGACCGCAAGATCCTGGCCGACCTGGCCGTCAACGACCCCGACGCCTTCACCGCCCTGGTGGAGGCCGCCTCGGAGGCGTCCGCCGCACAGGCCAAGGCCAGCTGAGCGCTCATCCGCCGCTCGGTCCGCGCAATCAGCGGGTAGCCGGGCTGCGGCGGCTTGTGCGCCGGCGCGCACCGGGCGACGCCACGGCGATTCTGGAGGGGCCGCGCACCCTGTCGGAGGCGCTGGCCGCCGGGATCGAGCCGTCGGTCGTGGTCACGGCCGAGTCGACGACGAGTTCACCATCGGTCCGGGACGTTCTGGACCAGCTCAATCCGGGCGTCGAGGTGATGGCGCTGACCGATCGGGCCTTCCAATCGGTGGCTCCCGCGGTGAGTCCCCAGCCCATGCTGGCGCTGGTCGACAAGCCGCAGGCCGAATTGCCGGGATCGATGGCACGCGACGATCTCGTTCTTGTGCTCGTGGGAGTGGCCGATCCCGGCAACACGGGAACCATCATCCGCACCGCGGAGGCCTGCGCGGCCTGCTGCGTGGTCGTGGTGGGCGGCGCCGATCCGTGGGCGCCCAAGGCGGTGCGGGCCTCGGCTGGCTCCGTACTGCGGGTGCCGGTGGTCCTGGCCGCCGATGCCGGTGTCGCGCTGCAGGCCCTCCGAGCCGCCGGCGCGTCGGTCGTGGCGGCCGACGCTAGCGAGGGCGAGGCCCACGACTCGGGTGTGCTCGCCGGGCAGAGTCCCGTGGCCCTAGTGCTCGGATCGGAGTCCCACGGCCTCGACCACCCGATCTACGCGCTGGCGGACAGCCGGGTGCGGATCCCGATGGCGGGCCGCGCCGAGTCTCTCAACGTGGCCATGGCGGCGACGCTTCTCGCTTTCGAGTACCGCCGCCGTCGCTGACATGCCACCGGGCGCAGGCCGCTGCGCCCTAGCCTTGCTCGGATGACGGAGGGCTACGAGCAGGCCTACGAGAGGGCTGCCGCCGACGCCGAGGAGCGCCTCGCCGCGGCCGCCGACATCGACGCCGTAGCCGGCATCGAGCGGGAGCTGCTGGGTCGTCGCTCCGTGCTCACCGAGGCCAAACGCCGGCTCGGCGACCTTGATCCGGGGGAGCGGGCGGCTGCCGGCCGGCGGCTCAATGCCGCTCGCGAGCGTGTCGAGGCATCCGTGGCCGCCGCTCGGATCCGGTTGTCGGCATCGGGGCGGGCCGACCGCTACGCCGCCGAGCGGCTCGACCTCACCGAGCGCTTGCCCCAGACCGCACCGCTGCGCAGGGGTCACTTCCATCCCGTTACCCAGGCCCGCGATCGCCTCGAGGACGTGTTCGTGGGGATGGGCTACACGGTCGAGGAGGGCCCTGAGGTGGAGAGCGCCTGGTACAACTTCGAGGCCCTCAACATTCCCGACTGGCATCCGGCCCGGGGCAGCTTCGACACCATCTTCGTGAACCTCGGGCAACCCGAGGAGGTGATGCTGCGCTCCCACACCTCCCCGGTGCAGATCCGGGTCATGGAGAACCGCAAGCCTCCCATCTACATCGTCGCGCCGGGCCGGACCTTCCGGGCCGACACCGCCGACGCCACGCATCTGCCGGCCTTCAACCAGATCGAAGGGTTGGCCGTGGACCGCAACATCACGATGGGCGACCTCGCCGGCACCATCGACGAGTTCGTAAGGGCCTTCTTCGGGCGAGAGGTCAAGAGCCGGCTCCGCCCGTCGTACTTCCCGTTCACCGAGCCGTCCGCGGAGTTCGATATCTCTCGGCCCGACGGCTCCTGGCTGGAGCTGGGCGGCTGCGGGATGGTCCATCCCAACGTGCTGAGCAACTGCGGGATCGATCCCGAGGAGTGGCAGGGCTTCGCCTTCGGCTTCGGCATCGACCGGCTGGCGGTGATGCGCCACGAGATCGACGACATCCGCGAGTTCGTCAACAACGACGTCCGGTTCCTGGGCCAGTTCTGATGGGTGCGCAAGTCATGCATTGGGATCCGCGATGAAGGTCCTGCTCTCGTGGCTCAGGGAGTTCGCGCCCGGCATCGACGGCGATCCTGGCGCGCTCAGCGACGTGCTCAGCGCGCTGGGGCTGACGGTGGAGGAGATGACCGTCACCGGTGCGATGCCCGGCGGCGTGGTGCTGGGCAGGGTGCTGGACCTGCGCCCCCACCCCGACGCCGACCGGATCCAGCTCGTCGACGTGGACGACGGGTCCGGCTCGACTCTGCAGGTGTGCTGCGGGGCGTTCAACATGGCGGTGGGTGACCTTGTGCCGCTGGCCCGGGTAGGGACGGTGATGCCCAGCGGGCTGGAGATCGCCAGCCGCAAGTTGCGAGGCCAGGCCTCCGAGGGCATGTGCTGCTCGGAGATCGAGCTCGACATGGGCGACGACGCCGAGGGCATCATGATCCTCAACGACCGGGTCGCGGCCGGCGCGGAGCCGGGAACGCCGCTGGCCGAGGCTCTCGGCCTGGCACCCGACGTGCTGTGGGACCTCGAAGTCGGTGCCAACCGGCCCGACGCACTGTCGGTAATGGGCGTGGCCCGCGACCTCGCGGCCGGCTTGGGCGTGGCCTTCGAGCCGCCCGACTGGTCGACCCCCGCCTCGGGCCCCGACATCTCGGAGGCCGTCGACGTGAAGATCGTCGACCCCACTCTGTGCGGGCGCTTCGTCGGCCGCGTGCTGCGCAACGTTCCGGCGGGTTCGTCGCCACCGTGGATGGCCAACCGCCTGATGGCGCTGGGCCAGCGTCCCATCAACAGCATCGTCGACATCTCCAATTACGTGATGCTGGAGCTGGGCCAGCCCAGTCACACCTTCGACCTGGGCCGGGTGCAGGGTGCCCGGATCCGGGTGCGACGGGCCCGCGACGGCGAGTCGGTCACAACCCTCGACGGCCAGCGCCGCGCCCTCTCCGCCGGCGACGGGGTGATCGCCGACGGGGACGACGGCGTGATCGGCATCGCCGGGGTCATGGGCGGGGCGTCCACCGAGATCGACGCCGACACCACCGACGTGCTGGTGGAGATGGCGTGGTGGGACCCGCCGTCGATCTCGCGCACCGCCAAGCGCCTGAACCTCTCCAGCGAGGCCTCGACCCGGTTCCGGCGGGGCGCCGACTGGGGCTACAACGTCGAGCGCTGCATGAACCGCTTCGTGCAACTGGCCGTCGAGCAGGGGGCCGAGGTGGCCCCCGGAATGATCGACGAGCGCGGCAACCTGCCCGACCGCGGCCCGCTGCGGGTGCGCGCTGCAAGGGTCAACAGCCTGCTCGGTACCGGCCTGAGCGCGGAGCAGATGGCGGGTCATCTGCGATCCATTGGCTTCGGGGTGGACTCCGCCGGCGACACCGAACTGGACGCGACCATCCCGTCATGGCGCTGGGACACCGAGACCGAGACCGACATCTCCGAGGAGGTGGCCCGCCTCCACGGGTACGAGAACATCGAGCGCACCGTCCCCACCGGCAACGAGGCCGGCGGGCTGTCGCCCTACCAGAAGGACCGGCGCCTGGTGCGCGAGGTGCTCGTGGGCGCGGGTTGCTGTGAGACCCAGCCGGTGCCGTTCGTGGCACCGGGTGCGCTGGCTGCGGTCGGCCTGGCCGAGGACGGCATCACCCTGTCCAACCCTGTCGACGACAGCCAGTCGGTGCTGAGGACCTCGCTGTTGCCCGGCCAGCTGGGGGCGGTGGCGTACAACCAGCGCCACTTCAACGGGGATGTGCGGCTGTTCGAGATCGGTCACGTCTACCTGCCGGTGCCGGAGGGTCAGCTTCTCCCCGACGAGCGGGAGTTCCTGGCCGTGGCCCTGTCGGGCGAGGAGGCCCCGGCCGCGGTCGCTGTGCTCGACCTGCTGGCCGAGGCGCTGGCGCTGCCTGCGGTCGAGCTGCGCTCCGCCGAACTTCCGGGTATGCACCCCACCCGGTCCGCTGAAGTGGTGGTGGCCGGGCGGGCGCGCGGCGCGGTGGGGGAGGTCGACCCCGAGGTGCTGGAGGCCTGCGGGGTGTCCGGTCGGGTGGCGTGGCTGCAGATCGACCTGCAACAGGTGCTCGAGGGCCCCCGGACCAGGCGCCGTTACCGCCCTGTCAGCAAGTACCCGCCCAGCGACGTGGACCTGGCCTTCGTCGTGCCCGACGATGTGGCCGCCGCCCAGGTCGAGCGGGCGCTGCGAGCCTCGGCCGGATCGCTGCTGACCCGCGTCGAGCTGTTCGACTCGTACCGCGGGTCGGGCGTGCCCGAGGGCTCCCGCAGCCTGGCCTACCGGCTGCGGTTCCAGGCGCCGGACCGCACGCTCACCGATACCGAGGTGGCTGAGGTGCGCCAGCGCTGCATAGACGAGACCTCCCGCCGTACCGGGGCCACCCTTCGATCCTGATCTGTGCAACTAGTATCTTACTCCTGCACATAGTTGCAATCACCGTGGGGAGGGAATAGCTTGGTGGGATGCACAAGGGCGCCGTGATCGGCGCGTCGGGCTTCACCGGCGCTGAGCTGCTGCGGATCTGCGCGTCCCATCCCGGCCTGGAGGCCGTGGTGGCCACCGGCGATTCCATGGCCGGCCGGGCAGTGGCCGACCTGTACCCGAGCCTGGCCCCCGCCTACGGCGACACCCAGTTCGTGCTCTACGAGCCGGGCGTCGCCTCCGGATGCGACCTGGCTTTCTGCGCGCTGCCCCACGGCGCCTCGCAGTCAGTGGTTCCGGAGTTGCGCAACGACGTCAAGCATGTCGTCGATCTGGCTGCAGACTTCAGGCTCGACGATCCCGGCCTGTACCCGACGTGGTACGGCGAGGAGCACACCGCGCCGGAACTGCTCGACGAGTTCGTGTTCGGCCTTCCCGAGCTGTTCCGCGACGACATCCTCGGTGCCGAGCTGGTGGCCGCGCCCGGCTGCTACGTGACCACGGCCACGCTGGCTCTGGCCCCGCTCGTCGCGGCGGGCGCGGTGGAGCCGCACGGGATCATCGTCGACGCGGCCAGCGGCGTGTCCGGCGCGGGCCGGCCGCCGAAGCCGAACACGACGTTCTGCGCGGTGGATGAGGACTTCACCGCCTATGGTCTGCTGACCCACCGGCACACGCCTGAGATCGAGATGGCGGTGTCCCGCCACGCCGGCAGCGATGTGCAGGTGCTGTTCACACCCCATCTGGCGCCCATGAACCGGGGCATCCTCGCCACCTGCTACGCCAGGCCCACCGGAGCGACGAGCACGGACGAGGTCCTCGGCCTGCTGAGCGACGCCTATCACGACGAGCCGTTCGTGGTGGTGAGCGACCGGTCGCCCTCCACCAAGGCGACGCTGGGATCCAACAGCGTCCACATCACCGCCAGGGCCGACGCCCGCACCGGGTGGGTGATGGCCATCGCCGCGCTCGACAACCTGGTCAAGGGAGCGTCGGGCCAGGCCGTGCAGTGCGCCAACCTGGCGCTGGGCATCGACGAGACCGCCGGACTGGCTCCGGCGGGGATCTACCCCTAGGGGGGACCGATGGCTGAGACCAAGGTGTCCCCGCTTGCTCCCGCGGCCTTCCCTGCTATGCCCGCCGTCGCCGGTGTGCGGCTGGCGGTGGCCGCGGCCGGGATCCGCTATACGGGCCGGGACGACCTGATGCTGGCCGAACTGCCGCCGGGCAGCACGGTGGCCGGTGTCTTCACCCGGTCGCTGTGCACGGCCGCGCCCGTCGACTGGTGCCGGGACGCCCTGGTGGCGAGCGCCGGGCACGGACGGGCCATCATCGTCAACTCGGGCAATGCCAATGCCTTCACCGGCGCGGCCGGGTACCGCGTCGCCGAGCACACCGCCCGGTCGGTGGCCGGAGCGCTGGGTGCGCCGGCTCACGAGGTGCTGGTCGCCTCAACCGGGGTGATAGCCGAGGACCTGCCCGTGGAGCGCATCGACGCTGCGCTTCCTTCGCTCGTCGCCGGCCTCTGCGCGCCGGATCGGCGGTCCTGGGAGGCCGCCGCGGTCGCCATCGGCACGACCGACACGTTCCCCAAGGCTGCGTCGGCGCCGGTGGCAGGCACGACCGCCCACGTGGCAGGCATCGCCAAGGGCAGCGGCATGATCGCTCCCGACATGGCGACCATGCTCGCGTTCGTGTTCACCGACATGGCCATGGACGCCCAGACTGCCCAGGAGTGCCTGTTGGGGTCGGTGGAGAAGAGCTTCAACCGCATCACCGTGGACTCCGACACATCCACCAGCGACACCGTGCTGCTGGCCGCAACCGGCACATCGGGTCATGGCGCCGACCGGCACATAACGGCCTTCCGCGACGCGCTCGACGCGGTGATGATGGATCTGGCCCACCAGATAGTGCGTGACGGTGAGGGGGCTACCAAGTTCGTGGCCGTCACCGTCACCGGGGCGGCCGAGGATACCGCCGCGGAAGCCATAGCACGGGCGGTGGCCGACTCCCCTCTAGTAAAGACTGCCCTGGCCGCCTCCGACGCCAACTGGGGCCGGATCGTGGCCGCGGTGGGCAAGGCCGGCCAGCGGGCTGATCGGGACCGGCTGTCGATCTGGATCGGCGACGAGCAGTGCGCCGAGGGTGGCATGCCCCATCCCGACTACAGCGAGGAGCTGGCCACCAAGCACCTGCTGGGCGACGAAATCGAGCTCCGGGTCGACGTGGGCGTGGGCGACGGGGAGGCCACGATCTGGACCTGTGATCTGACCCACGGCTACATCGACATCAATGCGGGGTACAGGACATGAGCCCGGAGACGCCGCACACGCCGGATCCGGCCGACGAGACGCACGGCTTCGAGCCCGAGCGGCGGGCCCGGGCGCTGGTGGAGGCACTGCCTTACATCCGGCGCTTCCGGGGCGCGGTGGTGGTCGTCAAGTACGGCGGCCACGCCATGATCGACCCCGCTCTTGCCTCCTCATTCGCACGCGACATCGTGCTGGTGCGCGCCGTCGGGCTGCACCCGGTGGTGGTCCACGGCGGAGCCCCCCAGATCGGTGAGCACCTGCGGAGGCTGGGCAAGGAAAGCGAGTTCCGCGACGGCCTTCGGGTCACCGATGCCGAAACCCTCGAAGTGGCCCGGATGGTGCTGGTCGGGAAGGTAGGCCGGGACATCGTGAGCGCCATCAATGCGAACGGGGGAGCGGCCCTCGGGCTCTCCGGCGAGGACGGGAACCTCGTCACGGCAGTGCCCCGGGATCCCGCGTTGGGCTTCGTCGGCGACGTCGCGGCCGTCAATCCCGCTCTCCTCGAGCGCCTCGTGACTAGAGAGATCGTCCCTGTCGTGTCGTCGATCGGCGCGGATGAGGGCGGGCAGGCCTACAACATCAACGCCGACACCATGGCGGCGGCCCTGGCCGGCGCCCTCGGCGCGGCCAAGGTCGTGTACCTCACCGACGTTCCCGGTCTGCTTGCCGATACCGCGGAGCCGTCGTCTCTGGTGAGCCGGGCCAGCGTTGGTGAGGTGGAGGCCATGATCGACTCGGGCGCCGTGAGCGGCGGGATGATCCCCAAGGCTCGGGCCTGCGTGGACGCGGTGCGCCAGGGCGCCGGCTCCGCACACATGCTCGACGGTCGGATACCCCATGCCGTGCTGCTCGAGCTGTTCACCGACGCCGGAATAGGCACGATGATCACCCAGAAGACCGAGGACCAGCTATGAGTAGAGCCGTGCTGATGAACAACTACGGCACCCCGCCGGTGACCTTCGTGCGGGGCGACGGCACCGAGCTCTGGGACGACCGCGGCCGGCGCTACCTCGACTTCCTGTGCGGGCTGGCGGTGACCGGGCTGGGGCACGCCCACCCGGCGGTGACGGAGGCGGTCGCGGCCCAGGCGGGGACGCTCATACACACGTCGAACCTCTTCGCCAACGAGCCGACCGCCGAGGTGGTGGAGACGCTCGACCGGCTGATCCGCTCCGGTGCCGGCGGCGACACCGAGCCCGGTCGGATCCTCTTCCAGAACTCCGGCGCCGAGGCGGTCGAGGCCGCCCTCAAGCTGGCTCGCAAGCACCAGGGTCGGGGTCGCCATGGGGTGGTGAGTGCCTACGGGTCGTTCCACGGCCGCACGCTGGCCGCGCTGGCGGCGACCGGTCAGCCCGAGAAGCACGAGCCCTTCCAGCCGATGCCGGAAGGCTTCCGCCATGTGCCCTTCGACGACTTCGGCGCGCTGGAGGCGGCGCTCGACCCCTCCGTCGGGGCGGTGGTGCTCGAGTCGGTCCAGGGCGAGGGCGGCGTCGTGCCGGCCGGCGACGAGTACTTGCAGGCCGTGCGGCGGGTGTGCGACGAGCGCGGCATCCTGCTGGTGATGGATGAGATCCAGACCGGTCTCGCCCGTACCGGGCGGTGGTTCGGCTACCAGCACGCCGGCGTGCAGCCCGACATCGTGACCATGGCCAAGGCGCTCGGCAACGGCGTGCCCGTCGGAGCGGTCTGGGCCAGGCCCGACGTCGCGGCCGCCTTCGTTCCCGGCGACCACGGCTCGACCTTCGCGGGCCAGCCGCTGGCCCTGGCCGCGGTGCGGGCCGTCCTCGCGCAGATGCAGGCCATGGACGCGCCCGCGGTCGCGGACCGCCTCGGTGCCGCCCTGCGGGACCGGCTGCTCCAGATCGACGGCGTGGACAGGGTGCGGGGCCGGGGCCTGCTGCTGGCCGCAGAGCTGTCGGAGGAGGCCAGAGCGGGCCGCTCGGCGAAGGACGTCGCTTCGGCCTGCCTCGACCGGGGGCTGGTGGTGAACGGAGTGACCCCGACGGCCCTGCGTCTCGCCCCGCCGTTCGTGGTCTCCGAAGAGCAGATCTCGGCAGGGTGTTCCATCCTCGCCGGAGTACTGGAAGACACACAGTTAAGGAGTTGAGATGCGTCATTTCCTAGATATCGACGACCTGCAGCCGAGCGATCTCGCCCGGATCCTGAACTTGGCGACCACCCCGAAGCCGCCGCCGGTTCTGGCCGGCAAGGGCGCGTCGCTGCTGTTCGAGAAGCCCTCGGCCCGCACCCGCAGTTCCACCGAGATGGCCGTGGTGCAGTTGGGGGGCCACCCCACCTACATCGGCGCAGCCGAGGTCGGTCTGGACGAGCGCGAGAGCGTGGAGGACGTGACCCGGACCCTGGCGTGCTACAACGCGGTGATCGGGGCGAGGGTGTTCGCCCACCGCACGGTGAAGCGCATGGCGGCCGTGAGCGCGGTGCCGGTCATCAACCTGCTCAGCGACGCTGCCCACCCCACCCAGGCCGTGGCCGACCTGCTGACGATCAGGGCTGCTCGCGGCCATCTCGAAGGCCGTGTCCTGGCCTACGTCGGCGACGCCAACAACATGGCCCACTCGCTGGCGTACGCGGCCGGCCTGTCGGGCATGGCAGTGCGTATCGCCAGTCCCGTTGGCTACGGGTTCAGCGAGGCCGACCTGCGGCGGATGCGCCGCCGCGGCTGCGAGCCCGTCCAGGTGCAGAAGCCGGCCGAAGCGGTGAGCGGCGCTGATGTGGTCTACACCGACGTATGGACCTCGATGGGCCAGGAGGAGGAAGCCGAGCAGCGCCGCAAGGACTTCTCCGGTTTCAGGGTGGACCGGCGGATGATGGCCCGCGCCGCATCGGGCGCCGTGTTCATGCACTGCCTGCCCGCCCACCGGGGCGAGGAGGTGGCCTCCACCGTGATCGACGGTCCCAGCAGCCTGGTGTGGGAGCAGGCGGCCAACCGGATGCACGCGGCCAGGGGCCTGCTGCTGTGGCTGATGGAACAGGCCGAGTAGAGCCGGCTATGAGCAAGACCAGCCGTCAGCACCTCATCGTCAGACTGCTCGGCGAGCACGCCGTGGCCAGCCAGCAGCAGCTGGTCGATCTGCTGGCGTCCGCAGGCGTGACCGCGACCCGGGCGACGGTGTCGCGCGATCTCGACGTTCTCGGTGCGGTGAAGGTCCGCGTTCCGGGAGGAGGAACCGTGTACGCCATACCCGAGCATCCCATCGACCGCATCGCGCCGGAGGAGCATCTCAGGAAGGTGATGGGCGACTGGGTGGCCGACATCGGTGCTTCGGGCAACCTGGCGGTGGTGCGCACACCGCCCGGCTCGGCCCACGTAGTGGCGTCCGCCCTCGACAGGGCCGGTCTTGAAGAGGTGCTGGGAACGGTGGCGGGCGACGACTCGCTGATCGTGGTGGCCACCGACGGGACTCCGGGCTCGGAGCTGGCCGACCGCCTGCGGGACCTGGCCGGCTTGGACCAGTGATTACGAGAACGAAGTTGGGAGAGGCATCGAAATGACCACTGCTCATGCGACGCCCGCGGGCGACGCCGGAGTCTCCAAGGTGGTGCTGGCCTACTCGGGTGGGCTCGACACCTCCATCATCCTGCACTGGCTGCGGGAGACCTACGGCTGCACCGTCGTGACGTTTACGGCTGACATAGGCCAGGACGACGAGCTCGAGCCGGCCCGGGCCAAGGCCCTGGCCATGGGCGTCGCGCCCACCGACATCTTCATCGAGGACCTGCGCGAGGAGTTCGCCCGCGACTTCGTGTTCCCGATGTTCAGGGCCAACGCCGTCTATGAGGGCGAGTACCTGCTGGGCACGTCCATCGCCCGGCCGCTGATCGCCAAGCGGCTGGTCGAGATCGCGGCGGCGACCGGGGCGGATGCCATCAGCCACGGCGCCACCGGCAAGGGCAACGACCAGGTCCGCTTCGAGCTCGGCGCTTACGCGCTCAAGCCCGACATACGGGTGATCGCGCCCTGGCGGGAGTGGGACCTCGGCTCGCGGGAGTCGCTCATGGCCTACGCGGCCGCCCACGGCATTCCCATCGAGCGCAAGCGGGGCACGGAGTCGCCCTTCTCGATGGATGCCAACATGCTCCACATCTCATACGAGGGCGGTCCGCTGGAGGATCCCTGGTACGAGCCGCCCGCGGAGATGTGGCTCTGGTCGGTGAGCCCCCAGCACGCCCCCAACGAGCCGACCTACGTGGACCTCACCTTCGCAGGCGGCGACATCGTGGCCGTGGACGGCCAGCCCATGACCCCCGGCCAGGTGCTGGCCACCCTCAACGCGCTCGGCGCCGCCAACGGCGTCGGGCGGATCGACATCGTCGAGAACCGCTACGTGGGTATGAAGAGCCGGGGCGCCTATGAAACGCCGGGCGGCACGATCATGCTGCGGGCCCACAGGGCCATCGAGTCGATCACCCTCGACCGGGAGATGGCCCATCTCAAGGACGAACTCATGCCCCGCTACGCGGAGCTGATCTACAACGGCTACTGGTGGAGCCCGGAACGCAGCATGCTGCAGACCGCCATCGACTACAGCCAGGGCAGCGTGAACGGCGAGGTTCGGGTGCGGCTCTACAAGGGCAACGTCGACATCGCCGGGCGGCGCTCCGACGAGTCCTTGTTCGACTACAGGGTGGTGACCTTCGACGAGGACGAGGGGGCTTACAACCAGGCTGACGCCACCGGGTTCATTGCGTTGAACGCCCTGCGGCTGCGCAACCTGGCCCTCAAGCAGTCGGGGAGCGGGGGCTAGTCATGGACGACTCGGCGACTCTGTGGCACGGGCGGTTCGGTGGCGATCCCGCCGACGCGCTCCGGGCCCTCAACGACAGCCTGCCCTTCGACCGGCGCATGTTCCGCGAGGACATCGCGGGGTCGCGCGCCCATGCGACGATGCTGGCCGCGGTCGGGCTGATCACCGGCGATGAGGGCGACGCCATCTGCGCCGCGCTCGACACGGTCGAGGCCGAGATGGCTGAGGGCCACTTCGTCTTCGCGCCCGGCGACGAGGACATTCACACCGCGGTGGAGCGGCGGGTCACCGAGATCACACCGGCCGGGGCCAAGCTCCACACCGGTCGCAGCCGCAACGACCAGGTGGCCGCCGACCTGCGGCTGTGGACTCGCTCTGCCCTGGACGATGTCGCCCGGGCAGTGCTGGGTGTGCAGCGGACGCTGCTGAGCCGGGCCATCGGTGCCGGCGAGGCGCGGCTGCCGGGATATACCCACCTGCAGCAGGCGCAGCCGGTGCTGCTGGCCCACCATCTGCTGGCCCACGGTTGGGCTCTGGCCCGCGACGTCGAGCGGCTGGTCGAGGCCCGTCGCCGGGCCGACGTCTCCCCGCTGGGGGCGGGCGCGCTGGCCGGGTCGTCGCTGCCGCTGGACCCTGAGCGGACCGCGGCCGAGTTGGGATTCGCGTCCGTCTTCGAGAACAGCCTCGACGCGGTGGCCGACCGCGACTTCGTGGTCGACGCCCTCTACGCCCTGGCCGTCCTCGGGGTCCACCTGAGCCGGATCGGCGAGGAGCTTGTGCTGTGGTCGTCGTCGGAGTTTGGTTTCGTCGAGCTCGACGATGCCTACGCGACCGGCTCGTCGATGATGCCCCAGAAGAAGAACCCCGACGTGGCCGAACTGGCCCGGGCCAAGGCCGGCCGCCTCATCGGGCACCTGACCGGTCTGCTGGCCACTCTCAAGGGACTGCCCCTGGCCTACGCCAAGGATCTCCAGGAGGACAAGGAGCCCCTGTTCGACGCGGTCGACACGACCCTGCTCACGCTGGCCGCCCTGGACGGGCTCCTGTCGACGGCCCGTTTCAACACCGACCGCATGGCGGATGCGGCATCGTCGCCCTACTCCTCGGCCACCGACCTGGCCGAGTGGATGGTGGCGCGGGGTACGCCGTTCCGCGAGGCCCACGCCGCGGTCGGTGAGTTGGTGCGGCGCTCGCTGGCCGGTGAGGGATCGCTGGCCGAGCTGGCAGCCGCCGACGATCGGCTCGGTCCGGAGGCCGCCGCCCTGCTCGAACCGGGGGCATCGGCGGCGCGCCGCAACACGCACGGCGCGGGTGGTCCGGAGTCGGTGGCCGCGCAGCTGGAGAGCTTCCGGGAACGGATCGAGAGCGACGCGGTCCGCTTGGGGTGAGCCGCAAGCGCCTCCCTCGTGACTTCTACGCGCGACACGCGCTGGAGGTCGCGCCCGAGCTGCTCAACAAGGTGCTGGTGGCGCCGGATGGCCGTGCCGGCCGGATCGTGGAGGTCGAGGCCTACCGGGGCGCCGACGATCCCGGCAGCCACGGCTTCCGCGGCATGACCAGGCGCAACGCCACCATGTTCGGCCCGCCGGGCCGTCTGTACGTGTACTTCTCCTACGGCATGCACTGGTGCGCCAACTTGGTGGCGGAGACCGACGGGGTGGCCGCCGCGGTGCTGCTGCGGGCGCTCACTCCGCTGGAGGGCCTCGAAGCCATGTACGCGGCCCGGGGTCCGGCTGCTCGCCGGGACCGGGACCTGTGCAGCGGCCCGGCCAAGCTCACCCAGGCCCTCGGCATCGACGGCTTCCTCGACGGCGCCGACCTCGTTAGCGGCGACCGGGGTGTGACCATCGTGGACGACGGTCAGTCGCCCCCGCCCGAACCCGCCGTCACCACCAGGATCGGTCTCAGCAACGGCGCGGATCTGCCCTGGCGCTTCTGCGTAGCCGGAGCAGCCGACGTCTCCCGCCCGCTCTAGACGTCTCCTGGGACTTGGCAGTTGTCCATGTTGTTGAGGCGGGAGAAGCCGTCCATGCGCTCGGTGTAGGTGCTGCCCTCGGTCATGTCCACCAGCAGGAAGCGCAGTTCCCGGTCGGGGGTGTCCTCGTCGGCGGTGCGGAGCCGGTCCGAGTGGTTGCGACGGTCCAAGACGTAGACGTCCCAGTCGGCCAGCCAGTCGCCGACCAGAGCCGCATCCGGCGGACCGTCCCCGTCGGTCGAGTCCGACAGCGAGGCCTGGGCTCGCAGGCGCAGGTCGTCCACGAGCGCCTCGACTTCATCGGTGCCCTGGTCCACCTGCTCGGCGCGCTCGGCCCGGGAGTCCGCCTGGCGAGCGGTGGGCAGCGCGGCAATGACCGTCTGAGCCTCAGCACAGCGCTGGTCGGCCCACTGGGCGAAGCCGCGATTGTCGAGACGGGCCGGATTCTCGGTGCGGGCCCACGGCGAGAAGGCCCACGCCCAGAACACGAAGCTGCCCACGATGAACAGGCCGCCCAGCCACCGGCCCACCAGGCGCCATCTCTTGCGGACCGGTGTCGCGTCGGCACCGGCACCGCCGTCCGCCCCGGCTGCTGCATCGGGTCTCTGAGTGGTCACCGTTCGGTGTTCACCCAGATCTCGGCGGAGCTGCCCGTCTCGACGGTGGTGCCGGCCGCCGGCGACTGCTGCCACACGACGCCGGGATCGCCTCCGAACCGTTCCGCCTCCTCGTCGAAGAACGGCTCGATGTACACCGCCACGCCCAACCCCGCTGCGGCCAGAACCCCTCGGGCTTCGGCTCCGCTCAGGCCCACCACGCCGGGCATGTCGATGAACGTCGGCAGGTCGGGAGCCACCGCGACCTCCACCGTGACGGTGATCCCGCCCCGCTGCAGCGACAGCGCCGCGGGCGCCTGCCCGATGATCGTTCCCTCCTCGTACTCATCGGTCTCGACGTCGATCGCGGCCACTCCGAGGGTCAGCTCCCCCAACTCAGCCGCCACCAGTGCCGGGTCCCAGGCCCGGCCCACGAGGTCGGGGATCTCGACCGAGTCGAGGGGCGGCGGCGCGGTGGCGGGCGAGGGCGCGCTGACCGGCGGGGCGGGCAGGTTGACGGCGGGGATTCCCTCGTGGGCCGCGATCATGATCTCGCGCCAGATCTGGGCCGGGTACGTGCCACCCGACACCCTGATATCGGTGGTGGGGGGAACCATCGGGATCTGGGCGTCGGGGAAGCCGACCCACACCGCCGCAGCCCGCTGCGGCGTGTATCCCACGAAGGTCGCGTCGGCGTAGTTCTGGGCCGTGCCCGTCTTGCCCGCCGCCGGGCGGTCTATCGCCGCCCGGTGACCGGTGCCGTGAGTGATGGCCCCCTGAAGCACCCAGGTGATCTGGTTGGCGATGGCGGAATCGAGCACGGGCCGGTCGTCGGTGACATGGCGGTACAGCGCGGTGCCGTCGGACTCGATGATGCTGGTCACCAGCACCGGCTCGGTCCGCCGGCCCGAGCGGGCGAATGTGGAGAACATCGTGGCCAGCTCGACGGTGTTGACGTCCTCGGTGCCCAGCACGCCGGCGCATACCGGTGCGATGCGGCTGGCTTCCAGGCCGAGCCGCTCGGCCATGGTCACGAAGTTGGCCGGCCGGATGTCCACCATCAACTGGGCGAAGACCGTGTTGATCGAGCGTTGGGTGGCCGCGATCAGGTTGGCCTCCACCCGCGTCTCGGGTTCCGAGCCGAGCCCGCCCCTGATGGTCCAGAGCGGTCCGCAGACGTCGGGCCGGTCGATCTCCAGCTCGTCGGGGGCGTCGTAGCTCGTGGTCACCGTGAAGCCGCGGGTCAGGGCCTCGGCCAGAGCGATGGGCTTCATGGCCGACCCGGCCTGTCGGCCCTTGCCGCTGGCCAGGTTGAACTTGGCGTCGGTGTCGTCGCCGAAGAAGTCACGGCCACCGACCATCGCCATTACGTGGCCGTCCTCGGCGCCACCCACCCCCAGTACGGTCGCGGCCGCATCGGGATTGATGCCGTTGTCGGGCAGTATCGCCTCCACCGTCGCCTCGGCCCTGGCCTGCAGGCCCAGGTCGATCGTCGTGTGGATGTCCAGGCCCCCCTCGAACAGCAGCTGGGTGCGGTACTCGCGGGTCGGTCCGAAGGCGTCGTTGTCGAGGAACCACTGCTTGACGTCCTCCACGAAGTGGGCAGCCGGGTAGCGCTCCTCGAGGATCGGGATGTCCTCGATCAGCACGATCGGCTCGTTGTAGGCCCGGTCGTACTCGTCGTTGGTGATGAAGCCGTTGACCAGCATCCGTTCCAGCACCAGGTTGCGGCGGCGCCTGGCGTCCTGAGGGTTGCGGTAGGGATCGAAGGCGCTGGGGCGCTGGATCAGTCCGGCCAGCAGCGCGGCCTGCTCCAGGGTGAGTTCGGTCACCTTCAGGCACACTTCGCTGCCGCGCTCGGCCGCAGTGGTGGCCAGCTCACAGGCGGGGGCGCCGAAGTACTGTCTGGCCGCGGCCTCGATGCCGTAGGCGCCGTTGCCGAAGTACACCCAGTTCAGGTAGCGCAGCAGGATGAAGTCCTTGGTGAAGAACTGCTCGAAGCGCCGGGCCATGAAGAACTCCTCGACCTTTCGGGTCAAGGTCGTCTCGGAGCGGTCGAGGAACACGTTGCCGACGTACTGCTGGGTGATGGTGGAGCCGCCCTGGCTGATCCCGCCCGCGGCCACGTTGCTGCGGGCCGCCCGCAGGATCGCCTTGAGGTCGGCTCCGTCGTGCTCGTAGAAGCGCTCGTCCTCGATGGCGACGACCGCGTTGCGAACCACTTCGGGAACGAGTGCTATGTCGGTCACGTCGGTGCGGCGCTGCTCGCCCCGCAGCTCGGTGATCAGCACGCCGTTGCGGTCGTACACCCTCGACGACTGCGCGGTGGTGAGCTCCTCCACATCGAAGGTCACGTCGCGCAGCTCATACGAGCAGCCCGCCGCCAGCACCGAGAGCAGGGCTGCGATGGCCGCGGTCGTCACGAGTCGTCGACTCACGGCCTCCAGTGTGCTGCACCGGGGAAGCCAAGCCACGCTTACGCTTTTTCGCCACCGCGACCCGGCTCCAGCGGGGCCGACCGCGTCGGTAGGCTGATCGACGATGGTTGACCTGCTCGACGACCTGCGCGCCCGCGGGCTGGTCCATGACCACACCGACGAGGCCGGGTTGA
>VXWX01000083.1 GCA_009835735.1 Acidimicrobiaceae bacterium
CATGACCTCCGGCGGGCTCAACGTCGGCGGCGTGGTGGGACCGTTCGCCTTCGGGTTGCTGGTGGACCGGGTGTCCTACACGGCCGGGTTCCTGATGATCGCGGCCTGCGCCCTGCTGGCCGCCCTGGCCGCCGACCTCGGCCGGCGGCGCCTGATCCGCATGGGCGCCAACCCCTGACCGTTGGGCCGTGGGGGCTAGTCCATGATCTACGAGCCGCGCAAATGTCCCCAGTGCCAGGCCTTGTCCCGAGACTTCTCTCGTTCCGTGCGGGCGGGTCGCCGGGGGGCGGACTGGAGCGGCGGTAGCCCGGCGGCCCGCCGGTCGAAGTAGGCCTTGATCCGCTGCAGTTCGTCGTGGACGTCCCCGTCGAGCCAGCCGCGGAGGTAGAGCTCGAACAGCGGTCCGAGCGGACCCTTGAACCGGAAGCGGTAGGAGTGCGTGACCCACGACCCGCCATGGGACGGCTGGGCCACGAAGCCTCCCCGGAACCACATCAGCCGGTCGGTCAGCCAGGGGCCGGCGCTCTCGAAGGTGACCGACCACCACCGGTCGAGCCTCACCGCCAGCCGCTGCCTGGGACTGCGGATCCCCCGCACCGACCCCCGGATGACCGCGAAGCCGTTGCCGTCGGAGTCGATCGACGGGTCCTCGTACACGTTGACGATCTTGCCGTCGAGCAGCATGTAGACCCGCAGGTCGCAGACGAACTCCAGCACCTCCCGCGGGGTGGCCGCCACCTGCACCGAACCCTCCGCCGCCAGCATCACCGCCCAACCTAATCAGCTGCGCCCGGCAGCCGGGGGGTTAGTCGTCCTGGTCGTCTGAGCCGTTGGAGGTGGAGGACTCGGAGCCGGCGGCGGCGCCTACGCCGACCGGGACGGCGACCGTCTCTACCAAGCGGCCGGTGATGCCGCTGATCCTGGGCAGCGGCGGAAGCTGCATCCCGCCGGTGCGGCGAAGCTCCAGCACCGCGGCGTGGTAGTCCTCGAGAGCCTTGACCGCATCGGGCGCGTAGTAGCCCCGGCCGTCGAGGAAGGGGCCCACGCCGCGATCCACGATGGCGCTCACGTCGTCGCCGGTGATGGTCTTGTGGGTCTCAAGGGCGTGGGCCACCGCCAGAACCTCGATGCGGTTGGCCTCCAGCAGGCACCGAGCCGCGTCGTAGCGGTCGGCCAACCGCTGCTCGATCTGGTCGCCCAAGCCCTTCTGCAGCAACTCCCGCTCGGGGTCCTCCTCGTCGCCCTTGCGCTGCCCGCCGCCGATCCCGAACTGGCGCTGCACCGCGTGGCTGGCCAGCGTGTCGCCCATGCCCCAGTAGCCCGACATCATGGCGGCCAGATGAGTGGCGTTGCGCAGATCGCCGCCCACGCCCGACGAGTTGTCGTCGCCGAAGAACATCCGCTCGCCGGCCAGCGACGCCAGCGACACCTCCAGGTCGGCCTCGTACTCCGAGCGCCAGTGGGTGAAGCGGTCCTCGGGCGGGATGTGCGACACGAAGCCGCCCACCTGGCCCCGGCGCTCGATGGTGGCCAGATCGATCATGCGGTGCCGGCTCACCCGGTGCAGGGCCACCGCGTGGCAGGCCTCGTGGATGGCCAGGGCGTGACGCTCGTGCTCCACGTAGTCGAAGTCGTCGGCCAGGCCGTGCTCCTTGAGCTGCTTGGCCTTGACCATGTCGGCCCAGGTGATCACCTGGCGGCTGTCGCGGATGGCGGTGATCAACGCCTCGTTGACCATGTCCTTGATGGTGGCCCCGGTGGCGTAGGGCGTGATAGTGGCCAGCTTCTCGATGTCGTCGTCGGTGAGCACATGGTCGACCTTGTCGAGGTAGCCCTCGTAGGTGCGCTTGCGTCCCTCCTGCGTGGGATAGCCCACCTTGTAGATCCGGTCGATGCGACCGGGTCGCAGCATGGCCGGGTCGAGGGCCTCGGGCAGGTTGGAGGCCATCATCACCAGGATCCGGTACTTCGGGGGCGGCTTGGGCCGCATCCCCAGCATCTTGCGCACGATCCGGTTGAAGAAGCCCCGAGGCTTCTTGAGTCCCGACAGCTCGGCCAGCAGAGCCTGGAGGGTGCCCATGCCGCCACCGCCGCCGCCCATCATCATGATCGACTCCCGCCGGGGGCCGGTCCACGGGTCGCCGCCGTAGGCGCCCAGCAAGCCGGCCCGGTCGTAGCCGCCCAGAGCAGCCTCCTGCAGCGCCCGCTGCGCGCCCGGCGACAGGTACGGGTACGACGAGCCCGCCTCGGTGGCGTCGCGCAGGAAAGCCGCGAACTGCTCGGAGCCGAAGCCGCCCTGGCCGCCCACCGCCGCGCCCCGGTTGCCCAGAGCGTCGGCCTCGTCGAAGAAGGCCACCACGCCCCCGTAGCGCAGGGCCAGCTTGCGGAGCTTGCGGAACAGGCCCTTCACCTTGAGGATGCCCACCCCGAAGAACATGTTCATGAACGCGCCGGGCTCCACGAACACGAACGGCTTGCCGGTCTCGCCCGCAGCCGCCTCGGCCAGCAGCGTCTTGCCGGTGCCGGGCGGGCCGTACAGCAGGATGCCGCCGGGGGCGTACCCGCCGACCTCCTCGATGGACTCGGGGTTCTCCAGGAAGATCAGGTTCTCCCGCACCCGCTCCTTGACCGGGTCCTGGCCCCACACGTCGTCGAAGCGGGTGTCGATGTCGTCGGGGAAGTAGGTCTCCACCCCGCCCCGCGACAGGAACCAGAACAACAGCACGAACTGGCTGATGAGCAACAGCGGGTAGAGGATGAACCGCCCCGCCATCGGCAGCCAGGTGTTGATCCTGCCCGGCAGGCCGATCAGGGCAGCGACGGGATTCTGGTCGGTGAACTGGCCGACGATCACCCCGAACAGCAGGAGCCAGAACAGGATCCGCAGCACCCGGCCGATCCGGAACCGCACCCACGGATCCATCACCGACCGGCGGTTCTCCACCCGCCCGAAGACCTTGAACTTCCAGAACCGGTAGTAGCCCGACCAGTGCTCGGCCACCACGAAGTGCAGCTGGCGCATCACCTCCAGCGCCAGCAGGACCAAGACCCAGGACTGCTGCTCGGCGGTCTCCCAGAAACCGTCGGTCACCGACTTGATGGGGTTGGTGTTGAGCTTCTGCCACCAGAAGAAGCCGAACAGCACCGACCCGAGGATCAGGTACTTGGAGCGGTCCCACGGGTCGAGGCGGCGGCGGGTCCTGCGCTCGGCATCGCGGGGCCGCGAGGTGGTGGAGCCGAGAGTCATCACCGGCTCGGCCGCCCGTTTCGACCCGGTCCGTTCCCGGCGCTTGGGCCACAGCCGCAGACGCATGGCCTCTAATCCTCCACCGTGAAGGTGCGCATGACCTCGTTGATCTCGGCGAGGTTGGCGTTGTAGCAGCCGAGAGTGCACACGACGTGGAGGTGGTACACCTTGCTGCCCAGGCTGTCGATCAGCACCAGCCGGTCGGACACGAAGGTCACTCCGCTCTCGGTGACCTGCTTCCAGGCCATGCGGTGGCCCGAGACGTCGCCGACAGTCACGAGGTCGTGGCGGACCTGCTCCACCAATCCCGTGTCGACCGTGAGTTCGGGGAAGAACAGGTCGGGCCTCACCTGGGCCTGCATCCGGCGATCGACCGGCTGAACCTCCACATAGCCCTGCACATAGTCGAACGAACCGGCGAGGCCGGACGGGGCCGCGTCGAACTCAGCCCTCCAGGGCCAGACGAACTCCCCGTAGATCGGCTGGATGTCGTCGTCGGGCGCGATGGTGAAGTTGACGGCACCCTCGGACACGACCTGCCAGTCCTCGGGGATCTTGAGGAAGACGGTCTCGTCGTCGTTCTCGACGTACTCGTAGCCCGACCGCCCGCACCCCGCAGCCAGGACGGCCGTCGCCACCAGAACCAGCGGAACGGCGCGAGCCCACGAAGGGAGCCTCATGCCTCCATTCAATCGCATTTTCGGGGCCAATACGACCGCGGGCCGCCGGCCGGCTAGCGATCGATCCAGGCCGCCCTCAGAGGCTCCAGGCCCGCGGCGGTGGCCACACGCTCGGCAGCCTCGCGAGCCTTGGCCATCACCTCGTCCTGATCGACGAGGGTGGACCGGCCCCTGCGCACGACCACCTCGCCGTCCACCACCACGTCGCGGACATCGGCGCCGTGGCCGATCAGGGCGAGCATGGCGACGGGCCGGTGGGCGGGCACCCATCTCGGCGTCTGGAGGTCGATCACCACCAGATCGGCCAAGGCGCCCTCGGAGATGATCCCCGCCGGCCTGCCCAGTACCCGGGCTCCGTGCCGGCACACCAGATCGAGCAGTTGCTCGGCGGGCGGCCAGGTGGGATCCATGCGGCTGAGGCGATGGAGGCCATAAGCCGACTTCATGGCCTCGAACATGCTCTGACCGCTGACGGCCAAGCCGTCGGTGCCCAGACCGACCGTCGCGCCCGCCCCTAAGAGCTCGTGCAGCCGCATCACGCCCGATGAGATGACCTGGTTGCACACCGGCTGGTGCAGCGCACAGGCACGGGCCGCCCCTATAGCGGCCACCTCGTCGTCGTTGAGCCAGATGGCGTGGGCCAGCGTGGCCCGGGGCCCGAGCAGACCGGCCCGGCTCAGCCACTCGACGGGCCGCTCGCCGTGCACGTCGGTGAAGATCACGACCTCCTCCTGGGCCTCGCTGCAGTGCGCCTGCCAACGCAGGTCGCGCTGCTCGGCCAGATCGGCGCAGGCCGCGATCAGGTCCCGGTCGACGTAGACGACGTTCTCGGGCATGGGCCAGACCTCGACACGGGAGCCGGGCGGGCGCTGGTGGAGGCACTCGTCCATGATCCGGAGTTCCTCGGCGGCGCTGAAAGCGTGGAGTTCGTCGGGGACCCCCATGCGGTCGCTGCCCTCGACCCGACTGCCGAACACGCCCCGGGCGATGGCTCCCCGGAGGCCGACGCTCTCGACCGCCTCGGCCACGGCCAGCGTGGTGGCCGTGTCGGTGGGGGCGTAGTGATTGTCGACCACGGCGGTAGTACCGGCGAGCACCGACATCAACGAACTCAACCGCACCGCGGCCACGACGTCGTCGAGGGTCAGGTGCACCGCCATCGGAAGCATGAAGTCGCGGAGCCAGGCCATCAGCTCCAGCCCATCGCCCAGACTCCGGCCCAGGACCTGGAACAGGTGGGTGTGGGTGTCGATCATCCCGGGCATCACCAGGCACCCCGAGGCGTCGATCCGCTGGGCCGCCTCCGGGAACGACGCGTCGACGTCGCCTGCCGAGCCCACGGCCACGATCCTGTCGCCCGCCACCGCGACCGATCCGTCGACTATCACCGGACGGCCATCGTCGAGGGTCACGACGTAGCCGCCCTCGACGATCAGGTCGGCGCGCCGGCCCGGCGATGCCGCAGGGGCGGGCGGGTTCGGGTCAGGCATCGGCTGCAGCTACCGCGTCGGCCAGGAGATCCACCTGGGCGAGGTCGGCCATCGTGGGCACGAACGTGTACTCGTCGACGCCGATGGCGGCGAAGTCCCGCACCGCGGCGGTCACGTCGGCGGCCCGCTGGTAGGCGCCCTCGGCGAACATGCGGGCCCGGTCACCCTGGTAGCCGTAGTAGTCGAACAGGTAGTCGACATTGGGGTCGTCGCCCAGGGCGAAGTAGTGCATCACCATGATGGTCGGGGCGCCCTCGCGGCCGGCCTCGCGCCAGGCGGCCCGTACCTGCTCGGCCATCTCGTGGGTATCGGCCGGACCCCGCGACGAGACGCTCCAACCCACGCCGTGGCGCACGATGCGGGGGATGGCGGCATCGAGGCTGCCCCCGAAGAAGATCGGGACGGCGCCGTCGCGTGCCGGCGGCAGCGTCGACGGCCGGGCTCGGCCGGCGGCGGGCTCGCCGCTCCATTCGGCGTGCATGGCCTCCAGGTCGGCGTCGAGGCGGCGGCCGCGGGTGCCGAAGCTGCGGCCGGTGGCCTCGTAGTCGTCGGGGCGGCGGCCCACCCCGATGCCCAGCATGAAGCGACCGCCGCTGATCTGGTCGACCGACGCGGCCTGCTTGGCCACCATCGCCGGGCTGCGAGCCGGGGCGAGCAGCACGTTGGTGCGCAAGCCGACGCGGTCGGTGACGGCCGCGGCCGCGGCCATGGCGGTGAGCGACTCGAAGCCGGGGTAAACGATCCGGTCGATCGACGTGAGCACGTCGAACCCGGCCTCCTCGGCCCGGCGGGCCCAGGCCAGCAGCAGCTCGCCGCCGGTGCCCTTGGTGGTGACGGGCAATCCGATGCCGACCCTCATTTCAGTGCCTCCGCCATGTCAGTGCCTTCCTGTCATCCCACCGTCGCTCGGACCATCATGCGACCCCCGGCGGGCGCTACGGGTGTCCGCTTGCTCGCACGGGCTTCGCCCTACTCGCTCGCAAGTCGGACACCCGCATCCCCCGCCTAGCTGTCGCGGTTCCTTCGGTTGGAGCTTCGGACGAACGTATCCGGTCGGCGATGCCCCGCTTGTTCAGTTCGGCGGTCAACTTGGGGACGATCGTTTGCCACTCGCCGACCAGGCCGACATCGACCTGGTCGAAGATCTCGGCGTCCGGGTCCGAGTTGACCGCCATTAGCACGCCGGCGTTGCGGATGCCGACCGTGTGGTTGAAGCGGCCGCTGGAGCCCACGGCTACCAGCAGGCGGGGTGACACCGCATGGCCGGTCACCCCGATCTGGCGGCCGCGGGGCACCCAGCCCTGGTCGGTGACCCTCCGGGTGGCGCCCAGCGCGGCGTCCCCGAGAGCGGCCCGCAGTTCGTCGATCACCGGATAGCCATCGGGTTGCACGCCCACCCCGACGGCTACCACCGTGCGGGCCCGGCGCAACTCGCCGGTGTCGGCGTCGTCGCGCTCGACGGCCACCGTGCGGATCCGGGCCGGTGGGGGCGCCGGGAGCAACTCGGGCTCGAGCTCGGGGGCATCGGCGCGGGACGGCCGCAGGGCCAGGACGCCGGGGCGGATCGTGGCCATCTGCACCGGCGAGCGCGACAGGATCGGCACCTGGAGGCGACCGCCGAACGCGGGTTTCCACGCCACCAGACGACCGCTGGGGCTGACCTCGAGCCCGACGGCGTCACCGGTGAGTCCCCAGCCGCAGCGGGCGGCCACGACGGAGGCGACCACCCGGCCCGAGCGGGTCCCCTCCACCAGCAGGCCCCACGGCAGCCGCTCGGCAGCGGCGGCCGCCAGCGCGGCGGCCTGCTCGGAGGGCTCCGCCGCCGATTCGATCAGCAGCAGCCGGTCGGCGCCCGCGGCCGCAAGCCCGGGGCGCTCGGATGCGTCGGCGATGGTGGTGACCGCGGTGACGGTTCCCGAGATCCAAGCGGCCAGCTCGGCCGCCTCTCCCAGCAGCTCGGCGCCCACCGGTGGCTCGGTGAAGAAGCACCACACCGACCGTTCGCCGACCTCGGCGTGGGCCCCGTCGGTTCCGACCTCCAGCAGGGCTGCACTGGCCGGCGAGGCGTCGGCGGCGGCATCGTCGGGTTCGGGGGCGTCGACGAAGGCGCCGAACTCCTCGAGCATGTCCACCGCTTCAGCCACCGACGCGGCCCGCAGGGCGCGCCTGGTGGCGGTGAGCACCCGGACCGGGCCGACCGATGTGGGTGACCCGGAGGCGCCGAGCTGCTCGGCAGGCACGTCCAGGTCGGCCGCGGCCAGCCGAAGGATGCGGTCATCGGCCACCTCGGCGTACACCTCGGGCGGAGCCTTGGACGGCGCGATCAACCGCTCGGCGGCGGACAGAGCGACGGGCAGGTCGCCGGCGACGGTGTGGTAGCCGTCGTCGGTCTCCAGACGGGCAGTGAAGGAGCGGCCGTCCACATCCAGGTCCCGCACCCCGGCCGCGAAGGGCAGGTCCAGCAGCTCGGCCACCTCGACGGGCACCTGACCGGTGTCGGAGTCGAGCGAGTTGAGCCCGGCCAGCACCAGGTCGAACGGTCCCTCGCGCCGGATGGCCGCGGCCAGCGCCACCGCGGTGGCCAGGGTGTCGCTGCCGGCGAAGGCCGGATCGCTGAGGTGGACGCCCCGGTGAGCGCCGCAGGCGATCATCTCCCGCAGGGCGTCGGCGGCCGCTGGTGGCCCCATGGTGAACACCACCACCTCACCATCGGCGCCGGCCAGCTCGACCGCCTTGGCGTTGGCCCGCCGGCAGTAGGCGTTGACCTCCAGCGGCACGCCGTCCCGAACCAGGCGCCCCTCGTGCATCCGGAACTCGACCGGGGCAGGGATCTGCTTGACCAGGACGGCAATCTTCACGGCGCTCTGTATACCGTCCAGCGGCTTCAATCGGGGAGCCGGGGGTGGCTAGTAGCCGATGACGGCGCCGCCGTCGACGCGCACGACGGAACCGGTCATGAAGCTGGCCCGGGCGCTGCACAGGAACGTCACCACGTCGGCCAGCTCGGCAGCCCGGCCGAACCGGCCCACCGGTATCGACGCTTGATGGCGGGCCCGCACCGCCTCGGCGGTGATGCCCTCGGCCGCAGCCCGAGCCTCCTGGGAGCGGGCCAGCGCGCCGGTGTCGAACTGGCCGGGCACCACCACGTTCACCAGCACGTCGGGGGCCAGCTCGATGGCCAGCGAGCGGGCCGCAGCCGCCACGCCGCTGCGGAACACGCCCGACAGGGCCAACTCGGGCGAGGCTTCCACCACCGACCGGGCGGTGATGTACACCAAGCGCCCGTCGCCTCCGGCACGCAAGTGCGGGATCGCAGCCCTGGTGACGGCCAGAGCGGGCCGCAGCATCCGCTCGTAGGCGGCCACCTCGTCGTCCGCGGACACCTCCGTCATGCCTCCCGGAGGTCCGCCACTGGTGTTGACCACGCAGATGTCAAGGCCGCCGAGCAGGGACGCGGCCTCGTTCACCATCCGGGCGGGCTCGCCGTCGACGGTCAGGTCGCCGGCCACGGCCACCGCACCGGGCAGCGAGGCGGCGATCTCGGCGGCCAGCTCGGCCCGGCGCCCCGAGACGGCCACCAAGGCGCCCTCGCCGGCCAGGGTCTCCGCGGTGGCCCGCCCCAGCCCCGCGGTGGAGCCGAACACGATCGCCCGCCGCCCGGCCAAACCCAGATCCATGGTGGCGGAAGCTAGCGGCCGGGTCCGGCCCGGCCCGAGTCGGCGGGGTCGGTCTCAGTTTGGCGCTGTAGGGTCGGTATACAAGAATTGGCCGGACAGTCACGGGAGGATCCGACATGTCCTACGAGCAGGCGGCCCGCGACGCCGGCGTCGATCTCGACATGCCCCTGCTGCGAGCGGGCAACTTCGACCTGGTGGCCCAGGTCGACGACGTGCTGTTCGTGTCGGGCTCGATCGCACTGGCCCCCGGAGGCGGCGGGATCGCGCACATCGGCCGCCTCGGAGGCGGCATGGACATAGAAGCCGGACAGGCCAGCGCCCGGGGTGCGGCCGAAGCCATCCTGGCGTCGGTGCACCAGCACCTGGGCAGCCTCGACGAGGTGCTGCGGGTGGTGCGGCTCACCGGGTACGTGGCCAGCGACCCCGGCTTCAACGCCCAGCCCAAGGTGATCAACGGCGCCAGCGACCTGATGATCGAGGTGTTCGGCGAGGCCGGAAGGCACGCCCGCTCCGCCATCGGGGTGGCCGAACTTCCCCTGGGCGCCTCCGTCGAGGTCGAAGCCATCTTCCAGATCAAGCACTGAGCGGTCCCTCTCTTCCCCCCAGAACCCCAATCCAGGAGCAATCCATGAACACCATGAACGTCGAGACCCTCACCCTCGAAGGAGCCAAGCTTGCCGCCGACGCGGCGCTGTCGACCGCCGAAGACGAGGGCCTGGCCGTGTGCGTGGCGGTGGTGAACGCCACCGGCAACGTGGTGCTGGTGCACCGCATGGACAACGTGGTGGAGATCGCCTTCGAGAACGCCATCGCCAAGGCCCTGGCCGCCCTGACGTTCAAGCGCGACACCGGAGCGCTGTCGGACTACTTCCAGACGGACAAGTCGCTCGGCCCGCCCATGACCGCCCGCCACCACATCCTGGCCGTGGAGGGAGGCGAGCCGCTGACGACCGCGGCCGGCACCATCGTGGGCGCTCTGGGCATCTCCGGCGCCAAGCACGCCGAGGACGTGGTGTGCTCGCAGGCCGCGGCCGCGGCCTTCACCGCCGCCACCTGAGGGAGCCGCCATGCCGGAGGAGCACCACGACCACGACCACGGCGACCACGCCAACCCGCTCCTGAAGGACCTGCCCGAGGGGTCGTTCGCCTTCCACTACACGCTGCAGGCCAAGCCGGGCCGGGCCCAGGACTTCATCGACGCCTTCGAGGCCTGGGACCACAGCGACGAGAACATCGTCCACACCACGCCGGGCATCGTGCACGAGGGCGTGCTGTACCAGAGCGAGGACGACCCCGAGCGGTTCTACCTGATCGGCACCTGGAACAACCGGGAGAACCACCGCAACGTCGTGGCCCGGCTGATCGAGCAACGCCCGGCCTGGATGGACATGCTCACCGCCGACATCGTCCCCGAGTACTGCGCGATCATCGGCTGAGCAGGATCATCGACTGAGCAAGATCATCGGCTGAGCGAACAGCCGTCACAAGGAGGACCCCAGTTGCTGGAGAACTTCGATCTCGATCAGAAGTTCACGCTGGAACGGGGACGGGTGCTGCTGACCGGGATCCAGGCGGTGGTGCGCCTGCCCGTCGACCAGCACCGGGCCGACGCGGCTCGGGGCCTGCGCACGGCCACCTTCATCTCCGGGTACCAGGGCTCGCCGCTGGGCACCGTCGACCTCACCATCGAGCGCCACAAGGCCCTGCTCGACGCCCACGACGTCGTGTGGGTACCGGGCGTGAACGAGGAACTGGCCGCCACCGCGGTATGGGGCAGCCAGGAACCGCTACTCGGGCCGCTCGCCCGCCACGACGGCGTGGTGGGCATGTGGTACGGCAAGGGCCCGGGCGTCGACCGCTGCGGCGACGTGTTCAAGCACGGCAACTTCAAGGGCACCGCACCCAACGGCGGGGTGCTGGTGCTGGCCGGGGACGACCCGCTGGCCAAGTCGTCGACCCTGCCCACCCAGGTCGAGCCCACCTTCTACGACGCCCAGATCCCGATCCTCTACCCCGGCTCGATGCAGGAGATCATCGACTTGGGCCTGCACGGCATCGCGATGTCGAGGTACTCCGGCCTGTGGGTGGCGTTCAAGATCGTCACCACCGTCGCCGACGGGTTCGGCCTCGCCGAGGTGGCCCCCGACCGGGTCGTTCCCACCCTGCCCGAACTGGAGATCGACGGCCAACCCTGGCACCACACCCAGCGGCCCGGCCTGGTGACGCCCCTGAGCCTCGAGCAGGAGAAGGACATCGCCTACGGGCGCCTGGACGCAGCGGTGGCCTACGCGGCGGCCAACGGCCTCAACGAGATCAGCGGGGCCACCGGAGCAGCCCGGCTCGGCATCGCGGCCGCGGGCCGGACCTTCCAGGAGCTGCGCCAGGCCCTCAGCGACCTCGGCCTGGACGACGACGCCCTGCACCGCTTCGGGATCCGCCTGCTGCGGATAGGGATGGTGTGGCCGCTGGAGCCCGAGATCGTCCGGCGCTTCGCCGGGGGCCTCAACGAGATCCTGGTGCTGGACGAGAAGCGGGCCTTCATCGAGCTCTTCGTGCGGGACATCCTCTACGGCCGGTCGGGCGCACCCCGGGTGGTGGGCAAGACCGACGAGCTGGGTCGCCGGCTGGTCCCCGCCGACGGCGAGCTCAGCGCCGACCGGATCGCGGTCGTAGTGGCCGACCGGCTCCGCTCAGGGGTGCTGGGAGGCGAGGTGGGCGCACTGCCGATGGCGGTGGAGGCCCGCCTGGCCCTCATCGAGGCCGCCTCGAAGGCCGGAGCCGCGGAAGTGGCCCGCGCGCCGTACTGGTGCAGCGGCTGCCCCCACAACCGCTCCACCACGGTGCCCGAGGGCTCGTTCGCGGCGGCCGGGGTGGGCTGCCACGCCATGGCCCTGTGGATCGACGAGCGAGCCCAGGTCGTCCACCAGATGGGCGGCGAGGGCGCCACCTGGATCGGTCGGGCGCCGTTCACCGACCGGCCCCACATGTTCCAGAACGTCGGCGACGGCACGTTCTTCCACTCGGCCAGCCTGGCGGTGCGGGCCGCGGTGGCCGCCGGCGTCGACATCACCTACAAGATCCTCTACAACGGCGCGGTCGCCATGACCGGCGGCCAGGACGTGGCCGGCGTCATCGGAGTGCCGGAGTTGACCCAGTCGATGGCGGCCGAGGGCGTGAGCCGCACCATCGTGTGCAGCGACGACCCGGACCGTCACGCCGGCGGCGGGCCGCTGGCCCCCGGCGCCGAGATCTGGGGCCGGGACCGCCTCGATGAGGCCCAACTCCTGCTGCGGGACACCTCCGGAGTGACCGTGCTCATCTACGACCAGCAGTGCGCGGCCGAGAAGCGCCGGGAGCGCAAGCGGGGCCTGCGCCCCACGCCGACCAAGCGCATCTTCATCAACGAGGCGGTGTGCGAGGGATGCGGCGACTGCGGGGCCAAGAGCCACTGCCTGTCGGTGCAGCCGGTCGACACCGAGCTGGGCACCAAGACCCGCATACACCAGTCGTCGTGCAACTTCGACTACACCTGCATCGAGGGCGACTGCCCGTCGTTCATCCGGGTCAAGACGCGGGCAGCCAAGCCCCGGCCGGCCGGGGCCAAGGCGCCCTCGGCGGGTGCGGTACGGACGGTGCGGGCCCAGCCTCCCGCCGACATCGCCGAGCCGGACCGGCCCGTTCCCGGTCCCGACGGTTACGGGGTGTTCATGGCGGGCGTGGGCGGCACCGGCGTGGTGACGGTCAGCCAGGTGCTGGCCACCGCGGCCCTGCTCGACGGCCTCGACATCCTGGGCCTCGACCAGACCGGGCTCAGCCAGAAGGGCGGGCCGGTGGTGTCGCACCTGCGCTTCTTCGCCGGTGAAGCCTCCGGCGCTAACCTGATCGGCGCGGGCGACGCCGACTGCTACCTGGGCCTGGACCTGCTGGTGGCAGCCGACCCCAAGAACCTGGCCAAGGCCGACCCCGAGCGCACGCTGGCGGTGACGTCGACCAGCAAGCTGCCCACCGGCGACATGGTGGCCCACGTGGAGCAGACATATCCCGACATCGACGGGATGCTGGCCGCCATCGACGACTCCACCCGGGCGAGCGCCAGCATCCGCCTCGACGCCGACCGGATGGCCGACGCCCTGCTGGGCACGGCCATGCCGGCCAACGTGCTCGCTCTGGGGGCCGCCTACCAGGCCGGCGGGATCCCGGTGTCGGCCGCTTCCATCGAGCGGGCCATCGAGCTGAACGGGGTGGCGGTGGCAGCCAACGTCGCCGCCTTCCGGTGGGGGCGGGTGTACGTGCGCGAGGGTGCCGACGGCCTGGTCAGCCTGGCCGGGGTGGCCTCCGCGGTGACGTCGCCGGAGGCGCCCGGCGCAGTCCCCGGCCTGGGCCTCGACTCGGTGCCGGCCCGAGCCAAAGCGACCGCCCGGAGACTGCTGCAGGAGTCGGGGCTGGCCCCGGTGCCAACAGACGGCGCCGCCGCCCTGGCCGAGATGGTGGAGCGGCGGGCCGCCGACCTGGCGGACTACCAGTCGGCCGCGCTGGCCTCGGAGTACGTGGACTTCGTGGACGCGGCCTCGGCCCGCGAGCGCGAGGTGATGGGCGAGCGGACCGAGCTGGCCGAAGCCGTGGCCCGCTACCTGCACAAGCTGACCGCCTACAAGGACGAGTACGAGGTGGCCCGGCTGCACCTGCGCCCGGGCCTGCACGAAGCGCTGCGAGACGCGGTGGGCGACTACGCCGGCTACCGCATCCTGCTGCACCCGCCGGCGCTGCGAGCCCTGGGGCTACAGCGCAAGATCTCGCTGGGACCGTTCCAGCGGCCCGCCCTCGCGGTGCTGAAGGCGATGCGCCGGCTGCGGGGCACGCCCCTTGACCTGTTCGGCTACGCCAAGGTCCGCCGGGTCGAGCGGCAACTCATCGCCGACTACCGGGCCCTGATGGAAGCCGAACTGAACGCCCTCACGCCCGGCACCTACGAGCGGGCGGTGAAGCTGGCTCAACTCCCCGACGTGATCAGGGGCTACGAGGACGTCAAGCTGGCCGGAGTGGAGCGCTTCCACGAGCAGGTGCGAGCCATCCGCAGCCCCGACACCCGACCGGTGGCGCTCACGAGCAAGCCGGGCTAGCGCGGCGACGGTGGCCGGCACGGCACCCGCGGCGTTGCCGCAGAATCCCGACGCGGTTCCGGTACGGGCGGTCGCGGCCTCAATCGCCTGCCTCACCGCCAGCGTCATGGCCGGGTTCCTGGCCGGTGCGCTGGGCAGCGACATCAAGGACACCTTCAGCATCAGCGACACCGGTCTGGGGGTGACGCTGGCGGTCACCTACGCACTGTCGGGAGTGGCGTCGATCCACGCCGGCGAGCTAGCCGACCGGATGGGCGCCCGCCGCAGCCTGCTGCTGTCCATGTGGGTGACGCTGGCCGGCTACCTGGCGGTGGCCGTGCTGGCCCGGTCGTTCGGGACGTTCCTGGCGTCGATGGCGGTGGCCGGCGCGGGCCTGACCCTGGCCGGCCCCGCGGCCAAGGTGCTGGTGGCCCAGCACGTGTCGGCAGAGCGCCACGGCGTCGCCTTCGCGGTGCACATGTCGGCCATACCGCTGGCCCCGCTGCTGGCCGGGCTGACGGTGCCGATCGTGGGCGGCACCTCCGGGTGGCGCTGGGCGTTCGTGGGCGGTGCGGTGCTGGCCGCGGCCGGGATGCTGATGCTCCCCGCCGAGCCAAGGCAGGACCGGCCACCGCCGGTGGCCAGGTCTGCGACCGGGCGCTTCTCCCATATCAGGCTGGCGCCTCTGTTCGTGCTGGGCGCGGCGGCCACCATGGCGTCGGCCGCAGTGATCGGCGCAGCGTCGTTCTTCGTGGTCAACAGCGAGTCCGCCGGCATCTCCGAAAGCACGGCCGGGCTGCTGCTGTCGCTGGCCAGCGCGGGGGTGATCACCGCCCGCATCACCCTGGGCGTGATGGCCGACCGGGGCCGCACCGGCGACATCGGCACGGTTGCGATCCTGCTGGTCGCCAGCGCAGCCGGCTACGCGCTGATGGCCGCCGACACGCCGTTGCTCTACGCGCTGGGAGGGCAGGTGGCCATCATCCTGGGCTGGTCGTGGCCTGCGCTGATGGTAGTGGCCCTGGTGCGGATGAACCCCCACGCCCCCGGCCTAGCCACCTCCTTCGCCATCGGAGGCCTGAACCTGGGCGCGGTGCTGGGGCCGGGAGCCTTCGGAGCCATCACCGACAGCGTGTCCTCGTCGGCTGCGCTGGCCGCGGCCGCGGTCTGGGCCTTCGCGGCGGCCGCCCTCAGCCTCCTGGGCCGCCTGACCCAGAGCAGGGCGGCGGCCAGCTAGAACCGGCGCGGCGCCTGACTCGGAGCATTCCGCAGGGCCCGGCTACGGTATACAGATCGGCCCGGCACCCGGGCCAGTTTTGGCCCGGAGGGGAGGGAGCGCGTTGCTTCGGTGGCTCGCGAGACGCATCATCGCCGCCGCCTTGGTGGTGTTTGTCGTCACCTCCCTGGTATTCGTAGTCACCCACGTCTTCACCGATCCGGCCACGGTGTCGCTGCCGCTGGAGGCCACCGAGGAGCACCGGGCCGACCGCCGGGCCGCGCTCGGGATCGACCGCCCCCTCGCCGTGCAGTACTGGGACTTCGTGTCGGGCCTGGTGGTCGGTGACCTCGGAGAGTCGTTCTGGCAGGACCAGCCCGCCTCCAAGCTCGTGCTGGAGCGGCTGCCGGCCACCCTCAAGCTGGTGGCGGGGGCCACCGCGGTCACCGTGCTGCTGGCCGCGCCCATGGGAATGCTGGCCGCCTGGTGGGAGCGCCGCTTCGCCGACCACGCCGTGCTCGGCTTCTCGATGGCGTCCATCAGCGCCCCGCCGTTCTGGATCGGCTACCTGCTCATCATCGTCTTCGCGGTGCAGCTCGGATGGGTGCCGACCTTCGGCTCGCGGGGATTCATATCTCTGATCCTCCCGTCGTTCGCGATAGGCCTCGCCAGCGCGGGCCGCCTCGCGCAGATGACCCGCCGAGGCATCGTGGAGGAGTTGCGCAAGCCCTACGCGGTGACCGCCCTGTCGCGGGGATTCTCCCGGTCGTACACGATCGTGCACCACACGTTCCGCAACGTGGCCTCAGGCTTCGTGACGATGACCGGCTGGGAGCTGACCCGCATGTTCACCGGCTACACGGTGGTGATCGAAGTGGTGTTCGCCTGGCCCGGCGTGGGCCGCCTCGCCATCCACGCCATCGAGAACCGGGACCTCATCCTGGTGCAGGCCGCGGTGGTGGTGCTGGCCACGCTGGTAGTGGTCACCAACCTGCTCGTGGACATTGCCCGCCGGATGATCGATCCCCGGGTGGAGCTGGCATGACGGCCGTAGACGACACGATGAGCTCGGGAGCCGACACCGGCGCGGCCGATGCGGCACCGCCCGAGGGTGTCACCGTCCTGTCCGATCTGCGATCGCACCTGCGCAAGTCGAAGGCGGGCATCTCGGGCATCCTCATCTGCTCGGTGTTCGCGGTGGTGGCCACCATCGGGCCATGGCTGCCGTTCATCAAGGACCCCGCCCAGCAGAGCCTGCCCGACAAGCTCACACCGCCGGTGGGCTGGGGCGGCACCTGGGCGCACCCCCTCGGCACCGACCAGCTCGGCCGCGACATCCTGGCCCGGCTGATCGACGGCGCCCGCATCTCGCTGCTGGTTGGCTTGGCCGCGGTCTTCATCGCAGCCATCCTCGGCACCGCCCTCGGTCTGATCGCGGGCTATGTCGGCGGGAAGATCGACACCCTCATCATCTCGGCCGCCGACGTGCAGATGGCCTTCCCGGGAGTGCTGGCCGGACTGATCCTGGTGGCCGCGTTCGGGCCGAGCGTGTGGCTGGTCATCATCGTCATCGCCATCTCCAGCTGGATGGTGTTCACCAGGGTGGGCCGCGGCCTCGTGCTGACCCTCAAGACGTCGCTGTTCGTCGAAGCCTCCGAGCTGAGCGGCGCGCCGTCGAGCCGGGTCATGTGGCGCCACCTGCTGCCCAACCTGGTCAGCTCGCTGATCACGCTGTGCGTGCTGGAGCTGGCCGCGGCCATCCTGTCGGAGTCGGCGTTCGCCTTCCTCGGCTTCGGTGTGCAGCCGCCCCGCTCGTCGTGGGGGCTGATGATCCAGCAGGGCCGCAACTACATCACCGACGGATGGTGGATCGTCACCTTCGCCGGCCTGGCCATCTCCATCGTGGTGCTGGGCGTCAACCTGCTGTCGCTGTGGCTGCAGTCGTTCAACGACGTGGCCGAGCGGGAGCAGATCATCCTGGAGAGGCCGGGGGGATGAGCACCACCAACGGCAACGGCCGCACCGAGCGCCTGCTGGAGGTGAAGGACCTCACGGTGGGGTTCCCCACCCGGGACGGGATCGTGCGAGGCGTGGACGGCCTGACCCTCAACGTCGGCTCGCACGAGCGCCTCGGCGTGGTGGGCGAATCGGGCTCGGGCAAGAGCGTCATGGGGCTGGCCATCCTGGGAATGGTCCTGCCCCCGGGCCGGATCATGGGGGGCTCGGTGCGCTGGCGGGGCGAGGACGTGCTCGACCCCGCGGTGGCCAACCGGGTGCGGGGCCGGGAGATCGCCATGATCTTCCAAGATCCGATGGTGTCGCTCAACCCGCTCAAGACCGTCGGCTCGCAGCTGCGCGAGCTCCTGCAGCGCAGGGTCGGGCTGCAAGGTTCCAAGATCAAGCAACGCTCGCTGGAGCTGCTCGACATGGTCGGCATCGCCAACGCGAGCGAGCGCCTGCGGGCCTACGCCTACGAGCTGTCGGGCGGGATGCGCCAGCGGGTGATGATCGCCACCGCGCTGGCCTGCGAACCGACGCTGGTCATCGCCGACGAGCCGACCACCGGACTCGACGTCACCATCCAGGACCAGATCCTCACCCTGCTGCACGACCTGTCCACCGAGCTCGGAATGTCGGTGCTGATGATCACCCACGACCTGGGAGTGGTGGCCCAGTTCTGTGACCGGGTTCAGGTCATGTACGCCGGTCGCATCGTGGAGCGGGCCCCCATCAACGAGATGTTCACCGATCCCCAGCACCCCTACTCGCTCGGCCTGCTGCATTCGGTGCCCAGAGTCGACCGAGACGACGGCGAGTTGACGGGCATCCCGGGCGAGCCTCTGGACCGGGCCCAATTCCCGCCGGGCTGCGCGTTCGAGCCCCGATGCAACGAGGCCAGCGACGGCTGCCGCGACACCCCGCCGCCCCTGCTGAAGATCGCCGAGAGGCGTTGGGTGGCCTGCTACAACCGCACACCGGCCGGGGAGGCACCAGCGTGAACGGGCAGGTCACGCCGCTGGTGGAGAGCCGGGACCTCAGCGTCCACTTCACCCGCTGGGTCGGCAGCCGAAAGAGAACGGTCTACGCGCTGGACGACTTCAGCATCGCGGTTGCGCCGGGCGAGACCGTGGGCCTGGTGGGCGAGTCGGGCTGCGGCAAGTCGACCGCGGGCCGAGCGCTGCTAGGCGCGGTGAAGCCGACCAAGGGCCAGGTGTTCTTCGAGGGCAGGGACGTGACCGACCTGAACCGGCGGAACTGGCGGGCCATGCGCAAACAGGTCCAGATGATCTTCCAGGACCCCTACTCGGCGCTCAACCCCAAGATCAAGATCCGCGACAGCATCGCCGAGCCGTTCCTGGTGCACACCCGCAAACGGGGCGCGGAGCTGGACGCGGCGGTGGGCGAGCTGCTGGAGATGGTGGGCATGACCGCCAGCGCGGCCGACAAGTACCCGCACGCCTTCTCCGGCGGCCAGCGCCAGCGCATCGTGATCGCCCGGGCCCTGGCGCTGCATCCCGGGTTCGTGGGGGCCGACGAGGCCACCGCCGCCCTCGACGTGTCGATCCAGGCCCAGATCGTGAACCTGCTGGTCGAGCTCAAGGACACCGTGGGACTGTCGTACCTGTTCATCTCCCACAACCTGGCCGTGGTGCGCCACGTGTCGGACCGGGTGGCCATCATGTACCTGGGCCACCTGATGGAGATCGGCAGCCACCACGACATCTACGAGAACCCGACCCACCCCTACTCCCAGGCCCTGCTCTCGGCGGTCCCCGTGCCCGACCCGACGACCCGCCGCAGCCACGAGCCCCTCAAGGGCGACCTGCCCAGCCCCATGGACCCACCGAAGGGCTGCCGGTTCAACACCCGCTGCCCCCTTGCAGTGGACCAGTGCTTCCACGAGCGCCCCCCGCTGACGGAGCGCTCCAGCGGCCACCTCGTGGCCTGCTGGGTGAATTGAGCGAACCGGCCACCAGCGCCGTCGGAGGCACAGGCGACAGCGAGAGCGGTCTGACCGCCCGCTGGGTGACGTTCGGCTACCTGTTCACGCTGTACTTCATCCTCGGCGGGGCCGAGACCATGATGTCGCCGCTGTTCCCGCTCGTGCGAGAGGACCTGGACCTGTCGGAGAGCAACCTGGCCGCCATCCTGGCTGCGGTGGCGGGGGGCATCGCCGCCTTCAACGTGATCGGCGGGGCCGTCAGCCGCTGGCTGAGCGACCGGTCGCTGGTGCGGGCCACCGCAGTCAGCCTGGCCGCCGGGATGGCGCTGTCGGCGGTGGCCCCGTCGTTCTGGGTGCTGCTGGTGGGCCAGACCCTGCTGGGGGTCGCCTTCGGGATCTACTTCCCACCCGCGCTGGCCAGCGTGGCCCGGCTCTATCCGGACGCGCCGGGGAAGGCCATCGCGGTGTGGGGTCAGGCCTACTCGTTCGGGCTGGCCGCAGCGGCCGCCAGCGCCTTCGCCGGGGGTGCCTGGCGCTGGGTGTACGTCGGGTGCGCGGTTCCCGCCGCGCTGGCCATCGCATACGTGCCCCGCTGGACCGAGGTGAACAGGGATCCGGCACCAGTTGCCTGGTTGGCTCAGCTGGCCCAGAACGCCCGGAAGCAGACCTACCGGCTGGCCTTCTACGCGAGCTTCGGCGGGGTCTCGATGCACTTCGTGGTGATCGGCTTCTCAACGGCGTTCTTCGTGGTGGACCGGGGCCTGGACCTGCGGTTGGTGGCCGCGATGCTCATCGCGGGGCGGGCCCTGTCGGCACCGGTGAAGATCGTCGGGGGCGCCCTCTATGACAAGCGGGGCGGACCGTGGACGGCCCGGCTGATGATGGTGAGCACCTCGGCGCTGGGACTGCCGATGCTGCTGCTGCCGGCCGAGGTGGGCGTGTGGCTGCTGGTGCCGTTCGTGGGAATGGCGGTGTCGGTGCTGCCGGTGGCCAACGCCATGCTGGTGGCCGCGCTGCCTCCCCAGTCGGGCTGGGGCATCGGCACTTTCCGGGCCGCCCTGCTGGGCTCGGCCGCCCTGCTCTCGGCCATCGTCAGCGGCCTGCTGAGCCTGGGCGTGCCCCTGTTCGGCTTGATGCTGGCCGCACTGGGCCTGCCCGCACTGGTGGCCGCCGCCATGCACCGCGCGGCGTCACCGGTCGCTCCCGAGGCGCAGTGAGTCGAACCTAGGCGGGGATCGGGCAGGCGGTGAGCTTGTAGGTGTTGAGACGCTTGCGCAGGGTGTAGAGCAGCAGCGCCACGGCCAGCAGGCCCACGAAGGGCTGCACCGGCGCCCACCACGACAGCGCTCCGCCCACACCCACCAGCGCCACCACGGCCTGGTTGCACACCGGGCAGCCCACAGCCAGGAACGACACGAACCCGCCCCAGACGGTGCGGGTGCCCTGACGCTCGGCGGCCTCGGCCAACCCGCTGGATTCGACCGCCTCGGGACGGATGGCGAAGATCAGCCCGATCAACGCCGAGGTGATGGCCAGGATCACATAGTCGATCCATCGCACCTCCACCGGCCGGCCGAAGATCGGCGTGTCGATGATGTCGGAGGGCACCGCGATGAGCACCGCCGCGATGGCCCCGAAGAGCACCGCCCGCGGCCAAGTGTCCCGGGGCAGAGCCAGCAGGTCCCTGGCTGTGTCGGCGACCATCGAACGGCCTCTAGGTGACCTTGTCGATGACCCGGAAGGCGTAGTCGCGCTGCTCGTCGCCGAGGGTGGCCCTCACCCGGTAGCCGCCGGACTTGGGGAACTGGACGATGCCGGTGACCACCAGCGGCGAGCGGCTGTCGGTGCCGGGAACCTTGCCGGGCGGGCGGCCGACCTCGATGTTGGCCTTGGCCTCCATCAGCTTGTGGTGGCCGTCCTCGTCCTCGACCCGGATCACCATCTCGTGACGCTGGTTGTGCTCCAACCATGGGACCAGCACAGACAGCGCGATCGAGAAGTGCTGCGGTCGGGGCTTCTTACCCTCCTTGTAGGCCCGGGTGACGGTGTCCCAGCCCGCGCCCATCAGGTACAGCAGCCCGTTCTGCACCTCGGCGTGATTGGCCAGCGTCAACAGCTCGATATGGGCCATCGCTCGGCAGTCTAAGAGCGAGCGCGGGTAGGCGAGAGCCCGTCGGGTCGCCGCGCTACTCGCTCCCGGCCGGGGCGAGGCCCAGGCGCTCGGCCAGGCCGATGCGCTGGAGCTTGCCGGTGGGGCCCTTGGGCAGCTCGTCGAGCACCAGGATCCGCCGGGGAACCTTGAACGCGGCCAGCGACTGCGACAGGAACCGGCGAAGCTCCCGCTCGTCGACGGAACTCCCGGCGGCGGCCACGACGGCGGCGGCCACCTCCTCGCCCAGCTTGGGGTGAGGCACGGCGAAAGTGACCGCCTGGGCAACCGACGGGTGGCCCAGCAGCGCCTCGTCCACCTCCAGCGGGGACACCTTCTCACCGCCGCGGTTGATCTGCTCCTTGAGGCGGCCGGTAAGGAACAGGTAGCCGTCGCCGTCGACGTAGCCCTCATCGCCGGTGCGGAACCAGCCATCGGTGAAGGCGTCCGCGTTGGCCTCGGGGTTGTTCTCGTAGCCGTCGATCACGGTCGAGCCCTTGATCGACACCTCGCCCCGCTCACCCGCCGGCAGCAGGCGGTTCCGGCTATCCAGCACGGCCAGTTCGATGCCGGTGGGAACCCCCACCGACCGGGGCTTGGCCACCGCGGGGGGCAGGGGGTTGGCGCACATCTGGTGGGTGGCCTCGGTCATGCCGTAGGCCTCGATGACGGGCGCGCCGAACAGGTCGCCCAGTTCGTGCAGCACAGGGGCCGGCAGGGACGCCGACGAAGACCTCACGAAGCGCAGACCGGCTGAGCGGGCCGTGTCGCGGTGGCGGCCCGAACGGGAGATCACCATCTGATGCATGGTCGGGACCGCGGTGTAGTAGCTGGGCTCCAGAGCCTCGAGTTGCGCGAAGAACCGGAAGGCGTCGAAACCCTCGGTGCAGGCGACCGCGCCCCCCGCCGACAGCGGCGCCAGCAGCCCGGCCAGCAGCCCATGGATATGGAACAGCGGCATCACCTGCAGTGACCGGTCCCCGGGAGTCAGGGCGAGCGACTCGGCGATGCCCGCCGCCGAGCGGGCCAGGTGCCGCTGGCGCAGCGGGACGATCTTGGGCCGCGACGTGGTGCCGGAAGTGTGCAGCACCAGGGCCACGTCGTCTGCGGTGGGACCGCCCGGAGCCGGCACGCCGTCCGCCTCGGACCCGGCAACCAGATCGAGCGCACCGGCACCGCGGTTGACCGAGCCGGCCAGCGATACCTGCAGCACGGCGGCACCAGCCTCACCGGCCGCGGCCCGGGCGACGGCTCCGGAGTCGTCGGGCAGGGTGACCAGCGCCTTGGCACCGAGGTCGTCGAGGTAGAAGCGCAGCTCGTCGGTGCGGTACTTCGGGTTGAGCGGCGCGGCGCATCCGGTGCAGGCCGCGGCCAGGAAGGCGAGAGCCATCTCGGGTCCGTTGGGAACGACGATGGCGATGCGGTCCGCCGGGCCCAAGCCGAGACTTCGGAGCCGGCCCGCGAGCCGGTCCACCTCGGACCGCATCTCGGCGTGAGTGAGCACCGAGCCGTCAGGGGCCACGATCGCCGGTGCGTCGTCGGCCCCCGCCGAGAGCAGGCCCCGCAGCGTCTCGCCGGCCGTCATGCGCCTAGTCGGCGGTTGAGCAAGGAGGCCAGCCCGTAGACGGTGCTGATGGCGGGGGTGGGCACGCCGGTGATCTCACCGAGCTCGACGAACACGCCGACCAGTGGGTCGAGCTCCAGAGGGCGGCCGGCCTCGGCGTCCTGGAGCATCGAGGTCTTGTGCTCACCCACAGCCTCCGCCCCTGCGATGCGCTGCTCGACGCTGATCCGGATGCGCACCCCGAGCGCCTCGGCGATGCTGCCGGCCTCGGTCATCATCTGCGCGGCCAGCTCCCGGGTGGCCGGCGTGCGGCAGATCCCGGCCAGCGTCGCCCCGGTGAGCGCGCTGATCGGGTTGAAGGCCAGGTTGCCCCAGGCCTTGACCCACAGGTGCGAGCGGATATCAGTGAGCACCCTCGACTTGAACCCGGCCGAAGTCAGGGCCTCGCCCAGCGCCTTGGCCCGCTCCGACTTGGTGCCGTCGAGCTCGCCCACCGGGAACCGGTCGCCCTCGACATGGCTGATCACCCCGGGTGCGGTCTTCTCCGCGGCCGGGTAGGCGATACAGGCCACGATCCGCTCCGCGTCGATGGCCGCGGCGAGCACGCCGTCGGGATCCAGCGCTTCGAGCCGGCGCCCGTCGTGAGGACCGCCGTGGCGCTGGAAGTACCACCATCCGATGCCGTTCTGCACAGGCACGATCATCGTGCCGTCATCGCACAGCCGTCCAAGGTCGTCGGCCACCGCGGCGATCTGGTGAGCCTTGAGAGCAAGGATCACAGCGTCATGGGCACCCAGCGACCCGAAGTCGTCGGATGCGTCCAGACCGGAGGCGACAGTCTCGGTGCCGTCGATCTCCACCAGCCGCAGACCATCGCGCCTGATCGCCTCCAAGTGCTCGCCCCGAGCGATGACGCTCACGTCATGCCCGGCCACAGCCAGCCGAGCCGCCATCATCCCGCCAATTGCACCCGCACCGACCACGCAAATCCTCACCGCGACAGTGTGCCAGCGGATCGGCGAAGAACGGTATACAGCGCGGCGGTGCCGAGACCCTGGGGGGAGGCCTCGGCACCGTTGGGGTTGGAGTGACCCAAGGATCGCATGCACAGGTAAGAGATCCGCGAGAGCAGCGGCGACCGGCAAGGCCGGGGGGTGGCGGCGAGTCAGATGACCGACGAATAGGGCGAAGCCCGTGTCGGTCATCTCGGCTCGGCGACAGGACCCGCCGGCCGGAGGGCCAAACGGCCCGTCTCAGACCACAGGCCAGCGGGGGGTTGCGTACTGGGATAGGCCGGTGCGTTCGGCCGCGGCGGCAGCTGCTTCCCTGCCTCTAGCCATGATGGCCCGGGCGTCAAGATTGACGAATTCGCCGCCCTCCACGATCACCTTGCCGTCGATCACCACGGTGTGGACCGAGTCGCCGCTCACGCCATGGCCGAGGTTCGACAGCGGGTTGTGCAGCGGCACCCATTCGGGCCGGTCGAGGTCGAACAGCAGGATGTCGGCCCGCTTGCCCACCTCCAGCGAGCCGACCTCGTCGTCCCACAGCACCGAGCGGGCACCGTCGACGGTGAGGTGCTCGAGGATGGTCTCGGCCGGCATCAGCGATGCATCCTCGAAGATGTCGCGGTACACTCGGAAGTACTGGGCGATGCGCAGGATGTCGGTGGTGTGCGAGCAGGCGCCGATGTCGGTGCCCACCCCCACGGTCACGCCCCGCTCCAGCAGCTTGAGGTGGGTGGCCCGCTGCAGCCCGCCCCAACCGAAGACGGCGCTGGCGGTGGGGCACATCGACACCTTGACGTCGCGCTCGCCCAGCAGGTCGCACTCCTCGTCGGTGAGGAAGTGGCAGTGGACCAACTGCACGTTGGAGCCCAGCACCCCGTTGCGCTCGTAACGGGCGATGGGGCGCTCGCCGTCGAACACCCGCTGGTGATGCTCGACCGAGTCGCGGTTGGAGATCATGTGGGACACGATGCCGGTGCCGTGCTCGGCGGCCAGTTCAGCGATCGACCGGCACAGGCGATCCGACACCATCCGCTCGGTGCGCAGCGAGAACCAGGGCCGCACCCGGCCGGAGGCTGCTCCCTGATGCGACTCCACGAAGGCCAGCCCGTCGGCGATGGCGTCGTCGGTGGTGGAGTCGAAGGTGCCAGGCATGGCCCTGCCCCCGGCCATGTCGGTGAGGGAACGGGCCAGCACCGCACGGCAACCGATCTCGTCGGCGGCCCGGGCCGAGTTCTCAGGATTCTGCGAGCCCGGGTCGCACACCGTGGTGGTTCCGTGGCGGACCGACTCCAGCAGCGCGCACATCGCTGCCAGGTAGGCCTCCTCGTCGGTGACGCCGGCCTCCATCGGATAGCAGCGGTCGTGGAGGAACACCTTGAGGGGCACGTCGTCACCGAGGCCCCGAACGAAGAAGGGGGCCAGGTGCTGGTGGTTGTCGATGAAGCCGGGGGTGATCAGCCGGCCGCGGGCGTCGATGGTGCGGACCGCGGTGCCGTAGCCGGCGGCCTCAACGTCGGCAGTGGGTCCGACCGCTTTGATCTCGCCGCCGTCAACGGCCACCGCGCCGTCGCGCACCATGCGGCGCTCGCGGTCCATGGTGATGAGCCAGTCGGCGTTGCGAACCAGCAAGTCGATCATCCGGCGCGTCCTCTCAACTCGTAGGCGTAGTGGCTCAGCCCGGCCTCCATGTCGAACGTGGGCTTCCAGCCCAGCCCGGCCTCGGTGTGGGACAGGTCGAGCGGGTCGCCGGCCGACACCGCCGGAGGCGCTCCCGGGATCACCTGCACCTTGAGGTCTCCGACGATTCTTCGAGCGGCCGCCACCAGATCGTCGAAGGAGGTGATGGTGCCGGTGCCGATGTTGAAGACGGGCTTGTCCGGCAAATCCACGGTGGCGGCCAAGTCAACGGCCCGGCCCACGTCGAGGTCGTAGACGTACTCGAAGTCCATGGTGTGTTCCTGCTTGACGAAGGCGGTCTGCCCCGCCAGACCGGCCTCTAGCAGGGCCTGGATCTTGGATCCGAAGGATCCCCCCTCGAAGTGCCCGTAGCCGTAGGCGTTGGCCGGTCGCAGGATGGCCAGCTCGAAGCCGAACTCCTTCTGGTAGCTCTCGGCGGCCAGCTCCTTGATGACCTTCGAGTTGCCGTAGGCCCGTCCCGGCCCTCGGGGCGCGTCCTCCGTGATGGGCGCCCCCCGGGCCCGGCGGCGGTCGTACACCGCGAAGCTGCTGACGTGCACCAGCCGGCGCACCCGAGCGAGCCGCACCGCCTCCAGGACGTTGATCGTGCCGGTGACGTTGACCTCCAGCCCGGTGTAGAGCGGCCGCGACACGCTGTCGCCGATCAGCCCGGCGGTATGCACGACCGTCTCCACCTTGTGCTCCCGCATGGCCGTAGTCACCGCCGACAGGTCGCGGATGTCGGCCTTCACCGTGGGGACGTCGGCCGCGATCGGTCCGAGACGCGCTCGCAGGTACTCATCTCGGGACTGCAGGTCCAGGAATACGACCGGCTCTCCCCTCTGCAGAGCGCAGCGGGCGAAGGACGTGCCCACCAGTCCGATTCCGGTCACCAGTGTGGTCATACCTCTGACACCTCGAACTCTCCGCTGATCTCGACCGGCTGCTGGCGGGGCAGGCTGGCCATGCCCACCGCCGCTCGGGCGTGACGGCCGCGCACGGGCCCGAACAGCTCGAAGAACAGGTCAGAGGCGCCGTCCACGACCTTGGGCATCAACTCGAAGTCCGGCGTGCAATTCACCATGCCCAGCAACCGCACCACCCCACAGACGCGGTCGAGGTCGCCCAGTTCGGCCCGCAGCGTGGCCAGGATGGACAGCCCGCAGGCCTTGGCCACCTCGTAGCCCTGCTCCACGGACAGCTCGGCGCCGAGCTTCCCCCGGCGCACGATGTCCATGCCGGGATGATGCGGGCCGTGGCCCGACACGAACACGACATTGCCGACCCGCACGCATCCCTGACGGTTCTCGCTGGGGAACCGGCGGGGCTCGGGCAAACTCAGCCCCAGCGCAGCCAGCCTGGCCTCGATGGCGCCGGGCGGCATCAGCGGATCTCGGTGGCTTCGCGCACGCTGGAGATCAGCGACGCCCTCAACAGGAACTCCCGGGCCAGGACGGGGTCGTCGGCGGCCCGGCGCAACTCGTCGCGGTTGCGCCGCCGCGTGTCCGGGTCGGCCTCGGCCATCAGCTTCTTGTTGCGAATGGTGATGGCCTGCACATGGGCCACGGCCACATGCCGGCGCTGGCGCACGTAACGGTCGAGCACCTCGTCGGCGGTGTCGCCGCGCAGCACCGACGACAGCTTGGCGGCCAGGTTGACAGCATCGTGGATGCCGCTGTTCATGCCCATCGCACCGATCGGGCTGTTGACGTGAGCCGCGTCGCCGGCCAGCAGCACCCGGCCCTGCCGGAAGGTGGCCGCCACTCGCTGGTGCACGGTGTAGAGCGACTTGGACACCACCTCGTAGGGCTCGCCGATCGGATGGAACCTCTGCAGACCGGCCTCGATGACATCGTCGTCGAGGAGCGAATCGGGGTCGGCGTCGACATCGGCGGGCAGCACCACCCGCCAGAAGTCGGTCCACCTGAACAGGTTGGCCCACTCGACCGGGTCGAGGATGTAGTTGCGCAAGCCGTAGGGCTGCAGCGAGTCGAAGTCGAACACCACGCTGAGCGTCATCGTGCGATCAGGGAACGCGAAGCCCTCGAACTCGATGCCGAGCTGCTTGCGCACCACGCTGTGGGCTCCCTCGCACCCGACCAGGTGAGTGCCCCGCAGGACCTGCCGCTCGCCGTCGGCGGTCTCGGTCACCGCGGTGACCGAATCGCCGTCCTGCTCGAAGCCGACCAGCTCCGTTCCGACCCGGACCTCGATCAGGTCGGTATCGGAGGCCATCTTCAGGGCCTCTTCGATCAGCTTCAGGCGGTCGCACTGCAGCGCGTGGGCGAAGCGGGCGTCGCCGGCCAGCACCGCGTGGTCGAACACCGCTATTGGTTCGGGGTCGCCCCGATCCCAGTAGTGGACGAGGGGGGCCACCAGCCCGCGAGGCTCGAGGCGGTCGTACAGGCCGATGTCGTCGAGCATCTCCAGGGTGGCCGCGTGGATCGTGCCGGCCCGGCGAACCTGGTCGAGGACGTCGACCAGCTTCTCGACCACGGTCACCCGGTGACCGCGGCGGGCCAACGACAGCGCCAGTACCAGCCCTACCGGGCCGGCACCAGCGATCAGAACCCGGCTGTCAGCCCTCGTCACCGGAATCTGCCGGATCGGGCTCCGCAGGGTCTCGCAGCGCCCCGATCCAGCCCGAGGTGGTCAGATCGAACACCAGGCCGTCCGGCGACCGGTACTTGACCTCGTAGTAGCGGTTGGGCTCGTCGGGTCGCCGACCTCTCAGGTGTTCGGCGCCGGCCCGCTCCACCTGCTCGGAGGCGTCATCGAGATCGTCGACCCACATTCCGAAGTGGTAGAGCCCGTAGAAGGGCTCCGAACCGTCATCGGTGACCCCGACGACTGGGTCGTCGCCGAAGTGCAGCAGGGCGACGTTCATCACGCCGTCGGTCATGTAAACCCCGCGGCCGGCGTCGCCGGCCTTGGTCATGCCGAAGGCCTGCTCGAAGAAGGCCTGGGCCGCGGCCACGTCGGGCACGGAGATGGCTAGGTGTCGGAGCCGGGCAGCCACGGCGACTGACTGTATACAACCGTTGCGGATGACTCTCATCCAAGGGATGCGAGTCCCCGTGACCGCTGGCCAGGCAACTTAGAGGTTGCCTACAGCTATTCATTGAGTATAATGAAATATAATGACAGCTTCTAGAGGACGGCTCAAACTACCGTTCCCGGACTGGGAGGGACCCGTGGGCGTATTCGACTGGCCGATCAAGCTTGCAAGCTTGGACGGCGAGCGGTCGCTCCAGCTGGACGCAATGGTGGACACGGGAAGCAGTTACACGATCGTGCCGGAGGGCCTGTTGAAGAGTCTGGGAATCGCGCCGACTGAGAAGGTCGGCCTCACGCTGGCCGACGGCCGTCGGGTCGTCTGGGATGTCGGAGAGGCCCGGGCCACGGTGGACGGGCGCAGCACCGTCACGTGGGTGGTCTTCGGCGAGGATGGCGCTCATCCCCTGCTCGGGGCGTACACGCTCGAAGGGCTACGAATGTCAGTCAATCCCTGGAAACACACTCTGATCCCCATGCCATACGGCTGGGCGTAGCCGGCAGGCTGGCAACGTCCCCGATGGAAGACCGAACCTAATGGCGACACTTCGCCGTCCGATCCGGCTCGACAGCTTGGACGGTAAGCAGTCCTTGCAACTCGACGCGTTGGTGGACACCGGTAGCTTCGTCACGATCGTGCCCGCCAGCCTGCTGAAGGAACTGGGGGTGGTGCCGACTGAGAAGGTCGGGCTTGAACTCGCTGGCGGAAGGCGTGTCGCCTGGGACATCGGCGAGGCCCGGGCCACGGTCGACGGACACAGCACGGCAACTCTGGTGGTCTTCGGCGAGGAGGACGCCGATCCCGTTCTCGGGAGATACACGCTCACGGGGCTCCGCCTGGACCTCGACCCGGTCCGGAAGATTCTGGTGCCCGTGCCCTTGTTCCGGCGAAGCGCCCCCAGACTCATCGTCGGTGCGGACCGTAGGGCGCGCGAGTCGATGCGTGCGTACATTCGGGTGTGGTGACCGGACGACAGAGACAAGCGGCGGTGGCGGCAGGGCACCCGCGAGCAACTGACACGGCAGTGAGGTTGCTGAGGGCCGGTGGGTCGGCGGTGGACGCGGCCATCGGGGCCGATGCGGCCATGGGGGTGGTGGAGCCCACCGGGACCGGCGTCGGCGGGGATCTGATGGCTGTCGTGGCGACTCACGAGGGAGTCTCGGTGCTCAACGGGGCCGGGCGCTCCGGGCGGCGCACTGACCCAGAGTCGGTGCCCGACAACGGCCACGGCTTCGTGCCGTCTGTCGGTGGATGGGCGGTGACGGTGCCGGGGGCAGTGGCCGCATGGCAGGACCTGCACGGCCGGTTCGGCCGGCTGCCGTGGCCGTCGCTGTTCGAGCCGGCCATCGAGGCCGCCACCGAGGGCGCCGAACTCGGCGCGACCGGCAGCCGGCTCTGGGAGAGTTCCCGAGACCGGCTAGACGCAGCGGGTAGTGCCCTGTACTTCCCGGCTGGCACAGCCCCGGCACCGGGAGAGCGGTGGCGCAACCCCGCCCTCGCCGCGGTCCTGAAGCGGATAGCGGCCGACGGTCCCCATGCCCTGTACCGCGGCCCGCTGGCCCAGGCCGTGTGCGAGTCCGCCACCGCCGCGGGCGGGAACGTGCACATCGACGACCTTGCCGGCCACCGCAGCGAGTGGGTGGAGCCGCTGCAAGTCGGCCTGGGCGACCACGAGCTCATCACGGTGCCGCCTCCGTGCCAGGGCGCGGCGACCGCTCTGGCCGCCGAATGGGTGCACGACCGGGGCCTGCTCGGCGCCACCGGGGACGATGCCGGAGTCGAGGCCGCGGCGTCCATGGTCGAGGCGCTCGACAGGGCCTTCGCGGTAGCCCTCGACTGTCTGGCCGACCCAGCCGCAGCCGAGGTGCCCGACTACGACGAGATGCGGCTCCGGATGGCGGGCGCGCCCCGGCACGGACCGATGCCGCTGGGGCCGGGAACGGTGTTCACCGTGGTCTTCACCGCCGAGCAGGCGGTTGTGCTGACCTCCAGCGTGTGCGACCGGTTCGGCTCGGGAGTGACCGTGCCTGCGGGCGGCTTCGTGCTGCAGAGCCGGGGACGGGGCTTCTCCACCGATCTGAGCCATCCGAACGCGGTGGCTCCCAACAAGCGCCCCTACCACACGATCGTGCCCACGCTGGTGCTCGAGAACGGCCAACCCATGCTCGGCATGGGAGTAGTGGGCGGGATCATGCAGCCGCAGGGTCAGCTGCAGATCCTGCACCGGGTACTCGGCGGCGCCGGCCTGGGCGCCGCCGTCGAAGCCGGCCGGTTCCGCCTGATCGGCGAAGGGCAGGTCACCACAGAAGCCAGCCTGGAGCCTGATTGGCGAGCCGCCATCGGCCGAGCCGGCTACGAGCTGGTGGACACAGCAGACGTGATCGGAGGCTTCGGCGGCGCCCAAGCCGTCCTCAGCAGGGAAGGCACCCTGACCGCGGCAAGCGACCCCCGCCGCGACGGAACGTCAGCCGTTATCAGGGTTACTGACTGACCTGCCTGCCCGGCGGGTGGCCGCCGGCGGTCGCTTGCTCGCACGGGCTCCGCCCTACTCACTCGCAAGTCGACCACCGCCGTCTCCCGCCTCGCCGCACACCACCCGGCCGGAGGGTTCCAAGGCGGCAGTTAATTCTGCAGGCTGTTGAGCCAGTCGATGACGTGGTCTAGGGGGGCGACGTCGGCGTACTTCATGTGCAGGTCGAGCAGGTTGACCTTGTGGGAGATCTGGCTGCGGTCGGCCACGCACTCGAAGGGGATGACCACGTCGAAGTTGTACTGGAAGGCGTCCACCGCGGTGGCCCGCACGCAGCCGCTGGTGGTCAGGCCGGTCACCACCACCGTGTCCACCCGGTCGTAGACCAGCAGCGAGGCCAGCTCGGTGCCGAAGAACCCGCTCGGCTTGTGGCTCTTGCAGATCACCAGCTCGTCCGGCTTGGGGGCCAGCTCGTCCACGATCACGTCGCCCGGGGGCAGGTCCGGGTCGGGCGGGCGGCGGCCCACCGTCTTCCAGCGCCCCTTCTGGCCCGGGAAGGGAACGTGGTCCGGGTCGGCGTACAGCTTGGTGTAGTACACCGGATAGCCGAGACGGCGCATCTCGTCCAGCAGCCGGGCATTGGCGTCCACTGCGGGCCATGCCGTCTCGGGGCAGCCGGTGGGCCAGCGGCCGTCCACGAACGCCAGCGTCATGTCGACCACGACCAGCGCCGGCGAGGTGCCCGCGCTGATGGCCCGGAACTCGTCGCCGCTGAAGGTGTCCCCGTATCCGGCCGCGAGGTACCGGGCCGTGTCGTCAGCAGGTATGGCGTCGTGCCAGGGGTACATCAGACGGTCATCCCGCAGGAGCCGAACGCATGGAGAGAAGCCCACGAGGGAGCACGACCGGTCCTCATCGGGTCGTGCTCCCTCGCAGGTGGAGGGGAACTAGGCCTCGACGATCAGCTCAGCGTCATGTCCTCGACGCGGGCCGTGTCGTCATAGCGCGGGATCCAGCTGAGGTTCTCGGCGCCGCCGTTGACGCTCAGGTACGTCAGGAGCGGGAGGATGCCGACGTTGTCGCAGTTGTAGGCCATGATCTCGTGGTACATCTGCTCACGGACGACGGAATCCAACTCGCTCTCAGCCGCATCGAGCATGCCGCGGAGAGTGTCGTCGAGGTACGAGGACACGATGGTGTCGCCGATGTAGGAGCCCAGCCTCGCCCCGTCCTGCAGCTCGTTGGAGGACGACGACAGGAAGATGTCGCCGCCGACCTCGCCGGGAGCCTTGAGGAACTCGTCGAAGAGCCAGACCTCCCAGGCCAGCAGCTGGAAGTCGATGTTCAGTCCGACGGCCGTCATGTCGGCCGCGATGGCCTCGGAGAGCTCGTCGAACTTGGTCCACCGAGTGCCGTTGGCCAGGAACGAGATCTCCTCGCCCTGATAGCCCGAGTCGGCGATGATCTGGCGGGCCAGATCCGGGTCGTAGGACCGGTCGGTGATGTTGGGATTGTGGCCGAACACGCCCGAGCCGAAGATGTGGCAGTGGGCCCGGCCGGCCTGGCCCTGGTAGATGAACTCGATGTAGTCGTCCACGTTGACGGCGTGGGCGATGGCTACCCGCAAGTCGGGATAGTCGCCGAGGGGTCCCTCGTAGTTCTTGATCCGCAGGTACGGGTACTCGATGCCCTCCTCGCGCACGAACAGCTTGGGCACGTCACCGGCCGAGTCGGCCGAGAGGCCGACGGCCAGGTCCACGTCTCCGGCCTGCACGGCCGCCACACGGGACTGCTCGTCGGGCAGGAACACGAACTTCACCTCATCGATCTGCGGCTCCGGGCCCCAGTAATCGGTGTTGCGGGTCAGCGTCAGGGAGTCGCCGGCAATCCACTCGACGAACTTGTACGGGCCGGTACCGACCGCTTCGTCCTCAAGGCCGTCGGCGGCCGCGCCGGGCTCGACTATCTGCACCATGTACAGCCGGGCCGGCAGCACCGGGTCGGGACCGTGGGTGTTGATGCGGATGGTGTAGTCGTCCACGACGTCGACGCTCGAGATGTTCTCGACCTGCTCGCGGAGGTCGGAGTCGAACTCGGGATCGATCAGCCGCTCGATCGAGTACTTGGCCGCAGCCGCGTTGAAGGGGGCGCCGTTGTGGAAGTTGATGCCCCGGCGCAGCTTGAGCTCCCAGGTGGTCTCATCGACCAGCCTCGGCAGCGACGCGGCCAGCCTCGGCACGAAGATCGACGGGTTCACGAGGTCGCGCTCGATGAGCCGCTCGTAGACGTTCTCCATGGTGCGGCGCATCTCGCCGTCCTGGTAATGGGGATCGATCCGACCGGGACCCTCGAGGATGGCGATCGTGATCGACTCGGGAGCCTCAGCGGCCATCATGGCCGCGTCAGCAGCCGCGGCGGCGGCCTCAGCCTCTGCAGCCGCGGCCGCAGCCTCAGCCTCGGCGGCCTCAGCAGCATCGTCAGCAGCCGCGGCGGCCGCGGCCGCCTCAGCCTCAGCCTCTTGGGCGGCGGCCAACTCGGCTTGCAGCGCCGCTAGCTCGTCGGCACTGGCAGCGCCTTCGGCCTCAGCAGCAGCCAGAGCGGCCTCCGCATCAGCCGCAGCGTCAGCAGCGGCAGCGGCCTCAGCAGCGGCGGCGTCGGCCTCAGCCTGCGCCGCGGCGGCGTCCGACTCAGCGGCGGCGGCGTCGGCCTCAGCCGCAGCCAGGGCAGCGGCATCTGCCGCGCTGGTATCCGGAGCGTCCGGTTCGTCGTCGCCGCACGCGGCCGCGACAAGGGTGAAGACGAACAGAGCAGCCAATAGCCGCTGCATGAACGTGAACTTCTTCAACATCTGGAGCTAACCCCCCAAGTGAATTCCGTGGTTGAGGACGGCCGTGGCATAGGAACCACAGCCGGACCGCTCACGGTATACCGCCTCATGCAACCCTGCAAATCGTTGTATACAGCGGTCGCAGCACCGCTCGGCCTCTCGTTACTCCCGGTTCATTCCCGGTTGAAACGGGGCCGGCAGAACAGGGCCGCCGGACCGATCAACGCGACCGCGGCGGCCAGCACGGCCGGTCCCAGCCCTATCACCAGCAGGGCGGCCACTCCCAGCGGCGCGCCGGACAGGGTGACACCCCGGGCGACCCCCGCGATAGTCACCGCGTCACCCTGAAGCTCGGGACGGACCGCCTCGCTCACCGCGGTGATGGCCAGAACCTGCAACAGGCCGATGGCCGCGCCCCCGGCCACGAGTGCGGCCGTGATCAGAGCGACGGGCAGTTCGAAGCCCACCAGCGCAGTGGCCACCAAGGTGACCGCGCCCCAGCGGGCCACACCGGGGGCCACCCGCGAACCCTCCGTGTCGACCGCGAGGTAACCGCTCACTGCGGCCGCGCCGTTGGCCACCGCCACCACCACGCCAATAGCGGTCTCGCTGCTGCCGGCCGCGTCGAGCCCGATGGGCACATAGGAGCCCAGCAGGCCGCGCCAGGCACCGACCGCGACGCTGGCCCACATGCCCACCCGCACTCCCCGGTTGCGCAGCAGATGCCAGTAGCTGTGACCGCCCACCCGAGCGAACGGGGGCGGGCGCGACAGCACCAGCGTGGGCGCGATGCCGGCCAGGCCCACCACGGATGCGACCGCGAACGCGGCCCGGTACGAACTCTGGGCGATGATCCCGCCCGCCGCCGGGCCGATCAGCATCCCGATGGTGGCCACCATGTTGAGGGTGGCGATCGCCCTGGGAGTGGACCGGGGCGATCGCACTATCTGCACCTGATTGCCGGTCCAGAAGCAGGCCCGGGCCACACCCTGAACCGCGGCCGAGACAACCAGCGCGACCAGACCCGACTCGAAGACCAGCAGCCCGACCGAGAGGCCCATCAGCAGGGCGGCGGCACTGATGACGTCGGAGTTGGACAGGACCCGCATCACCGAGCCGAGCCGCGACCGGGTCAGCACCTGAACCGCGGCCGAGAAGCCCACCAGCAGTCCCGCCACCGTCTGCGACCGGCCCTGATCGATCACGAACAGCGGGTAGGCCACCACCGTCACGCCCAGGCTCAGCGAGAAGAGCAGCGCGCCCGCGTACTGGCCCACCACCTCGCGGCGCGGCGCCGGGTCGGCCACGCCGCCGGAATCGGGACCGGCGTCGGAGCCCGAACCTTCGCCGGTCACACGGATGCGACAGCGGGCGTGATGGCGATGCTGATGGCCTTGGAACGGGTGTGGCTCAAGATGTCGTCGACGAGGCCCAGCTCCTTGCCGATGCCCGACTGCTTCCAGCCTCCGAAGGGCAGGCCCGGGTAGCGCACCTCCACGTCGTTGACCCACACGTAGCCGGCGTCGATGGCCCGGGCCGCGCCGAGCGCCCGGTTCACATCGTTGCTCCAGATGCTGGCGGTCAGCCCGTAGGGGGTGTCGTTGGCCATGGCGACGGCGTCGGCCGCGTCGGTGAAGGATGTCACGGCCAGAACGGGCCCGAATATCTCCTCTCGGGCAATGGTGGCGCCGTGGTCCACGTCGTCGAACACGGCCGGCCGGATGAAGGCGCCCGCGGCGAGCTGCGGATCGGCCGGGGGCGTGCCACCGGTGAGCAGCCGCCCGCCGTCGGCCCTGCCCGCATCGACGAACCCCAGGATCCGGTCGCGGTGGGCGTGCGACACCATGCAGCCCATGTCCGACGACGGGTCGTCGGGCATGCCGATGCGGATCTGCTCGGTCGACTCCACCACCCGCTCGAGCACGGCCTCACGCAGCCCGGCGTGAATGAGGAGCCGGCTGGTGGCGCCGCAGCTCTGCCCGCCCACCCGAGCGAAGTTCGAGCCCTTCACCACCGCGGCCGCGGCGACGTCGGGGTCGACGTCGTCGAAGATCAAGATGGGGTTCTTGCCGCCCAGCTCCAGGGTGACGCTCTTGAGGACCCCCGACGCGCCGGCGCGGGCCTGCACCGCCAGACCGGTGCGCAGCGAGCCGGTGAACGACACCCGGGGCACGTCGGGGTGCCCGACCAGGGCCTCGCCCGCGGCCGCTCCCCCCGGCACCACGTTGAGCACGCCCTCCGGCAGCAGATCGGCGGCCAGCGAGGCGATCACCAGCGGAGACAACGGAGTCTGCTCGGCCGGCTTGAGCACCACCGAATTGCCCGCGGCCAGCGCAGGCGCGGCCTTCATGCAGGTGAAGAGGGTGGGATGGTTGTAGGCGCACACCGCCGCGACCACGCCCCACGGCGCGGGCTCGGTGAAGTGCAGCCCGGCGGGCGTGGCCGGGATGGTCCGTCCGTGGAGTTCGGGGGCCACTCCCGCGATGGTCTGGAGAAACTTGCCGCCCTTGGCCGCGCTGGCCGCCATGGAGGAGACCGCGGTGCCGCCGTCGCGGGCATCGAGCAGGCCCAGCCGGGGCGCGGCCTCCACCACCCGCCGGCCCCACTCGGCCAGCCGGGCGGCCCGCTCGTGAATTCCCATGGCGGCCCACGCCGGCTGGGATCGGGCCGCGGCGGCGACGGCCCGGTCGACATCGGCCCCGGATGCCTGGTGCACCCGGGCCAGCACCGCACCGGTGGAAGGGCAGACGTCGTCGCGCCTCGCGGCCCCGCCGTCGGCCGATGCCGCCGCCCGTCCGTCGATCCACATAGGAACGTCGACATCGGCGGCCGCTCCGGCCGGCAGGTCGAGCAGGTCCGTGAGTGTCATGACGGCGGGCTCGAAAGCCCGGTCCGTAACAGAGTCAGGCGGCGGCCTGGGCGCCGGCCGCTGGGTACCACTGGCGGCCCTCCACGTACTGCAACCACAGCCCGTCCATGTAGAACCAGCGCTTCATGGCGGCCAGGCGCACCTGTTCGATCACCATCTGCTGATCCCGCTCGTCGACCGAGTGGTTGGTGATGATCTCGAAGCCGGCGTCGCCGTGCTCGACATCGGCCACCACATGCAGGGTGAAGAACTCGATGTCTTCGTCGGAGAACCCGTAGACGTTGCGCAGCGGGTCGATCAGCGGCGCGTACAGCTCGGGCACCTGCGACTCCAGCCCGATGGTGAGGGTGGCGATGCCCTCCAGCACGCTCTTCATCATCAGCGTGTTGATGATGAAGTCCTTGAGGGCGGCGGTGGTGGGCAGATCGGGGGCCGACCGCCCCTCCTCGAAGGTCATGCCCAAGGCCATGCCGAAGCGGGAGAGCAGATCGACGTGGCGCTCGTCGGGATCCTCCTCCTCGTTGAGGTTCTCGAGCAGCAGCTCCCGGGCGTCGTGCCAGTCGCACAGCCCGTACATGATCCCCGAGTAGCGCGAGGCATTGCTCACGAAGTTGTAGTGCTGCTGGCAGTAGGCCCGCATGGCCGCGTTGGGCAACTCGCCCGCAGCCCAGGTCTTGAAGAAGGGGTGGTTCTTGGAGTGCCACTCGTCGCGGGCGGCCTCCAAGGTCTTGCGGTATTCGACGGGTCCGAGCATGGGAAGCCTTTCTGTTGTGGTTCCAGTCGGGTTAGGAACGCATATAGACGGTCTTGGTGCGGGTGAAGAACTCGAGAGACGACTCCCCGCCCTCGGCCCAGCCCGCGCCGGAGTGCCCGTAGCCCTCGAAGGGCACATGGAAGGGGACGCCGGTGAGGGGCGAGTTGACCTTGACGGTGCCGGCGTGCGAGCCCTTCCAGAAGCGGCGGGCCACCGCGATGTCGCCGGTGACGATTCCAGAGGTGAGGCCGTAGGCGGTGGCGTTGGCCATGGCGACGGCCTCGTCGATGTCGCCAACCGGCTCGTAGGTCACGACCGGACCGAAGATCTCCTCGGTGGTCAGTGGACCCGTGGACGGATCCACCAGCAGGGCGGGCGCCACCCGGCCGTCGCGCCAGCCGCCGGGCTCGGGGCGGACCACGTCGCGGGCCTGGTGCTCGGCCAGGGACACGTAGTCCTCGACCCGGCCCGCCTCGCCGTCGCTGACCATGATCCCGAGTTCATCGTCGCCGGACGTGTCGGTCATGGCCTCCAGCCGGGCCGTCAGCACCGCCAGCAGGTCGTCGTAGACGTCGGTGTGCACCAGCAGCCGCCCGGCCGCCGTGCAGATCTGACCGTTGTTGCGGAAGCTCGAGGCCACGATGATGTCGGCCGCCTTGTCGAGGTCGGCGTCGGCCCACACCACGATGGTGTTCTTGCCGCCCAGCTCGGCCTGGAACGGCACCTCCATCCGCAGCCGGCTCCGGATGTCCACCGCGGCCTCGTAGGAGCCGGTGAGGCTCACGCCGTCGAGCTCGGGGGCGGACAGCAGGGCGTCGGTGATCACCGAGCTCCGGCCGATCGTGGCGTGGAGCAGACCGGCGGGCAGGCCGGCGTCGAGCAGGGTGGCCGCGATCATCAGGCCGGTGATGCCGGCGTTGGTGGACGGCTTGAAGATCACGGCGTTGCCCGCGGCCAGGGCGGCCGACAGCTTGCGGATGGGGATCGTGAACGGGAAGTTCCAGGGCGTGATGAGGGCCACGGTGCCGAGCGGCTCGATGAGCGTGAAGATGTCCTCGTCGAAGTCGGTGGAGTAGGTCGTGCCCAGGCGCCGGTAGCCGAGCTCGGCGTAGTAGTCGAGCACGGCCGCCCCCTTGGCCACCTCGACCCTGGCCTCCGAGGCCGGCTTGCCCATATCCGCAGAGATGATCGGGGCCAGCTCGTCAGCCCGCTCGAGGAACAGCCCGGCGGCACGGTGCAGCACCTCGGCCCGGGCTGCTGGCCCCAGAGCGGCCCAGTCCGGCGCGGCCCGGGCGGCCGCCTCGTATGCGGTGCGGACGTCTTTAGGGCCGGCGCTGCGCATCACGGCCAGCACCCGGCCGTCGCTGCGGCTGACCAGCTTCTGCTCAGGACCCGAGCCGGGCCGGATGGCGCCGTCGATCAGGATGCCGACCTCGTCGGCGTCGCCGCTGCCGTCCACGGTGATCCGAACGGGTACCAGCGTCATGGTGTGCCTCCACCAGCGTGCGCATCGCCCGCGAGGCGGGCGCGCCGCGCACGACCGCGCTTTGTATACAGGACGCCGTATACCCTAGGCCGACCGGTCCGAGACTTGCCAACGAGAGGAAATAACTCAGTGCACGATCGCTCCGGATCGGGACACCGCGCCGGGTTCACCGCCCTGGTGACGGCCTCCCTGCTGGTGACGGCGGCCGCCAACCTCAGCCCGACGCTGGTGAGCGCCCTGGCGGTCCAGATCCAGGACGACCTCGATATCGGGGAGACCGAGATCGGGATGACAGTGAGCGCCTTCTTCTTCGTGGGCGCCCTGACCTCGGCACTTTCTGGACGGATGGTGGAGCGCATCGGGCCCACTACGGGGCTGCGCCTCTCCACCGCGGCGGCCGGGGCCGTCCTGGTCGTCACCGGCGCGGTGGGCCGGTCCTGGCTGGCACTGATGATCCTCGTAGGTCTGGCCGGTCTGGCCAACTCATGGGGACAGCCGGCCGCCAACCTGTACGTGGCCAGGGGGGTCTCCAGCCACCGCCAGGGACTTGCACTGGGCATCCAGAAGGCGGGAGTTCCGGCCGCCGCGCTGCTGGGTGGGCTGGCCATCCCGACGGTCGGGCTGACGATCGGCTGGAGTTGGGCCTTCGTGCTCGGCGGGTTGCTCGCCTTCGCGGTGTCGCTGGGCGTGCCGGCCGTCGACAGAAAACCGCCGGCCACGAGTCGCCAGCGTGCCGTCACGGACCGTCCCCTGGTCCGGCCTCGCCCCGACGTCGCCATGCGGTTGCTGATCGCGGTGACCTGCTCCACCTGCCTGGCCGCCATGGGCTCCATGGCCCTCAGCTCGTTCTTCGTGCTGTCGAGCGTGGAGATCGGCATCGACGAGGCCGCTGCCGGGATCCTGCTAATGGCGGGAAGCGTGGTCGGGATCGCTTCGCGGCTCGCCATGGGAGCCAGCGCGGACCGGGCGTCACTCAGCCCGTTCCACATGCTCACCGCGATGTTCGCGGTGGCTGCACTGGCCTTCGTGGGGCTGTCGACAGGATCCAAGGCGATGCTGTACGCGGCCATGCCGTTCGCCTTCGCGACCTCGTACGCGTGGCCGGGCCTGTTCCATCTGGCCACGGTGCGCTACAACCCGTCGGCACCGGGCGCGGCCACCGGCATCACCATGACGGGCAACTTCACCGGAGCGGTGTGCGGCCCGGTGCTGTTCGGTCTGCTGGTGGAGGCGACCAGCTACGGCTGGGCCTGGAGCTTCGCGGCCATCACCTCAGGAGCGGCCGCCGCCGTGATGGCAGTGACCGGCCGCCTGATCGACCGCCGTCCAATTCACTCCCCCAGGGGGCCGTAGAGGCGTTCGGCGTTGCCGGCGAGGATGGCCTGCTTGTCGGCGTGGGCCAGGTCGGGGTTCTCCAGCAGCTCGCCGATCTCCTGGCGGCAGGTGTCGGCGGTGACCTCGTGGGGGAAGTCCGACGAGAACACGAGGGGCGCGCTGCCCACCAGCTCCACGAAGCGGGCCAGGCCCAGCTCGTCGCCCTCGCAGCCCACGAACACCCGGCCCGCGTCGGCGTGGGCCAGCACGTAGTCGCTCACGCGTTCGCCCGGCTCCACCGCGCAGAACCGCCCGGCCGGGTCGTGCTGGCTGAACGCGGCCCAGGAGTTGTCGAAGCGCTCCAGGCAGGTGACGAACCAGTTGACGCCGCCCTCCAGGAAGGCGATGCGCAGACCGGGATGGCGGTCGAGGATTCCGTTGGAGACGATCCCGGCCAGCGCGATCATCTGGCCCCACGGATGGCCCAGGGCATGCACGAAGGGCCACACATCGAGATGGTCGATGCCGAAGTTGGCGTGGCAGCCGCCATGAACCGATAGGGCGCAGCCGAGCCGCTCGGCCTCGGCGTACACCGGCCAATACTCCCGGGAGCCGAGATGGCCCTTCAGCCCGTTCGAGGGCAGCATCGCGCCCACCAGGCCGAGCTCGGTGACCGCCCGCTGCAGTTCCTCGACGGCCGCGGCGGGAGTCTGGAGCGGCAGCAGCGCCATGCCGCTGAGCCGGTCGTCGGCTGAGGTGTGGGTGTCGCTGAGCCAGTCGTTGTAGGCCCGGGCCAGCGCCACCGCCACCTCGGGATAGTTGACCCTGCCGATCGACAGACCCGCGGTGGGGTACAGCACCGCCGCGGAGATGCCGACCGTGTCGAGGAACTCCCGCCACTGCGGGGCCCTGACCCTCCCGGCCCGGTTGAAGCTGGCCGCGGAGTGCCGGAAGCTGGTGTGCACGTGGTCGAGCGGCGGGAACAGGCCCACCACCGGAGGCACGAGTCCCACGCTGCGGGGCGTCTCCAGAGCCATCTCGCGATATGTCGCCGGCAGGTACTCGAGGATCTCCGACGAGTCCTCCTGCACATGGCCGTCGGCGTCGATCACCCTCACCGGGCCAGCCACTCCAGGTAGTCGGCCACGGCCCGGCCCATCGGGTACTCCACCTTGTAGGAGAGATCACGGCGCGACGCGGTCAGATCCATGGGACTGGTCGGGTTGCCGTACTTGGTCATCGAGTCCTCTTGGGTGACCTCAAGGTCGATAGGGCGTCCCGCGGCCTGCTCGATCTCTGAGATGATGGCCGCGATGGTGTGGAGCTCGCCCATGGTGGCGTTGTAGACCCGGTTGGGGACCTCGGGCGCGAAGGCCGCCCTCACCAGAGCCTGGGCGCCGTCGACGGAATAGGTGTAGTCCATGCCCTGACGGTGCAGGTCGGCCTCGGCGATGCGGTAGGTCCGCCCGAAATGCGCGCACTCGATGAGCTGTTTCAGGAGCTTGCTGGGTCCGCCGCCGGGCACGCCGTGCCAGGGCCCGAACACCCCGCCGAAGCGCACCACCGCGGTGTCGAGTCCGTAGGAGTCGGTGTAGTTGTGGCACAGCCACTCCGACGCCAGCTTCATCGACGCATACAGCGACGGCGGATACTCGCTCACGACGCTGAGGGTGAAGTCCTCCACCGTGTCGTCGGCGGGAGCAACCCGGCGCCGGCCCATCGTCACCACCGTTGAACTGCAGAACACCACTCGCTCCAGGCCCGCCATTCGAGCGGCCTCCAGCACGTTCATGGTGCCCATGACATTGACCCTCACGCCCGACACCGGGCGGGGGATCAGGTCCCGGGTGAGCAGCGACGCCGTATGGATGATGCGGTCCACCCCGTGGCCCTCGATAGCTCGCAGCAGGTCGCCGATGTCGCCGATGTCGCCCTTGACGAGCTCCACCGAGCCGCTGTCCAGCCGCTCGCTGAGGTTCCGCTCGCTGAAAGCGATGTCGTAGAGGACGGGCCGCTCGCTCCGCTCCGAGACGAGGCGGGCCGCAGCCAGCGAGCCGATCATGCCGGCGCCGGTGATGAGGGTGGTCATCGATCGTCCTTCCTGCGCCCCGTCAGGCGGTGGGCGCGCCCGACTGTCTAACCGGTTGGGTTGCTCAGCTTCCTATCGGGATCGGCGAGCCTGTAACATCGGCCACCCGCCCACGGAGGATCGATCTTGAACGACAAGGACGGTGAGCAGCCTCTACGAGAAGTCGTCGCAGGCCAGCTTCGCCTGATGATTCTTGACGGGGAGCTGAAGCCGGGCCAGAGGCTGGTCGAGGGTCAGCTCGCAGAGCGGCTGGGGGTGAGCCGCAACCCGGTGCGCGAAGCCATGCGATCGCTGGAGGCCACCGGCCTGATCGAAGTGGTGCCCCGGCGGGGCGCCCATGTGTGCGCCATCGACAAGTGCGAGGTTCACCACATCCAGCAGATCAGGATCCTGGTGGAGGGATACGCCGTCGAGCAGGCCGCCATGCTCCAAGATCCCGACAGCATCGAACGGATCCGGCAGTGCATGGAGGAGGGCCGGCAGGCGACCGAGCGGGGGGACGCGGTCACCGCCGCCCTGTGCCACCGGGAATTCCACATCGCGGTGGAGAAGGCGGCCGGGATCCCCTTCCTTCAGCAGGTGCTCGACCCGCTCCGCCAGCAGACCGAGCTGGTGTTCTCGGTGGTGACCGACAGCCGCGGTGACATCACCTGGGAAGAGCACGAGGACATCTACAACGCCATCGCAGCCGGTGACGCCTCCCAGGCCAGGGAGATGAGCCGCAAGCACATCATGAACGCGTTGGAGTCGTTCCAGATGGCCATCGAGTCGACACCGGCGATCCTCTAGTTGACGCGACAGCCGCCTATAGCCGGGAGTGAGCCGGCAGGCGTCCACCAAGAGGCCGAGCGGTGGCTGGCCGCCGACCCCGATCCCCGGACGCGGGCCGAACTTCAAGACCTGCTGGACGGGGACCCAGCCGAACTCGGACGCCGCTTCGCCGGGCGGCTCGCCTTCGGCACGGCCGGCATCCGGGGTCCGATGGGGGCCGGTCCGGCCCGCATGAACCGCGTCCTGGTGAGGATCGTGACGTCGGCCCTGGCCGAGCGGCTGCTGCAGGACGGGCCGCCGGACAGAGCGGTGATCGTCGGATACGACGCCCGCCACGGCAGCAAGGACTTCGCCACCGACGCGGCCCGGGTGCTGGCCGGGCGGGGTGTCGGCGTGAGGATGCTGGCACCGGAGCTGCCCACGCCGGTGCTGGCCTTCGCGGTCAAGGAGCTCGAAGCGGCGGCCGGGGTGATGATCACCGCCAGCCACAACCCGCGCTCCGACAACGGCTACAAGGTCTACTGGCGGGGCGGCCGCCTGCTGGCCGCGCCGATCGACGCTGAGATCGGCCGGATCATCGACCGCACCGCCCCGCCGGCGGAGTCCGACCTGGCCCCCGACGACGATCCGCTCATCACCACGGCCGGCGACGAGGTGGTCGAGGCCTACCTGGACGCGGTGACGGGCCTGCTGGCACCCGGAGGCCCCCGCTCGGTGCGAATGGCCTACACACCGCTTCACGGCGTGGGAGCCGACACGTTCCTGCGGGCCGTGTCCAAGGCGGGATTCGACCCGCCAGCGCTCGTGGCCGACCAGGCCGAACCCGACCCCGAGTTCACCACCACGCCGTTTCCCAACCCCGAGGAGACCGGCGTCGTCGACCGGCTGCTGCGGCTGGCCTCCGACACCGGCGCGGACGTGGCCCTGGCCCACGACCCCGACGCCGACCGGCTGGCGGTGGCTGTGCCCGACGGGGGGCGGTGGCGCCTGCTGACCGGCGACGAGACGGGCTGCCTGCTGGCCGAGCACCTGCTTCGCCAGTCCGCGCCCGGTAGCGGCGGCGAACTCCGACGTCCGAGACTGGTCATCAACACGGTCGTGTCGTCGCGCCTGCTGCCCCGCATCGCAGCCGGTCACGGCGCGGACTGGGCCGAGACGCCCACCGGATTCAAATGGATCATGCAAGCCCGCTCGCAACGGCCGGGCCACGAGTTGGTTCTGGGCTACGAGGACGCTCTCGGCTACGCGGTGGGCGACGCGGTCCGGGACAAGGACGGCATCGGCGCGGCACTGGCCATGGCCGAACTCGTGGCCCACCTCAAGACCGAGGGACGAACCCTTCCCGGCCTGCTCGACGACCTCCACCGCCGCCACGGAGTTCACGCCACCGGGCAGCGCTCGGTCCGCTTCGAGGCGGCTCCCGGCGACGAGCCGCCGATGGCCCGCGCCATGGCTGCGCTGCGGGCGAGCACGCCGACGGAGCTGGCTGGAGCCGCGGTGACCACGGTGCACGACCTGGCCGGCGGGTCGGAGCACCTGCCCCCGGTGGACGTAGTCGTTCTCGAGCTCTACGGCGCCGAGGCCAGGGTGATCGTCAGGCCGAGCGGCACCGAGCCGAAGATGAAGGTCTACGCCGAAGCCGTCGTCGACGCGGACGATGCCGGCGACGGCGGGCTTCGTTCTGCCCGGGTGGAGGCCCGGACACGGATCACGGAGCTGCTGGACGCGGCCGTGCGGCATGTAGCGGACCCCGAGAGGCACGGGCGCGACAGCGACACCGCGGCGGCGGAGACTCCATCGGCAGGCAAGACTGCGACCGTGGTGCAGGCCGCGGAGCCCCCGGACGAGTCCCGAGCAGACGACCTGCGGCTGGTGGTGGGCTGCACCGACCTCACCACCCTGGAGGGCGACGACACACCCGGGCGCATCCGGGCGCTGTGCTCCCAGGCTCTGCGCCCCGACCCGGCCGATCCCACCGTCGGGCCGGTGGCCGCGGTGTGCGTGTACCCCGCGCTGGCTTCGCTGGCCGCCGAACTGCTGGCGGGCACACCGGTGGCGGTGGCCAGCGTGGCCGGGGCCTTCCCCAGCGGCCTGTCGCCCCTGGAGGTGCGGGTGGCCGAAGTGCGGGCCGCAGTGGCCGCCGGCGCACGGGAGATCGACACCGTGCTGAACCGCTCCGCCTTCCTGTCGGGCCGCAGCGACACCGCCTCGGCCGAGCTGCGGGCGCTGAAAGAGGCGGCCGGCGGGGCCCACTTCAAGGTGATCCTGGAGGTGTGCGAGCTCGGCTCGGCCGGCGCGATCGCGGAGGCGACCCGGCTGGCCATCGACGCCGGTGCCGACATGGTCAAGACCTCCACCGGCAAGGGTGCCGCGGGCGCCTCGCCCGAAGCCGTGCTGACAATAGCCCGGGTGGTGGCCGACCACTGTGGCGGCGGGGGACGCCCTGTGGGCATCAAGGTGGCCGGCGGCGTTCGGACCGCGGCCGACGCTCTCACCTACGTCGACATCGTGCGCTCGGTCCTGGGAGAGGACTGGCTCACACCGGACCGCCTCCGCTTCGGTGCCTCCAGCCTGCTGGGCAGCGTGGTCGGTGCCCTTGCCGCGGCCTAGCCGAGTCCCGTGGGGCATAATTCGCCGTCGGGGAGGATCGCATGACTGATCCGGTAGCGGCCGTAGAGATCGAGGGCGTCACCAAGCGCTTCGGCGAGGTCGTGGCGGTCGACAACATCGACCTGGCCATCGGCGACGGAGAGTTCTTCGCCCTGCTCGGCCCGTCGGGATGCGGCAAGACCACCACGCTGCGCATGATCGCCGGACTCGATCTGCCCACCGAGGGGAGCCTGCGCATATTCGGCGAGGAAGTCGGCATGGCGCCGCCGGACCGCAGGCCGGTCAACACCGTGTTCCAGGCCTACGCCCTCTTCCCCCACATGACCGTCCGGCAGAACATCGAGTTCGGGCTGCGAATGCGCGGGATCAAGAATCCCGAGCTCAGCCAGCGAGTGGCCGAGGCCACCGGGATGGTGCGGCTGGCCGGGATGGAGGAACGCAGACCCGACCAGCTCTCCGGCGGCCAGCAGCAGCGAGTGGCGCTGGCCCGGGCCCTGGTCAACCAGCCCAAGGTGCTGCTGCTCGATGAGCCGCTGGGAGCGCTGGACCTCAAGCTCCGCCAGGAGATGCAGCAGGAGCTGAAGGCCCTGCAGCGCGAGGTGGGCATCACCTTCGTGTTCGTCACCCACGACCAGGAGGAAGCCCTCGCCATGAGCGAGCGGATCGGGGTCATGTCCGAGGGCCGCCTGCTCCAGGTCGGCACTCCCCGGGAAATCTACGACCGTCCGGCCAGCCGCTTCGTGGCCGACTTCATCGGCCGGACAAACATTCTCGAAGCCTCAGTGGAGTCGGCCAGCACAGTGCGCCTGGACAACGGCGCCCTCATCGAAGCCGAGACGTCGACGCCCGCGGGCTCGCGGGTGGCGGTCAGCCTGCGCCCCGAGAGGGTCCGCCTACAGCCGCATGGCACGACAGCGGCCGAGGGCTCGAGCCTCGACGGCGAAGTGCGCGACATCACCTATCTCGGCCACGCCGTGGTGTACGAGGTGGCCGCGGGCCCGGTCTCCATCGAGGTCCGGGTGGAGGGCGAGGTCGGGGAGCCGTTCGCCGCCGGCGACGAGGTGACCGTCGCCTGGGACCGCGGCGCGGCCGCAGTGGTTGCGGACTGACGCCGATGGGCCCCGCCCGCCGATCCTCACCGACCGCCGGAGCCGCCGGGGAGGAGGCGGCAGCCCTCGCACGTCGTCGCCAGGGGATGCTGCTGGCCTCGCCGGGAGCCCTCTACCTGCTGATCTTCTTCGTCGTCCCGCTCGGCCTGATCTCGGTCTATTCCTTCGCCACCCGCACCTCCACCGGCCGGACATCGCTGAGCGGCTGGAACGTCGAGTCCTACCGGGCCATCGGCGACGACATCATCGTGGGGATCATCGGCCGGTCGGCGTGGCTGGCCACGCTCACCACTGTCCTGTGCGTGGTGGTGGGGTATCCCTTCGCGTACTACATAGCTACCCGGCCGCGCCATGTGCGGGCCGTGCTGCTGGTGATGGTGATGATCCCGTTCTGGACCAACGCGCTGGTGCGGGTCTTCGCCATCCGCTTCCTGCTGGGGTCGAACGGGCCCGCCTCCGCGCTCAGCGAGAGCCTGGGCTTCGGGACGTTCCGGATCCTGTTCACCCCCACCGCAGTGACGATCGGGATGGTTTACAGCTTCCTCACCTTCATGGTGCTGCCCCTGTACGTGGCGCTGGAGCGCATGGACTGGAGCCTCACGGAAGCGGCTCGCGACCTCTACGCCAGCGGCGCGAAGGCGTTCTGGAAGGTCACGCTGCCCCTCACCAGGTCGGGGATCGTGGCCGGCTGCGTGCTGGTCTTCGTCCCCAGCTTCGGCTCGTACGTCGTCCCCGACATCCTGGGCGGAGCCAAGACCCTGCTGATCGGCTCGTACATCGCCCGCCAGTTCCGCGACGCCCGCAACTGGCCCCTCGGAGCGGCCCTCAGCGTCCTGTTGATCGTGGCCATGCTGGTGGCCGTCGCCCTGAACCAACGTTCCGGAAGCGGTGCGGAGGACGGCGGGCGGCCCCGAGGTCGCAGACGCGGGCCCGGCCAGGGCGAGGCCGAGACCGTGACGGCGGTGGCGTCATGAGCGGCGTCGTCGAGGTCGGCCTCGGGCGTCGCACCCGGCGAGGGCTGGCCGTCTGGGCCTGGGCGGTGTTCGCCTTCCTGTACGTGCCCATCGTCGTGCTGGTGGTCTTCTCGTTCAACGCCTCCTCCCGGGTGAACATCTGGGGAGGCTTCTCCTTCCAGTGGTACGGCGAGGCTCTGCGCAACGACGTGATCACCTCGGCCATACGGGTGTCCCTCATCGTGGCGCTGGTCTCCACGGTCGTCTCGATGGTGCTGGGCACCGCGGTGGCCCTCGCCCTCGCCCGTTACCGGTTCCGGGGCCGTCGCGCTCTCGACGGCACCGTGTACCTGCCCATCGTGATCCCCGACATCACCATGGCGGTGATGCTGCTGGTGTTCTTCGCGGAGGCGTTCAAGTTCATCGACTCCTTCGGACCGAGGTTCACGCTCGGCATCTCGACCGTGGCCCTGTCGCACATCGCGTTCAACATCTCGTTCGTGTGCGTGGTGGTTCGGGCCAGGCTCGATCAGTTCGACCGCACGCTGGAGGAGGCCGCCCGCGACCTCTACGCGACGGGATGGCAGACGTTCAGGAGGGTCACGCTGCCGCTGATTATGCCCGGCGTCGCCGCCGGAGGACTGCTGGCGCTGACCCTTTCGCTCGACGACGTCGTGATCTCGGCATTCGTGTCCGGGCCGGGATCAACCACCCTTCCCGTGTATGTGTTCAGCAGCATCCGCCGGGGCGTGACGCCCGAGCTAAACGCCATCTCCACCCTCATGCTCACCGCGTCGATCGCGCTGGTGCTGGGCTCGCTCGCTCTGCAGCGACGCCGTGCTAGCGCATCGCAACAGACCCAGGTCCTATAGTTGCCGGTCGGACAACGAGGTCTCGGCTCCCCGAGGAGCCCTGGAGGGAGGAATTCCATGACCAAGTCGACAACTGCTACCTCGCGGTGGCAGCCGCGCCGCAGCCGGCTCACCCTGATCGCGGCGATCATCGCGGCCGCCGGTCTGCTAGCCGCGGCCTGCAGCGGCGGCGAGGATGAGGCCGCCACGGCCGCGGACTGCGAAGCCGGCGCCACCGATGGCGACCTGGCCTTCTACAACTGGGCGGAGTACATCGACGACGAGCTGCTGGCCGCCTTCGAGGCCGAGACCGGCATCAACGTCGAGTACACGACCTACGAGTCCAACGAGGAGATGCTCACCAAGGTCCAGTCCGAGGCGGCCATCTACGACCTGATAGTGCCGTCGGACTACATGGTCGACACGATGCGCCGCGAGGGTCTGCTGCTGGAGCTCAACTTCGACGCCATTCCCAACGCGGCCAACATCGGCTCCGAGTTCGCCAACCCACCGTTCGACCCCGAGCACAAGTACAGCGTCGCCTACCAGTGGGGCACCACCGGCATCGGCATGTCCTACGAGGTGCTCGAACTGCTGGGCGGCGAGTCCACCTGGGCGGTGATCTTCGATCCGGCCACCGCCGCACTGGTCCCGGGCAGCATCTCGATGCTCGACGACGCCCCCGAGACGGTGGCGGCCGCGCTCAAGTACCTCGGCTACAGCATCGAGGACGTGATCAACAACCAGAACGAGGACGCGGTGCTCGCAGCCGGCGACCTGCTGAAGGCCACCAACGACCGGCTGCTCAAGTACGACTCGGTCACCTTCGGCGACGACCTCGTCAACGGCGAGGTCGACGTGGCCCACGGCTGGAGCGGCGGGTTCTTCCTGTCGTTCTTCGAAGCCGACGCCTACGACGACTACGTCTACACCATCCCGGCCGAGGGCGGGGTCCGCTGGGTCGACAACATGGCCATCCCCCACAACGCCGACAACATCTGCTCGGCGCACGCCATGATCAACTTCCTGACCGACGCCGAGAACGGCGCCACGTTGACCAACTGGACCTACTACGGCAGCCCGAACGCGGCCTCCACGCCTTACATCCTGGACGAGATCCTGGAGGACCCGGGCATCTACCCGCCGCCAGAGGTCGACGCACGGCTCGAGCTGATCCCCCACGCGGGTGACATGGCCCTGCTAATCCAGGACATGCACAGCCAAGCCAAGAGCTAGCAGTATCGATCCGCACGGCCGGGGCGTCCCGCAGGGGCGCCCCGGTCGGCGCGCTAGCGGGCTTGCCAGTTCGGGGGGCGGCCTTCCTGCCAGGCGGCTATCCCCTCGGCCGCGTCGGCGGTGTTGGACGCCACCCGGCGCATGGTCTCGCCCATGCGCACCGCCTCCGTCCACGGCAGTGTGCGGCCCCGGTGGGCCATCTCGTTGGTGGCCCGCACGGCCAGGGGCGCGCCCGCGCACAGCCGGTCGGCCAAGTTGCGGGCCTCGGCCATGAGATCGTCGTGGGGTAGGACCTTCCACGCCAGGCCCGTCTCCCTGGCTCTGGCCGCGTCGATGGTCTCACCGGTCAGCAGCAACTCCAGAGCGTCTGGCCAAGCGACACGGTCGGGCAGACGGAGGGCACCAACGATGGTGGGCACGCCGATGCGGACCTCGGGGTAGGCGAAGGTCGCCCGGTCGCTGGCCAGAACGAAGTCGCAGGCCAGCACAGCGGTCAGGCCGTAGCCGATGCAGGGACCGTTGACGGCCGCGATCGTCGGCTTCCAGATCTCCATGCCCGACTCGAATGTGGTGATTGTGGGCCACTCCCAGAACGACCCCGGCCACTCCCCCGTCGAGCCCTCGGAGTCCTTGAGGTCGGCGCCCGCGCAGAAGGCCCGGCCCGCCCCGGTGACGATGGCCACCCAGGCCTCGGTGTCCTCACGGAAGGCCACCCACGCCTCGTCCAGGGCCCGGCGCATGGCCCCGTTGACCGCGTTGAGGGCCTCGGGACGGTTGTAGGTGATGGTGGCGACGTGCCCGTCGCGCTCGTAGGTGGCCGCCGGCATGCGTCTCAGTATGGCCCCTTAGCCTTGCGCCATGACCACCATCACTGCGGATGTCAAGATCGAGCCCGGCGCCGAGTTCTCGGTTGAACTGAGATCCGGTTCGCACCTGTGGCACGCCGACGAGCCCGCTGACGTGGGCGGGGCCGACACCGGCCCCAATCCCTACGAGCTGCTGCTGTCGTCGGTGGCCGCCTGCACCTGCATCACCGTGTCGATGTACTGCCGGCGCAAGGGCTGGAACCTGCACTCGGTCTCGGCCAGCTACACCCACGACCGAGTGCATGCCAACGACTGTGACGATTGCGAGTCGGAAGCATCGGGGTATATCGACCGCGTCCGCAGCCAGATCTTCATCGAGGGCGACTTCGACGAGGAGCAGCGGGCCCGCCTGGCCGACATCGCCCGCCGATGCCCGGTGCACAAGACCCTCGACCGAGGCATCACCTTCACCACCGAGGCCGTCTTCGCGGGCTGACGTCGACCTCAGGACCGGCCGACACCTGGCCCGATCTGAGCGCTCGGCACATCCCCGGGACCGCAAGCATGGCCGTTCGACACGCGACCTGATCCGTCGCAGGATCCGCCTAGCCTCAGTCTCGTGGCTGCCGTATCGGGTGAGCGGTGCGAGATTGTGGTGGACGGCGCGACCGTGGTCGTCGCGGATGAGCATCTGACGCTGCTGGACGTGCTGCGAGAGCAGCTCGGGGTGCGCTCGGTGAAGGACGGGTGCAGCCCCCAGGGCCAGTGCGGCTGCTGCACCGTGCTGGTGGACGGGCAGCCCAGGGTGGCATGCGTTACCCCGGCCCGTCGAGTGCAGGGCCGAGCCATCACCACCCTCGAAGGGCTCGAAGCAGATGTGCGCGACGTCTGGGCTCGGGCCTTCGCGGCCACCGGAGCCAGCCAGTGCGGGTTCTGCACGCCCGGGATCATCTGCCGTTTCGCCGGGCTGCACGACAGGGGCGCCGATCACAGTGATCGCCGCGTCGCGGCCCGGGCTCTGGCCGCCCATCTGTGCCGGTGTACCGGTTGGCAGCCCATTCTCGACGCTTGGCAGGCCTACCCCGGGCTCGTTTCCGGAGTCGCCGACGCCGCTACCGACCTGGATTCTGATCAGAGAGCCGCGGCCGACCTCCGGGCGACGATCGAGGGGCGGACACCGCAGTCGACCGGGCCCCATGTGTCCCTCGGATTGGGTGGCTTCGCCGACGACACCGTCCCGGCTGGAGCCCTCGTGGCTGTGCGGGCCGGCCCGGACTGCGAGGCTGCTGACGAGCACGGCTGGGTCGTGGCGGAAACCGCCGCCGAGGCGCGAAGACTCGCCGGGCAGGTTCCGGGCCGCCGCACCACCGCCAGCTGGGAGCCGCCGCTGGAGGTCCCTCCGGGCGACTGGGCCGTCACCCTGCGCACCAGCTGGACCGAGCCCGGCTACCTGGAGACCGACGCCGCCTGGTGCCAGCCCGACGGTGAGCCGGCCTCGCCGCTCGGCAACGGCGGAGCCTTCGGCGGGAAGCTCCACTCTCCGGTGGCTGAGGCCGCCCGTGTGCTCGCCAGCCGTCACGGTCGGCCCGTGAGGGTGCTGTGGTCCCGCCCCGACACCGTCGAGTTCGGCCCCAAGCGGCCACCGATCGCTGCGGGAGTACGGCCTGACGGAACCGGTGAGATCGTCGTGGCGCGAACACCGGGCATTGCGGCCGTGATCCAGGAATGGGCGCCCGGCCTAGTCGTCACCGAGATCGACGTGCCGGGGCCGCCCACCTCGTCTCTGGTACGGGGGGCGGGCTGGGCCGAGGCTGCGGTGCTGCTGGCCGCGGCCCGGGGCGAGCCGGGTTGGATCGCAGCGCCCGATGGGGGATCGGCTACCGCAGCGGTAGAGCCCGACGGCACGATCGGCGTGCAGGTGCGGGCTGGTCGAGTCCTGGATGAGACCGTGTTGCGCTCCTACTGCACCGGCGCGGCCCACATGGCCTATTCGTGGTTGACCAGCGAGTCACTCGGGGTGGATCCCGACGGACACGTCCACGACCTGACCGTCCGATCCTTCGGCATCGTGAGCGCGGCCAACATGCCAGCGGTGAGGATCGACGTGCTGGACGACGGTTCGGAGCCTGTCAACGGCAGCGACGCCGTGTTCGCCGTGGTGGCCGCCGCGGTGTGGATCGACCGCGGCTGCCCGCCTATCTGGCCGACCGGATCTTCGACTCAAGCTTAGAACGCAGCGACGGCGGCTCGGGCCGGTGCGGGTAGCCGGTCTCGGCCTCCTTGTGGGCCAGTTCCAGGTACTCGTTGGGGCCGTCGTCGCCTCGGTTGGCCGCGTCGGAGTCAACCTTCAGGAAGCTGCCCAGTGCCGCCGCCAGGATCCCGCTGCCGATCAGCACCACCACCGGGAAAACCACCACCAGCACGATCACCATCACCACTGCTCCGGCCACCGCGCCAGCATACGCGCACAGTCGGTGCCGAGCAGGACCGGTGCTGACGATCACGCCGAGCGCCCGCCGGAGACCGGGTGAGCCACCGTTCAGCCCACGCGGGCCATGAACCAGTGCCGCGGCACGGCGGCCGGGATCCAGCCGTCGGCCGGATTGGGGTTGAAACCGATGTCGGTGTCCCGGGGGATCTTCGGTCTGATGCCGAAGTCGGACACTTCGGCGAGAAAGAAGTCCTTGCCGACGGCCAGCCTTACCGAGATCCTCCTGCGGGGATCGACGCCGAAGGCCTCAGAGGCGGGCTGCCACTCGAAGGTGTCGCCGTCCGTGGACCAGCCCAACCAGAGCTCGTCCGCCCGGTAGTCACCGTGGCCGCCGTGGGTGTAGGTGCGTCCTGCCTTTCGCACCCTTGTCCTCATGAGCCCCGGCTCCTCCTTTGCGCTCCTGCCCGTCAAGCCCGCGAGCACTACTCCCGCTCGCCCGGCCGCGAAGCTGCTGAGATTCTTGACGTCCTCTTTGAGTGCGACTGTTGCTTGGCCGTCCCGGTAGCGGATGCGATCGATCCGCATCGCCTTGCGAGTGCGGCCCGCGGCCCACAGGGCTCCGTCGCCGCCGCCGGCGGCCCACAGTTCCACGGAGCCCAACGGTTCCTCGACCCATGCGAGCCCGTCGGCAGAGGTGAGAAGGGTCTCCCATTCGCCCTGGGTGGCCAGCACGATGCCCTCGGCTGAGGCTGTGCCGGTGATCTTGTAGACCCATCGTTCGTACTCGGCGGCCATCGGCAGGGAGGGACCGTCCCCCGCGTAGATCCTGATGACAGTCTCCTGCCGCTTCTGCAGCAACTCCTGCTGCCTGATCGAGAGCCCCAGGTCCTCGGGGGACATCTCCAACTCCTGCAAGCGCCAGCGATCGCGGCCGCGCCGGGCGGGCTCACCCTCGGGCGGGAGTTCCGCGAATGTCAACGTGAAGCCGCGCCCCGAAGGCAGCCAGTTCGCCAGGATCTTCCCGGAGGGCACCAGGCCCCGATCGCTCAGCAGCGCTTCCAGATCCAGTCTCGTGATCGTGCGGGCGACGACGATGAGGCGGTCGCCCCATGCCAGCGCTTCAAGCACGGCCGATTCCTCGATGGCATACGGCGGCAGCGGCTCGGACCTCTGAGGCGTCTCGATGTTCGCCTCGATCCAGCTCGAGCCCTGATCGTCGGAGAACCAGACCTCGCGCCCGACGTTCTCGTGGGGATCACGGGTCACATCCCAGCCGAAGGCGATCCAGCGGTCACCGGCGATGTCGATGCTCGGGTCGGCGTCGGAACCAAGGTCGGCCACGTGGAAACCGTCCGGGAGTGGCAGCTCGGACCACTCGACGCCGTCCGCGGTCATGATCAGGCGGATCGGTACGTCCGGCCCCTGGTAGTGGCTCTTCAGCACCCGGCCGCCCGCGGCGGATCGCGGGTGTTGGAACTCGTCGAACTCGCCGAGGTCGGGTCTGAACTCGGTCCAGATCAATGGGCTCACGCTGGGAGCGTAGGCGGACGCGATGCCGCCAATGCCGGGGCTGTCTAGGGTGCGGTGATGCATCAGGTCATCGGGGGACGGCGGCGGCCGGGGCGGGGCGCAGAGCCGCTGGCCGTGGTTGAACCGGCCACCGGCGACGTGCTGGCCGAGATCGACACCGCCTCACTCGCCGACGTGGATGATGCCGTGGCCGCCGCCAACGCGGCCGCGCCGGAGTTGGAGCGGCTGAGCTTCTTCGAGCGGGCCGATCTGCTGTGGGCCACCGCCGACCGCCTCGAAGCCGGCGCCGCGCCTCTCGCCGAGCAACTGGCCCGGGAGTCGGGCAAGGCACTGGCCGCGGAGGCCGTCGACGAGTTGGCCGAGTCGGCCGACATCTTCCGGCTGGCGGCCGAGGAGATCAAGCGGCTCGAGACCCATGTGCTGCCCAGCGTCGATCCCCGCAAGCGGGTGTTCACCCATCGCAAGCCCAACGGCGTGTACGCGCTGGTCACGCCGTGGAACTTCCCCATGAACATCCCCGCCGAGCTCCTGGCCGCTGCGCTGGCGGCCGGCAATCCGGCCGTGATCAAGCCCTCGGAGAACGCCCCGCTGTCGGCTCTGGCTCTGGCCGAGGCCGTGGCCGGCGCCGGATTCCCGATCGGAGCGGTCTCGGTGGTGATGGGCCGGGGCGAGGTCGGCCAGGCTCTGGTCTCGCACTCCGGCGTCCACGGCGTCGGGTTCGTCGGCTCGCAGGCCACGGCCGCGGCCATCGTGGCCGCGGCGGGCATGAAGCGCACCATCATCGAGGCGTCCGGAAACGGCCCCCAGATCGTGTTCGACGACGCCGACCTGGAAGCCGCCGCCGACGCAGCGGTGTTCGGCGCCCACTTCGTTTCGGGCCAGTGCTGCGTGGCCACTGAGCGCCTGCTGGTGCACGATTCGGTGCACGACGAGTTGGTCGACCTGCTGGTGGACCGGGCCGACTCCGTCACTCTCGGCGACCCGCTCGACGACGCCACCCTGATGGGGCCGCTCAACAATGAGGTCGTGGCGGCCCGCATGGACGATCATGTGGCCGGCGCAACGGCCCAGGGTGCGCGGGTGCTGCTCGGCGGGCGGCGCGAGCCGGACCGTCCTACCGGGCTCTACTACGAGATGACCGTCATCGACGCCGTGACCCCGGCCATGGACGTGTTCCGCCACGAGAGCTTCGGACCGGTCATACCCGTCACCTGCTTCGGCTCGGATGACGAGGCCTTCGCGCTGGCCAACGACTCCGACCTGGGCCTGCAGGCGTCGGTGTTCACTGCGTCGCTGAGCAGGGCCTACCGGGCCGTCGACGAGCTTCGAACCGGCACCGTGCTAGTCAACGAGGGCACCGCCTTCTGGGAGCAGCACCCGCCTTTCGGCGGGGCGTCTCGCACCGGCACCGGTTGGGGCCGCATCGGCGGCAAGTACACGATCCTCGACATGACCGACCTGCGCACCGCCATCATCGACACCGGCTAGAGGCCGAGCTTGC
>VXWX01000052.1 GCA_009835735.1 Acidimicrobiaceae bacterium
GCTCCACGAGCAGGTACTCCTCCTCGACGCCCATGGTCCACGCCGGTTCGTTCATCACCCTGCTCCCTTCCGAGCAATTATCACCAAGACGCTAGGCATGGGCGCTAAGTCGACACCTGGGCTAACCACCGATGCCCTGCGAGAGCTATGGGAATCCCTGGTGGCGCAGGTACGCAATGCCGATCTCCTGCTGGGCACGCAGGCAACTGTGCCCGAGCGCCGCCCGGCTTAGGGGGCCGGCTAGCTGAAGCTCTGGCCGCAGCCGCAGCTGCGCTGGGCGTTGGGGTTGTCGATCGAGAACCCGGCCTGCTGCAGCCCATCGGAGTAGTCGAGCGTGGCCCCGTCGAGCAGCATGGCCGACGACGGGTCCACCACCACCTGAACGTCGCCGAAGGTCGCCTTGGTATCGCCCTCGACTATGTCGGTGTCGAAGTACATCTCGTAGGAGAATCCCGAGCAGCCGCCGGGGCGCACGGCCACCCGCAGGGCGAGGCCGTCCTCTCCCTCCGCCTCGATGAGCTCCGATACCTTGGTCGACGCCTTATCGGTGAGTGTGATCATGATGGCTCCCCGTGCGCTGGTGGGTGCGCACTCGGTCTGGTGCCAACCTAGCGAGCGGTGGCCGGCGCGGCTACCGGCGGGCAGGATCGGCCTGACAGGCACCACGGTAGCATCGGGTTGTGACCGCGACCGCGCCGACGGCCGAGGCCGTGATGGATCTCATGCGCGGTGTGGTCGATCCTGAGTTGGGCAGCAACCTGGTGGAGCTGGGCATGGCCCGGGGCGCGCAGGTGTCCGACGACGGTCAGGTGCGGATCGAGATCGCGTTGACGACGGCCGGCTGCCCGCTGCGGGCCCAGATCCAGCGCGACGTCAAGGCCCGGCTGGAATCCCTTCCCGGGGTGACCAAAGTGCGCATCGTGTGGGCCGAGCTCACCGCCGACGAGAAGACCGCGGCCATGGCCAAGGCCCGCTTCAACGTGTCACAACGCGCGCCGGACACCGCCATCCCGCCCACCACCAAGGTGCTGATGGTGGCCAGCGGCAAGGGCGGCGTGGGCAAGTCCACGGTCACCACCAACCTGGCCGCGGCACTGGCCGCGCAGGGGTTCAACGTCGGCGTTATGGACGCCGACATCTGGGGCTACTCGGTGCCCCGGATGCTGGGCGTCGACGGCGACCTGCGCTCCCTCGAAGGCAAGATCATCCCGATCACCCGGACCGTCGGCGAGGGTCGCCTCGAGGTGGTGTCGATGGGCTTCCTGGTGGACCGGGAGGACTCGGCGCTGATGTGGCGAGGGCTGATGCTCAACCGGGCCGTCCAGCACTTCTGCGAGGACGTGCGCTGGAGCGACAACCTCGACTACCTGCTGATCGACATGCCGCCCGGCACCGGAGACGTGCAGATGGGCCTGGCCAAGATGCTGCCGCGAGCCGAGATGATCATCGTGACCACCCCGGCGACGGCCGCCCAGAAGGTGGCAGCCAGGGTTGTGGACATGGGCCGCAAGAACTACCTGCGCATCGTGGGTGTGATCGAGAACATGAGCTACCTGGCCACCGCCGACGGCGAGCAACACGCCGTGTTCGGCTCGGGCGGGGGCGAGGCCCTCGCCGCAGAGGTCGGGGTGCCGCTGCTGGGCCGCATTCCCCTTGAGGCCGCGGTGGCCGACGGCTTCGACACGGGCGAGCCTGCCGTGCTGGGCGACGGCCCGGCAGCCGAGGCCTTCAAGTCGGCGGCCCAAGCCCTGTCGGAGGAGCACGTGCCACCGGTGGAGATGGCCGGCTGCAGCGCCCGCATGCTCGACGCCGCCGTGGCGGCGCTCGACGCGGTGGATGCCGCCGAGGCCTGACGGGCTGACCGTAGGAACTCCTGTCGATCATCCACCTCTCAGGTGGCTAACTCACAGAAGTTCGGGGATCCTCCAACTCGACAGTCAATCCGGGGCCGAGTTCTTGGTCGACACGGTGCTGGAACATCGGGACCAGCATCGACGAGGGCATCACGCACTCGGCGCAGGCCTCGTCGGGAATGTGGAGCCGGAAGGTGATGCGGCTCCCAGACTGCTCAGCTGTTAGGTCGGCGCGGTCGGCCCTCAGGGCCTCGGCCAGGGTCTCCACAACGTCTTCGAGGCTGACGAGCCCGGCTGCGGTGCGCCTCGCAGCGTCCGGAGGCGGCGCATCGGCCACCGCACGGAGGAGCAAGCGCTCGACCGTGGCAGTGACCCCGTCAGCCACTGCCTCCACCTGCTCATCGGAGAGGCTGGCCACCGGGTGAGGGACGGTGGCGAACGGGTAGTCGGTGAAGCCCTGCAGCTCGGCCATGACCTTGCCGGTGGCCGTGAACGGCTCGGTCACGATGGCAACTGCGGGCAGGCCGAGTTCCTCGAACCGGACGGCGTCGAGCACACTGCCCGACGAGCAACTGCCTCAATCACCGATCGCCGCGATGATGGCGGTGGCGTCGGCGGCCAGCATCTCAATGTCGGCCGGTTCCGCCGGGAAGCTGGAGTCGGGCTTGGTTACGAGGATCGTCGTGCCGCTGATCCGATGTCGGACTGCGAGGTTCTCTGCAACCCGCTGGAGGATCTCCCGGCCGCGGGCCTTGCCGTTGTTGACCAGCCCCAGAACCGCTCCGTCGAGGCTGGCCGGCCTAGGGGCGAGTTCCTTGCCTGCGGCGGCTGGAGCCAGGGTCGGATCAATGAGGGTGACCGTCATGGGACGATTATCTCCTGTGTGACGAGCGGGACGCTGCGGTCCCGGCTCCAGGTCGGGAAGAAGGCCGAGTGCCCGCCGGCGTCGCCGCCGCCCACCATGAGCGCGATGTCGTCCGGGCAGGTCCCCCGCCGCACCACGATGTCTTCGTCACCGAGATGGACGGTGGGATCCGATGCCATCCACCACACAGGGTCGAATCCCTCGACGAAACCGGCCGGCTCCACCTTTCCGCCTCGCTTGACGTCGGCGAACGATCGAGCCGAATGCTCGAACAGGTACTCCTGGACCTGGGACCGGCTCCATCCGGAGGCCGCGATCTTGCGGGCATGCTCGGGCGCGAACACGATCAGTGATCGGCCCGAGCTGAGCGATCCGAAGGCCGCCATCGCATCGGTGAACGTGCCCAGTAGTTCCGCGACCTTCGAGGAGGCGTGGTTGAGGACGTTGTGGCCCGACTCGGCGGCCATGATCGTGACCGTGCTCTGCGACGGCTCATATCCCCGGGAGACGTGAAAGGGCTCCCAGGGACAGGTCGCCTCGTCCTCGGCGAAGCAGATGGCGTACTTGCCGGGCCAGCCCTGAGTGCTCTTGTCCAGCGCTCCTGGTATGGCCGCGAGGCAGTTGCGCAGCACCAGTCGGACGGTGCGGCCGATGGTGGCGTTGGGCCTGAACCCGGGCCCGAAGAGGTTCTCCTTGTAGTGGATCCCGATCTCGTCGCGGATCGGCCCGTTGACAGCCACAAGCACCGCAGCCCCGCCGGTGCTGGCCGCCACGGCATGCAACCCGAACTCCGTGGCGCTCATGGCTTGCAGCGCGGCGCCCACCACCGGGAAGTACTCCGGCAGGCAGCCGGCCATCACCGCATTGACCGCAGCCTTGCGGGCAGTGACGGCCATCCCCCGCCACGGGTCGTCGAGCAACACCTCGTCGGCGGCCCAGACCCCGCCCGACAGCATCGCGGTGACCAGCGGCTCGGTGGGGGGAACCACGGGCAGGCCGTCGGTCCAGCCCGCCGTGTAGCAGGCCTCGATGGCCTCCCACGGATCGTCGACCTGCTGATCGCCATGGGCAGGAATCACCGAACCCGAAGGCCCGCCGCCGACCCCAGTTGCCACGGTCACTAGTTGCAGAGACCTTCTTCGCTGACGCCTCGGTGGCTGTCGCAGATCGTTGTGCTCTCCACGGTCCTGAGCGTAAACAGATCTGACTCAGAATCCTGTTCGGCGAAGACTTGCAGCCGGAAGCCGCGGACGGCGTCGTCGGGCAGACCCAACACGTCGACCGTGACCTCTCCGAGATCGCCGAGGACGGGGGTACCCGACACGACGATGCGAGACGGCGGATCGTCGGAGGCCACCGCTCGAGCGACGACCCGCGCCAGTTCCTCCAGCGTCGGCGCGGCGGGGGTCTCGCCCAGGACGGCGACGACCTCGGCGGTGGCGTCCGAGGTTGCACCCAACGGCGACAGGAAGGCGCTGCTGGCCCATCCCACCGCGTCGGCCATGCGGATCTCGTGCCAGATCGTGGTGGGAAGCTTGCGGGTGTTGCCGGTGGCGATCACACCCCGATTGAGATCGAGGGTGGCGATGAGTGCGTCAGAGTCGGCCTCGCGGACGTAGACGACCGGCTCGCTGCCCACGTTCATCACGTTGTCCAGCCGGGCGACGATCTCCCCCGCAGGCACGTCGCGCACGTTCAGCACGCTGTCATGCGAGACACCGACCACGGCCAGCGCCGCGCCTGCGGCCGGGCCGAACTCGTAAGGCTCGCCGGGAAGGGACACGGCCGGCTCGGGCGCGTCGTCCGGCGCGTCGCCGGCTCCGTCCGTCGACGCTTCCCCGGACTCGTCGCCGCCCGTGTCGGAGGCGTCGGCGTCCTGGGTATCCGTGGTCGCGTCCGTGTCGTCGGCATCTGTCTCGGTGTCGGCGGGCTCCGCTGTCTCGTCGGTCTCCTCGGTGGCGCCGGCCGTGTCGGTCTCGGCCGCGGACGTCTCAGCCTCGGCCGTTCCGTCCGAGGTCTCCGCCGGCTGCGTTTCACCCTCGGCGCCGGCGGTGGCCTGGGCGGCGGCGAGGGCCTCCAACGCCGCGGCGGCCTGAGCAGCCGCCGACTCGGCCGCAGCCGCGGCCTGCTGGGCCATCACGACCGCCTCCTGGGCCACGACAGCCGCTTCGTCGGCCTTGGCCGCCGACGCGGCGGACATGATGGCGGCGTCCTCGGCGCTGGCCTGCGCCGCGGCCGCCGCGGTCCGCGCCTCCGTAAGGTCGGCGATGTCGACGGCGTCGGCCGCGTCGTCACTGCCGGAGTCGGCCACGAGCGCGGCCACCAGCGCCACTACGGCGACCAGCAGCGCCACCAGGGCCAGCAGCAGTGCCCGCCTGGCGACCGCCAACCCGAGCGACATCCCCATCACGGGCCTCGAACCGCGGTCAGCTTCCATCACGCACCGGACCCAGTATGTCAGCGCACCGACGTGCAGCCGGACACCCCCTGATGCAGCCGAGCGGAGCTACCCGCTCGGCCTCTGGGGCTCGGCCAGGCCGATCGAGGGCCGGAAGGTCGAACTCACCTCATCGGCAAGGAGCCGCGCCACCGCGGCATGGCCGGCGTTGTTCAAGTGGAAGCTCCGATACCAGCCACTGAGCGGGTCGCGACCCACATGGGTGATGCCGTGCAGGAAGTCCGAGCCCCGCCCGCACACCTCATGGCGCCCCTCACGGAAGGGCCTGTACGTGTCGACGTAATGGACCCGCACCTCGCCGAGCTCCTCATTGGCCTGCCGCACCGCCGCGGCCAGTTGCCGGTTGAGTTGCTCGGCCAGCCGGCCCAGCATGTCGACCGTCTCGGGCTTGTACACCACCCGGCACGGGCCGAACAGCCTCCACTCACTCGAGGGCGCGATCAGGCTCGGATAGCCGATCACATACAGGCGGCCCCTCTCGGTGAGTCGCTCGGACACGATCTCGCGGTAGAAGTCGGCGATCGATCCGTAGCGGTCCCCGGCGATGCGAAGGGCGCAACGGTAGTCGGGCCGCGAACCGGTCCGGCTGGCGCCGGGGCAGGTTCTCGCCGGTGTGACGAGGTTGTCGATCCTGGCCCGCAACCCGTCCTCCGACGGGCACCCCAGGAACAGCTCGGTCACCCGCGTGAACGGCACGCAGGCCAGCACCACCTCCTCAAAGCCGACGTCGTTGCCTCCCAGCGACAGTGCGACAATGTCCACCCGCTGGGGTCCGCCGAGCACCTCTGTGTGCTCCGCCCACATCGACAACCGGCCCGGATCCTGCGGCCGGGAGTTGAACATGTCCTCGACCAGACCGCCCTCGCAGGCCGTGTGGGTGTGGGCTATGACCCATCCCCGCTGCCTGAGCGCATCCGATGCGGCCGGACCGGCCGAGCGCGGGCTCCGCCGGCAAGGTCCATGGGCGTGAGGGTCGGTTCCGACGCCCGAGGAATACGAGTCGCCGGCGGACAGCCAGGTGACGGTGGCATTGAACCGCAACGCCCGAGTCAACAGCGACGCCATCTCGGCCCGGGTCACCGGCACATCCGGGCAGTAGCGGGTCGGGGAGGCCGAGCAGCCCGTCGTGATGCCCGCCGCAGCGAGCGCGTCGATCGCGGACTCGTGGGTGTTGCCCCCCGTATCGGCAAACCCTGGGACCTCAACGGGATCGGCCGGGCTGAGCCGGAACGCCCGCTTCAGGAAGCTGGCCATCTCGGCTCGGGTCACGGGCCGGTATGGGCAGAAGCGGGCCGGGTTCGCGCCGCACCCCTTGGTGACACGCAGGTCGAAGAGACGCTCCACATGCGGCGCCCACCATCGCCGGGACGGGACATCGACGAAGCGTGAGCTTCTTGTGCTGGGAGGATCTCGACCGTCGAGAGCGCGCACCAGCCAGACCGCCATCGCCCATCGGGGCAACGGCTGCTGCGGGCACAGACGCTCGGGCGTGCATCCGGTGCCGCTCAGGATCCCTGCGGCGCCGAGCGCCTCGACCGCGTCGCTGTGCACGCCGGCTTGATCAGTGTCCGAGAACGTGTCCGAGGGTTGTGCCCAGGCATGCGAAGTCGCGGCGAGCGCCGCGAATCCGGCCACCGCGAGAAACGCGATGCCCAGTGCCGCCCTACGGAACCAGGTCCAACGCTCGTCCGAGTGTGTCAAGGCGTTCATCCACCGTGTCGCCGGCCGGGTACAAGCGCACGGTGTCGACCCCGGCGGCAGCCCACCCGGCCAAACGGTCCCGCACCATCTCGACGGTGCCGATGAGGGTGGTGGCCAGCACCATCTCGTCGGGGATCGCCGCGGCCGCGCCCGGCCTGTCGCCGGCCAGCCACAGACGCTGGGACTCGGCCGCGACATCGGCGAAGCCCTGGCGGGCATAGGCAGAGTTGAAGTAGTTGGAGCGGCCCGAGCCCATGCCGCCGAGGCTGAAGGCCAGCCCGGCCCGGCGGGCGTCGATCATGGCGGTCAGCTCAGCCTCGTCACGGGCGAAGGCGACCTCGGCACCCTGGCAGATGTCGATGTCGTCGAGGGTCCGCCCGGCCCGGGCCGCGCCCGCTCGTAGATGACGGAAATAGGCGTCCTCGGCGCCCTCGGGCACGAAGCTGGTGCCGAGCCAGCCGTCGGCCCGCTCGCCGGTCAGCTCCAGCATCCTGGGCAGCATCGAGGCCAGGTAGACGGGCGGGGCCGTCCCGGACCGGATCGACAGGCGCAGCGACTTGCCCTCCCCGCCGGCAAGGGGAAGCCGCAGATGACGGCCCGAATAGGCGATGCGCTCACCGGCGAAGGCCTGCGCGATCACGTCGAGCGTCTCAGCCATGCGGCCCAGCGGATCGGCGAAGCCCACTCCGTGCAGACCCTCCATGACCTGCGGTCCCGACACTCCCAGCCCCAGCACGAACCGCCCCTGCGACAGCTCGTTGAGGGTCAGCGCGGTCTGGGCTGTCATCACCGCCGAGCGGACCCCGACCTGGAACACCGACGCGCCCAGCGCCACCCGTTCGGTCCGGGCCGCGAGGTAGCCCAGCGGGGAGGCCGCGTCGGACCCCCACGCCTCGGCGACCCACACCGCGTCCACGCCCAGGGCCTCGGCTCCCGTCACGAAGTCGACCGACTCGGACCACGAGCCCGCGTCAGCAGTGAGCTGGACCGAGGTCCTCATAACGGTCAAGGGCTCAAGAACTCGCGGCGGCCTGCTCGATGTGGGTCCTGATCCCCTCCACCACCCGCTGCATGTTGGATCTGTGCTCGGCCACTCGCCGGTCGATGATGCGAGGCTCCAGGTCGGGGCGGGCTGAGATGATCTCGTCGAGCCCGGAGGGTCCCGGACCGAGGATGCCCCGGAAGCGCAGCCGGGTGCCGCCCACTACGGGCTCGAGCTCGAAGCGCCAGCGGGCGCCGGGATTGTCGATGTCGCTGGTGCACCAACCGAACGCGACCTGCTCGGTGAACACGTCCACGAAGCACTGAGCCTCCCAGTCGCCCCGGGCCGGGTGATGATTGCGGCCCACGAAAGGGGCGCCCAGCGCCGGCCCGTCGTGGCCGTCGGCCCATTCGGCCCCCTGGAACTCCTCGGAGAACCGCGCCGGCAGGTTGATGTCGGTCACCTCGGCCCAGACTGCGGCCGGGTCGGCCCGGATGTCCACCTCCACTACGGTGCCGGGACCGTCGGCGATGCGCACCGGATGGCTGGGCCCCCGCTCGTACGTGCGGGCATAGCCGTCGAAGTAGGCGATCTCGCGGGCCGGAAGCCGCCGAGCCGGCTTGAAGTCGGTGCCGACAGTCCAGGCCACCGGGAACATGGCGATCTCGGTCACATCGTCGGGGATGCCGAGCAACTCCTTCACTTCGGGCGCCTTGGCCAGGCCGGCGGTGGTCCAGGCCGTGCCCAGACCCCTGGCCCGCAAGGCCAAGCAGAAGCTCCAGCCGCTCTGGATCACCGAGTCGAACAGGCCGGGACGCCCGCTGCCGTCGTGGCGACCGAGGATCACCGGGATCACGATGACCGGCACCTCGCCGAGATGCTCGGCCAGATGCCCCGCCGAGAGCATGGACCGCTCCCGCGGGTCACCGGTGCCGGCCAGACGGTCGCGGGCCTCGATCATGCGGTTGCCGATCACATCGCGATAGAGGTCGGCCAACCGCTGCTTGAGTTCCGGATCACGCACGATGAGCCAGCGCCGGCTGCCCTGGTTGCCCCCGGTGGGAGCCTGCTCGGCAACGTCGATGCAGTCCAGGATGATCTCGTCGTCCACGTCGCGCTCCAGGTCGAGGCGCCGTCGCACGGCGCGGGTGGTGGTAAGCACCTCGTCCACGGCTGCGGTTGTGCCGGGGTCAATCTCCATCTGAGTCCTCACTGCTCTGCCGCCTGTCGCGGATCTCACGCACCTCGTTCACATCGCGGACATCGGGACCGCCCGGGTGGAACCCGCCGGGGCTGCCCGAGCTGTAGCCGAAGCCGAAACCGCCGCGCCCGCCTGGCCCGGCCGACCATCCCCCGACGGTGATCTTCTTCGAGAAGTGGCGCATCAGCAGCGATCTGACCAGCACACGGGTGGGAAAGAACAGCAGCAGCAGCCCGACCGCGTCAGTTATGAAGCCCGGCGTGAGCATCAACGCGCCCGCCACCAGGATCAGCAACCCGTCCACCAACTCAGCGGCGGGCAGCTCGCCGCGGCTCAGGCGGGCCCGGATCTGGTTGAGCACACCCAGCCCGGAGCGGCGCACCATCCAGGCCCCCACCACCGAGACCACGATCAGCAGCACGATGGTCTGGCCGGTCCCCATCCCGCCGGCCACCTGGATGATCACGTACAGCTCCAGCAACGGCACGCACAGCAGCAGGAGGAGCAGCAGGACGAACACGCCCCCAGCGTAAGAGGCCGAGCGGCATGGCGGCACCAAGACTTGGAACTCAAGGGAGGCGTCGAGCGAGGCCGTGGCCCGAGCGGCCCGTGAGCGAAGCGAGCAAGAGCGGGAGGCACAGCCGAGCGGCATTGACCACCGTCCGGCACCGGCCTGTCTCGCCGCCGGCCAGCGCAAGCACCGCAGCCGGGTGCGTAGCCTTGTCACCGACGTGTCGCCGAAGGACCGACCGCCCTCAGTCGACCGGCTGGCCCGCTCGCTGGCCGGGACCGGACTGCCCCATGCGCTCCTGGTCGACGCGGCCCGGGCCGCGGTGGCGGCCGGGGACCCCGCCTCGGCCGGAGCCCGGGCCGAGCGCATCCGCCGGCGGCTGTTGACGCCGGTGATCAACGGCACCGGCGTGCTGCTGCACACCAACCTCGGCCGGGCGCCGCTGGCCTGGAGCCAGGGCGCCGACTACTCCAACCTCGAGCTCGACCTCGACAGCGGCGAGCGCGGCGACCGCCAGACGGGCGCCCCGGCGCTGCTGGCCCGGGCCTGCGGGGCCGAGGCGGCCATGGCGGTGAACAACTGCGCAGCGGCGGTGATGCTGGTGCTGGCCGCGCTGGCTTCCGGCCGCGACGCGGTGGTCTCCCGGGGCGAACTGGTGGAGATCGGCGGCGGCTTCAGGGTGCCCGACGTGATGGCCTGGTCGGGGGCCCGGCTGGTGGAGGTGGGAACGACCAACCGGACCCGCCGGGCTGACTACGCGGCCGCGGTGGCCGACAGTGCCAACGATGTGGCTGTGGTCGTGCAGGTGCACCAGTCGAACTTCCGGGTGGTGGGCTACACCGAGGCGCCCCGTACCGCGGAGCTGGCCGACCTAGGCCCGCCGCTGGTGGTCGACATCGGATCGGGCCTGCTCGACAGCCGCTGCGGATGGCTGGCCGGCGGCCCCCCGCCGTGGCTGGACTCCGAGCCGGCCGCCCGCCAGAGCATCGAGGCGGGCGCTGCGCTGGTGACGTTCTCCGGCGACAAGCTCCTGGGCGGACCCCAGGCCGGCATCATCGCCGGGCGGGCCGACCTGGTGGACGCCTGTCGCCGCCACCCGCTGGCCCGTGCCCTGCGGCCGGGCTCTCTAGTGCTGGCCGCGCTGCAGCACACCGCGCTGGCCTACCTGCGGGGCGACGGCGACGCCATCGAGTTCTGGCGCATGGCCGCGCTCACGGTGGCGGACCTGCGGGGCCGTCTGGGTGTGTACGAGGGTCTCGCAGAGGTCGCCACCGCAGCCACGCCCGGCGGTGGAACCCTGCCCGGTGTCGAGATCGACTCGGTGGGTGTGGCCGTGCCAGGCGACCACACCGCCGCACTGCGGTCACAGTCCCGGCCGATCATCGCCCGGGTCGTCGACGGCACCACCGTCGTCGACCTCCGCACCGTCCACCCCGCCGACGACGCCGAAGTGGCTGAGGCGCTGCGCGAGGCTACCGGCGTAACCGAGCCGCCCGCCTGAACCGAATTGGCAGCAGAATGCCCCCTATACGGCGCATAACGCTGCCAATTCCGATTCCCGCCGGCGAGCCGGCTACCCGCCGATGCACGTAGTCGCCACTGCCGGCCACGTCGACCACGGCAAGAGCACGCT
>VXWX01000132.1 GCA_009835735.1 Acidimicrobiaceae bacterium
GGGGCTGCGGTAGCGCAACTCCGCCACGGTGGCCACCTGGGTGACCGTCACGTCGTCGAGCGCGCCCAGCGCGCCGATGATGGCCCCGCCCAGCAGCAGCGAGGCCAGGTCGACGTCGCCGGCGATCAGCGGCAGGGTCAGACCCTCCTCGGTGGCCAGGCCGGTGAACTCAGCGAGTCCGAAGAAGACCCACGACAACCCGAGGGTGAGCCCCAGGGACGCGAGGGTGCCGGCGAGGGCGACGGTGGTGTGCGCATTGAGTCCGTGAGTGAGGTACAGGCTCACGAACGCGATCAGCGCAGCGGCCACTACCGCCACCAGAACCGGATCGTTGCCGTCGAGCACTGAGGGGGCGACGAAGGCGACTAGCACCACCACCGTGGCGGCCATCCCGACGAGGGCCAGGGCCCCGCGCAGACGCCCGAGCGCCACCACAACGAGGGCGAACAGCCCGGCGAGCCACACCAGCGGCGTGCGCCGGTCGCGGTCGACGAAGAAGTAGTAGTCGTTGGTGTCCTCGTGGCCGACGATCACCTTGTCCCCCGGCGAGATCCGTATGGAGACCCGGTCGTAGGCGAGGTTGAACTCCGGCAGGGCGACCTGGGTTCCCGCGTTGGTGCCTTCATCGACGCGGGTGGTGATGGTCCTGCACGCCTGCGGGTCGTCGGGAGCCGAGTAGCTGCACACCCGGTCGGTGACCTCGATGACGGTGGCGGCCAGGCGCTGGTAGGTGAGGCCGATCTCGTCGGCGCGCTCCCGGGCGGCGTCACGGCCCTCGCCGGTGGGCCACAGCAGCACTAACCCGACGACCGCGGCCGCACCGGCGAGAACGACCAGCGCCAGCACGGCGCCGAGCGCACGGTCGCTCCGCCATGCCTGCCAGCCGCTCGGGAGGTCCGGTCCCGGCCGTCGAATATGCGAGCCGCCGCTCATGGGCACGATTATGACCGCGATTAGCATCGGCAGGTCGCAGCACCTGGGAGGCGAACGGCGATGAGCGAGTTTCCTGAACTGGGCTTCTATGCGCTGGCGGGCGAGGCCGACAGCTCACGGGATCTGCTTCAGGAGGTGCGAGAGGGCGAGGCGCTGGGGCTGGGAACGGTGTTCATATCCGAGCGCTACAACAAGAAGGAGGTGGCCGCGCAGTGCGGGGCGGCGGCCGCAGTCTCCGAGACGATCACCATCTCGACCGGCGTCACCAACAGCAACACCCGCCATCCGCTGGTCACCGCCGGGTTCGCCCGCACGATGCAGAGCCTCACCGGCGGCCGCTTCGTGCTGGGCATCGGCCGGGGTGTCCCGCTGCTGCAGACCGTGATGGGCATCAACCACATCACGACGGCCGAGATGGAGGACTTCGCCGGGCTGATGCGCCGGCTGTTCCGGGGCGAGGCTGTGGTGAACCACGACGGACCGGCCGGGCGCTATCCCTACCTCCGCCTCGATACGTCGCTCGACGAGCACCTGCCCATGAGCCTCGCCGCCTTCGGTGAGAACACCCTCAGGCTCGCGGGCCGCTGCTTCGACGAAGTGATCCTGCACACCTACTTCACCGACGAGACGGTGGTGCGCTCCGTGGAGACGGTGCGGTCTGCCGCAGAGCAGGCGGGCCGCGATCCTTCCGATGTGCGGGTGTGGTCGTGTTTCGCCACCGTTGGCGACCACCTGCCCTACGAGGCCCGGATGATGAAGACGGTGGGGCGGCTGGCCACCTACCTGCAGGGCTACGGGGAGCTGCTGGTGAACACCAACCGGTGGGACCTCGCCACACTCCAGCGATTCCGGGAGCATCCCGTGGTGACGACCCGCCGAGGTGCGATCGACGCCGGGGCTACCACCGAAGAGTTGGAGCAGCTGGCCGAGGTGATCCCTGCCGAGTGGTTCGCCCCCGCAGCCACCGGCACCCCCGAGCAGTGCGCCGATGCGGTGCAGCACCAACTCGACCTCGGCTGCGACGCCGTCATCATGCACGGGGCCACCCCGCAAGAGTTGCAGCCAGTAGTGGCCGCCTACCGGAGCCTGCTGCAACGCTCCCACTGACTCCGGTCGATGAACTCCACTGAGATAGCCGAAGACCTCAAGGAGGGTGAGCATCGGTTTGTGGGGGTGCTCTACGAGCTGCCGTCGAACTACTCGCACATCATGAACGTGGCTCTGGATGTTCCTGCGGTCGTGTCCGATGCGTTCGGTGTGCGGGGTCACGTGCCGGTCGTGGGCACTGCCGATGGGGCGGAGTTGACTGCGACCCTTGTGCCGGTTGGTGGTGGGCGCCACCGGCTGTTCCTCAACGGCGCAGTCCGGGGTGCCATCGGCAAGGGGACCGGTGACTCGGTGGAGATCCGGATCCGCCTCGACCGGAGCGACCGGACGCCTGAAACACCGTCGGACCTGCAGGAGGCTCTGGCCGAGGACGGTGCGTCATCGGCCTGGGAAGCCCTAGCACCGTCTAGGCGCAAGGAGTGTCTCGTGTGGCTGGCTGACGCCAAGCGGGACCAGACCCGTGCCGCTCGCATCGGCCGCATCGTGCGGATCGCCCTCACCGAGGGCACACCCCGACTGGAGTGAACCGACCACCTAGGTCCGGCCGGGGCGGGCTTCGACTATCTGGCTGTCGTCGTCGTAGACCTGCCACTGGCCGCTCCGGGCGTGCCAGAACAGGCGGCCGGTCAGCCGTTCGAGCGCGAGGCCGTAACAGTGGAAGTTGGTCGACGCGCCCTGGATGTGGATCGAGTGCACGTCGTCGTGGAGCATCGCCACGCCGGTGCCCCGCTCGACCATCACCTCGCGCTGCACCTCAGGCTCGTTGCTGCCTGCGCACGGGCCATATAGCCGGTTCAGCTCCTGCCCGCGCATCCCCACGATCACCGCCCAGGTCCTGTGCTCATGCGGCGGTGCCGCCGTTCCGTCGCCCACGCACTGGACGTACAGCGCCAACTCATCGTCGTCGTTCTGCGCGATCCGGTAGCTCACTGAGGCGCCCGGAGCTTCTGGGGGCGGGAAGTCCTCGTCGCCGAACAGGTCGTCGCGCTCGGCCAGTTGCAGCAGCCGCTCCTTGATGCGCTCCACCCCGGCCCGGTCGATGCCGCCGTGCTCGCGGCCGTGGGCGTCGATCTTGGCGATGTCCTCCATGGCGTCGGCCACCGCTGCGGCCCGCTCGGCTGCCCGGTCCATCTCGCTGGCGCCTCCTTCGGGCCAAGACCCGATGCGGCCTATTGTCGGGCACCATTATGACAAGCAAGAGAAGCGCCGGCTTGATACTTCACCGACGCAACGCCGACGGCGTGGTCGAACTGCTGCTAGTGCATCCCGGCGGGCCGTTCTGGGCCAACAAAGATGTTCACGCCTGGTCGATCCCTAAGGGTGAGTACGCCGAGGGCGAGGACGCCGAGACCGTGGCCCTGCGGGAGTTCGAGGAGGAGTTGGGATCGCCGCCGCCGGGAGGGCCGAGGCTCTTCCTCGGAGAGTTCGGCCCGCCCAGCCGCAAACGGATCAGCGCATGGGCGCTCGAGGCAGACTTCGACGCCACGCACGTGGTTAGCAACACCTTCGAACTCGAATGGCCACCCGGCTCGGGTCACGTCCGTGAGTACCCGGAGGTGGACAAGGCGGCCTGGTGGCCGATCGACTCGGCGAGGACGAAACTGCACAAAGGTCAGTTGCCGATTCTCGACGCCCTGCTCGCCGTCCTCAACGACGGCGGCGAAGCCACGAAGTGACGGACGGGGCATCCGATGCGCTGCAAAGGGTGCGCGTGATCTGCCAGGGTCCAAGGCCCCTCCTGTCGGGTGCGCCAACACTTACAGGATCGAGTCATCAGTAGTCTCGCCTCCGTGAACACACTGCGCCCCACGATCATGGCCGGGAGCGGGTGTCGGCTGACAGCGGCCTTGTCCATCGTGATGGCGGTGGCCCTCGTAGCCGGAGCATGCAGCGGCAACCGCGACGGGGCCAGTGACAGCAGCGAGGCCGTCGACGCTCTTGGCGACGGGTCGCTCGGGGTCGTGGAGGTCGGCCCCGGGGAGGCCATCCAGATCCGGTCGGTCCTGGCACTGAGCGGCGACGCGGGTTCCGGTCCGACGGTTGAGAGGGTCGTGCGGCTCGCGGTGGGCCACTACGGGACGGTCCACGGTTTCGACCTGGATCTCGGCACACCCATCGACGACGGCTGCTCACCCGAGGGCGGCGAACGGGCCGGAGAGGAGATCGCCGCCGATGCCGACGTGATCGGCGTGATCGGCACGAATTGCTCTGCGGCCGCGGTCACCGCCGCTCCGCTGGTGACCGGCGCCAACAAGGTGATGATCTCCCCGGCGAACTCCTCCCCCCGACTCACTTCCGACCTGGCCGGAAACCCGAGCTCCGACCACCACGAGGGCTACTACCGCACCGCGGACAACGATCTGTACCAGGCAAGGACGATGGCGCAGTTCCTCCGCTCCGAGAAGGGCGTCGACACGGTCGCAACGATCCACAACGGCGACGCCTACACCCAGAGTCTCGCAGAGGCGTTCGCCGCATCCTTCGAAGAGCTCGGCGGCTCGGTCACCGGTGTCGGCGTGGTCGCTCGCGACGAGACCGACCTGGTGCCGACGCTCACCGACCTCGCCGACGGCTCGCCCGAGGCGCTGTTCTTCCCCGTCTCGCGGACGGCGGGCGCCGCCATCGTGCAGCAACTGCCGGACGTGTCAGGTCTCGACGGCGTGCTCCGGCTCTCCGGCGACGGGCTGCTGGCGGACGCGTTCCTGGGATTCGAGGAGTCCGAGGGGATGTTCCTGTCCGGGCCGAACCTCAGCTTTGGCACGAACGCCAACGAGAGCACCGGCAGGCGCAGTGCCGACCTCCTGTCCGAGTACGAGGACGCCTACGGCACGGCCCCGGAGGCGGCCTTCTGGGCGCACGCCTACGACGCGGCCACCCTGCTGCTCGAGGCGATAGAGGCAGCCTCGCGACTTGAAGGTGAGTCGCTCGTGATCGACTTGGCGGGAGTGCGCGAGTACCTCGACGGCGTGTCTGGATACGGCGGGATCATCGGGTCGATCAGCTGCGACGACTTCGGTGACTGCGGCGTGCGGCGGATGGCCGTGGTCGAACATCTCGATTCCGGCGACCCGGCTGCCACCCGGTCCAACACCGTCTACGAGTACGTCCCCTAGGGGCCGAGCAGTAGGCCAGGAACATGACTCGCGAGCCGCTCCGTGTGGGCCCGGCGCGGCGGGCACGGCTGGCGATCCGGGCCAGCCAGCACACCGGGCCCACCGCTCATCTCGCCCCGGGCTGCGTGCAGGCCAACCTGGTGGTGCTGCCCCGGGCGGTGGCCTCCGACTTCGTGACGTTCGCGGCCCGCAATCCGAAGCCTTGTCCCATCGTGGAGGTGGTGGAGCAAGGTACGGAAGCCGTGTGCTCGGCGCCAGGCAGCGACCTCCGGACCGACGTTCCCCGGTACCGGCTGTTCGTCGACGGCAACCACACCGACTCGGCCACCGACGCCACCAGCTGGTGGCGAGACGACCTGGTATCGGTGCTGCTGGGATGCAGCTTCAGCTTCGAGGCGGCCCTCCTCCGGGCCGGCCTGCCTGTCCGCCATGTAGAGCAGGGCTGCAACGTGCCCATGTACATCACGGACCGCCCGTGCGAGCCGGCCGGGAACTTCGCCGGACCGCTGGTGGTGTCGATGCGGCCCATGCCCACCGGGTCGGTCGGGCAGGTCCGGCGGATCACCGACGCCTACCCCAGCGCCCACGGCGGTCCGGTCCATGTCGGCGATCCTGCCGACCTGGGCATCGAGGACCTGCACGCTCCCGACTTCGGCGACCCCGTCGACATCCACGACGGCGAGGTGCCCATGTTCTGGGCCTGCGGCGTGACCCCGCAGCTGGCCATCGCCTACGCCCGTCCTGAGATGGCCATCACCCACGAGCCCGGCCACATGTTCATCACAGACCTGCCCGCCGAAGCGAGCGCTCAGGAGACGGCTCAGTTGTAAGTGGTGGTCTTGCGGATCATCGAGTCCAGCCACTCCCCCGAGGTGATGGGCTCGTAGCGGGGCGGATCGTCGGGCGAGGTGCAAGTCGGGATGCACTCGATGACCGCGTCGTAGGTGGGCTGGTGGAAGAATGCCACCGAGATGCGCTCGCCCCAGGCGCCGTCCGCGGCCACCACACGGTGGAGGGTCGACACCCAGCGATCGTTGGTCCAAGCTGCCATCAGATCGCCGATGTTCACCACGAAGGAGCCCGCCACCGCGGGCACGTCCTCCCAGTCGCCCTCGGGTGACAGGATCTGCAGGCCGGGCACGCCGTCGCCGTAGAGGATCGTGAGGCTGCCCCAGTCCGAGTGCGGCCCCCGGCGGAACTGCCCCGGCAGGGGCGGAGCCTGCAGGGGCGGGTAGCGGAGGGCCGCCAGACCGGTTATGTGATCGACAATCTTGTCGTCGAACCAATGCTCGTCCAGCTCCAGCGCCAGCGCCATCAGTCTCATGATCTTGGCGGCCAAGCCCTCCATGACCGCGTAGTAGTCCAGGAACGACTCCCTGAAGCCGGGCACCAGGCCCGGATCGGGCCAAACGTTGGGGGCGAAGAACTCCTCCCTCCCCTCGCGCAGCCCGGCCCGGCGGGCCGCGTCACGGTCGTCGAAACGGTTGACGAGGTAGAGCTCGGCGAGGTCCGGTGGCGTCTCCTGGTCGCGAGAGAGTGCCAGCGTCGAGCTCTGGAGGGGCTTGTAGCCCCTCCGGTTGCCGAAGTCACAAACGAGCTCCATCTTGTCGGCCAGCGGCAGGGCGAAGAACTGCCGGGCGGCGGTGTCGATCCGGGCCACTGCCTCCTCGGACACGCCATGACCGGTGATCACCAGGAAGCCGATGTCCTCGCACGCCCGCCGGATCTGGTCGACGACGTCGCCGCGGCGCGGTCCAGGGTGGAACGCACCCGCCAGATCCACGAGCGGCACCCGGGGCACGACTTCGGTCGGAACCGTCACGGCCAGCTCACACCTCCTGACGTCGCCTGGCGCGAGACTAGTCCGCTTCTGCCTTGCGGCCGCTCGAGCTCGACGGCAGGCTCAACCACGCCTCGGGGCCGGTGGCCATCCAGTCGTTGAACATGTCGACACAGTCCTGATCATGCAGCCGCGTGGTCGATACGCCGGCCGTCGCCAGCCAGTCAAGCGCCTCGTCGGACCAGCTCTCACTGTCACCCACAACTACCGCGCCGATGCCAAGGAACCGCACGAGGCCGGAGCAGTACCAGCAGGGCGTCATCGTGGTCACCAGGATCGTGTCGGAGTAGTCGCTCAGTGCACCTGCCGCCCGGATGGCGACGGTCTCGGCATGGAGCAGGAAATCCCCGTGCTGGACGTTGCCGTTGCATCCGGCTCCGAGCACCGCGCCCTCACCGTCGACCAGCGCGGCGCCGATCGGAACTCCCCCTTCGGTGAGGCCTCGGAGGGCCTGCTCGTAGGCCAGCGTCAGCAGCCGTCGCGGATCAGGCTGCGTCAATGCCGGCTCCTGTCAGTAGATGGTCTTCTGGAGCATCGACAGGATCCACCCGCCCGAGGTAGTTGGCTCGTGGCGGGGCGGATCGTCGGGAGACGTGCAGGTGGGGATGCACTCGATGTGAGCGTCGTAGGTCGGCTGATGGAAGAAGGCTATGGAGATCCTGTCACCGAGGTCGCCCTCAGGAGCAACCACCCGATGAAGGGTCGAGACCCAGCGGTCGTTCGTCCAAGCCGCCATCAGATCTCCGAGATTCACCACGAAGGAGTCGGCGACCACGGGCACATCCTCCCACTCACCGTCGGGTGACATGATCTGCAGGCCGGGCTCGCCGTCGTGATAGAGGATCGTCAGGCTGCCCCAGTCCGAGTGCGCACCCCGCCGGAACTGACCGGGCAGCGCCGGTTTGTCGAGAGCGGGATAGTGGTTGACAGTCAGGTTGGTGATGTGGTCGCGGATCTTGTCGTCGAACCAGTGCTCGTCGAGGCCCAGGGCCAGAGCCATGAGTCTCATCAGCTTCGTTGCCAGGTCCTCCATCACCTCGTAGTAGGTCTCGAAGGCTTCCTTGAAGCCGGGCACCCGGTCGGGGTCGGGCCAGATGTTGGGCGCGAAAAACCCCTCTCGGCCGGCGCGCGAACCCGCCCGGCGGGCAGCCTCAGGATCGTCGAAGCGGTTGACGGTGTACAGCTCGCACAGGTCCGGCAGCGATTCGTCCTCGCGTGACAACGCCAGGGCTGATGCTTGTGATGGCGTGAAACCGCGGTAGATCCCCGGTGCGCCGATATGGGCCATCTTGTCGTCATGGGGCAGGGCGAAGAAGGCGCGAGACACCACGTCGATTCGTTGCACCACCTCTTCGGACACACCGTGGCCGGTGATCACCAGGAAGCCCACGTCCTCACAGGCCCGCCGAATGACATCGACCACCCGGTCTCTTTGGGGTCCTGGCCCGACCGCGCTTGACAGATCCACCAGTGGCACCCGCGACGCAACCCTGGCCGCACTCGTCATGGGCTAGTCCCTTCTACGAATTCGCACCTCTCGAGTCTCACGTGAGCGGTCGTCAGAATCCAATGGACGGGTCGATGAACTCGTTCGTGTAGATGTCGGACGCCTCGACGTCTTGGGGCACGCCTTCGAGGACGTCCTTGAGCAGCTGGACGACTCTCTCCATGCGGGCTTCGTCCATGTTGCCGACAATGTCGTCGGGGCCGTTGCCGACGTTGCCGAGTGCCAGCGCAGTGGCGGACGAGTACTCCATCTGGCCCGGATACAGGACCCAGAATGATGCGAGGTCTTCCACGATCTGCAGGATCACCGCGTCGGTTGGGCCGGGATCGGCGTAGTGGTCGACGACGGCCTGCTGGAAGATCGGAATGGCTAACTCGAGACAGGGCCTCAGTTCCTCGAGGGCGTCAGCGCGCACGACGAGCGGCTGCGGATAGATCTCGAAGCCCGAGTCGTGAATGAGGAGGAAGTCCACCGGCTTGCCCCAGTCCTCGAGCGCGTTCTCGTAGAGCCAGGGCTCGCTGGTGGCGAATCCCTGCTGGACGAGGGCACCGCCCTCGGCGACGAAGCGGGCCGGCGATCCGTCGTAGGACGGATCCACTTGGTCGGCCCGGAGAATGCCCGCATCCACCATGTAGTCGATGAAGACCCCGCCAGCGAAGTAGACGACAGTGGCGTCAGACTCGCCGATGTCCTCGAAGCTGTTGAAGGAGTACACCTCCGGGTTCCACATGAGGATCTGCGGATTGGTGTCGAAGGGCGCCGCCACCGCGACCGTCGGGACGACGTCGTAGGCGGCGACCTGCTCGTCGGTGTTCACGTAGCCGAAGTGGATCCCGGGGTCCAACTGCATCGTCGAGGTCGTGGGTTGCCAGCCGAGGTAGGGGCCGCCGGCGCGGATCTCGAGATCGATGCCCGTGTCGAGCAGCGGCCCCCGATAGATGCCGTTCTCGGTGTCGAGGTCCCCGGCGTCGCCGATCAGGCGGTAGGCGTAGCCGTGCTCAGGAGACGGGAACCAGTCCGTCTGCAACACCAGAGGGTTGGGACAGACACCCGACAGGTCAACCGCCATGGGATCCGCTGCCACCGCTGGAGCCTCATCTGCCTCTACTGCGTCTGCTACTTCTTCCGCGGGCGCTTCCTCCGGTGCTGGCTCGGGTGCGGGCTCCTCGGCTGCCACGGGTTCCTCGGCCGCAGGTGCCTCGTCGGCCGGTTCTGCTGCGGAGTCCGCTGTTTCGCTCGGCGCGGCCACGTCGGCAACGCCCTCGACGGCATCGTCGGTGTCGTCACCGCACCCCGCCGAGATCAGCGCCAACAACATCACGAAGGCAGCAATTCGTCTCATTCCCATACCTCCGCTGTTTGATAGAATGGAACTTTTGGGATTGTTTTTCAATCTAATCAAATTTCTGGGACGCGTCAAGAGAGCGGCTCGGCATAGTGGATCGGGACGCGGCACCGTCTCGGCGGCCGAAGTCAGCTTCCTCGAGCGTCGTCCCTCACGGTGATCAGGTAGGCAACGACCTCTTCGTCGCTCACCCGGCGCGACCTGTGCGGCACCCGGCCATCAAAACAGATGCAGTCCCCGGCGCGGAGTTCGATGATCTCGCCGTCAATGTCCTTCTCGACCACGCCCTGAACCACAAGCAGCATTTCCTCGCCGGGGTGCTCGTAGTACTGGCCGAAGCTCGTGGGAACCCCGCGGAACTCCAGAGCGGTAAGGAATCGGGCATCTCGTACCAGCGATCGAGCGGTCCCCGCTGCCTTGTCAATGTCATGGTCGACTTCGCGTGGGTCGTCACGACGGACCAACGAGTAGGGCTTCGTCTCCTCAAGCGCCAGCAGGGCCTGGGCCGTGGTGCCCAGAGTGCGGGCAACGCGATGCAGCGACGTAATGCGAGGCCTGGCCAGCCCCCGCTCCAGCTGGCTGAGGAAAGACGGCGATAGATCCGCCTGTGACGCGAGCTCCTTCAGCGATAAGCCGGCCCGAATCCGACGCTCACGGATCTGGCGGCCGAGCGCAACATCGAGGCCTCGCAACTCACTCATGAGCTCTGGGGAGCTCATCTGGCGGGCAGTCTGACCAAGATCATCTGCCCGGAACCCTACTTCGGCATCGCCGACTCCGTCAGAAGCACGACTGGATTCCCTTGGTCGAACAGAACCGGTGTCGTATGGTCGTTCTAGGGTTCGGGCGTGTCCATCGAGTTGGTGACCACGGGCTACGGTCCGCCCGCCCACGAGGCGCTGGCTACGGCCGTGGTGCGGGCAAAAGGCGGCGACCTGCTCGCCCCGGTCACCGTTGTCGTGCCCAACCACTATGTGGGTCTGGCCGCCCGGCGGGCGCTTGGCCGCCGCGACCACAACGGCACTCGGGGCGTTGCCGCCGTCGCCTTCTACACCGCTTACGACCTCGCCGAGCGCCTCGGAGGGGCCGACATGGCCGAAGAGGGGCGCCGGGGAGTGACCATGACAGTCATCGCCGCCGCGGTCCGCACTGTGCTGCGGCGCGATCCCGGGCATTTCCGAGGCGTGGAGACCCATCCGGCCACCGAGCGGGCCCTCACCCGAGCCCACCGCGAGCTGTCCGAACTCGAG
>VXWX01000100.1 GCA_009835735.1 Acidimicrobiaceae bacterium
GCTCGGACTCGGCCAGGATCACGTCGTCGGTCTGCACGGTGGAGTCGGGGGGCAGCCCGCCGTCCTTGACGCTGAGCGACATGGACCCCCGGGTGGGGTGGAAGCGAACGCCCAAGTCGGCGGCGGCCGCGATCTCGGCCGAGATCAGGTCGCCGCCGCCGGCCGGGTGGATATAGAGGTGGTCGGTGCTGGTGGTGCATCCGCTCAACGCGAGCTCGGCCAGTCCCACCCAGGCCGACACGTGGGCGCCCTCCTCGTCGAGCCGGGCCCACAGCGGGTAGAGCGTGCGCAGCCAATCGAACAGGTTGCCGTCGAGGGCGGGGCGGTAGGCCCGGGTGAGGTTCTGGTAGAGGTGGTGGTGGGTGTTGATGAGTCCCGGCGTCACCAGGCAGTCGCCGGCGTCGATGGTGCGGGCCGCCCCGGAGGGCTCGGAGCCGCCAGGACCCACGCCCGTGACGAACCCGCCGGTGACCGCCACCCAGCCGCCGGCCAGCTCGGTGCGCTCAGCGTCCATTGTCGCCACGAGACGAGCGTTTCGGACGAGAAGATCGGTCATGGAGAATCCTGGGGCTCGGGCCGTCAGATCTCCCAGTCGGCGAAGGCGTCGATCATCATCTCCGCGTCCGGTCCCAGCGGGTACAGGATCGGTGTGGTGCAGCCGTTGTCGATGTAGTGGCGCACCTTGGCCCGGCACTCGTCGGCGGTGCCGGCCGCGCAAAGCAGCTGCACCACATCGTCGGGTACCAGCTTGGAGGCTTCCTCGACCTGTTCGAGGGTGGCCGGCCAGGTCAGCACCGAGCCGACCTCGTCGAGCAGCGACTGCGATACGCCCGAAGCCTTCATGATGTGGGGCTGCTGGCCCAGGTACTGGGTGATCAGCATGCGTCCACCGTCGAGAGCCTCGGTCCGCTCGGCCTCGGAGTCGCCCGATGCCATCGAGCACACGATCAACTGGGGCCGGTCCAGGTCGTCGACGGTGCGGCCCACGCGGGCCGCTCCCTCCGCCAGGTGCTCCATGGCCTGCGCGTTGTACTGGGGCGACACCAGGTAGTTGAACACCACGCCGTCGGCGATCTCGCCGGTGAGGGCCATCATCTTGGCGCCGGTCGCTCCTACGTAGATGGGCACGTCCTTGGGGCGGCGCTCCTGCTGCACATAGTCGAGCTCCACCCCGTCGAACTGCACGAACTCGCCCTGGAAGGTGACGGTCTGATCGTTGAGAAGGCCGCGGCACGCCTCGACGATCTCCCGCATCGCCTTCAACGGGCGCACCCGGTTCACGCCCACCTTCGACGCCAGCGGCTCCCACCAGGCTCCTATGCCGAGCAGGATGCGGCCCGGGGCCAGGTCGTCGAGGGTGGAGAAGGTGGAGGCCAGCCGGGCCGGATTGCGGGTCCAGCAGTCCACCACGCCGCTGCCCACCTTGATCGTGTCGGTGACGGCGGCGATGGCGGCCATGGGCACCACCGCGTCGCGCACCAGCCGGGAGTCGGCCTGCCACACGGCGTCGAAGCCCTTGGACTCCGCGTAACGCGACAGCTCCATCGACTCCGCGAGGGTGTGGGCGTCCTGGATGTAGAGGGCTACGGGCTGGGTCATGGCGTCTCCTAATGCGGCTCTTCCGCCTACGGCATCTGTTCGAGCTTGGCGAACAGTCTGGCGGCGGCTTCGGCGGCTTTGGCTCGGATCTCGGTTGCATCCACGCGGGTGGGTCGGCCGTCGCGCAGCACAGTCTCGCCGTCGACCGTCACTTCCAGGGCCCGGACGCCGGTGGTGAAGGCCAGCGACCACGGGTCCATGCGGTCATACGACCAGACCACCGTGTCGTCGAGCGCCTCGGGGAACAGTCTCCAGCCGGCCTCCAGCCAGCTCCATGCCGTCTCGGGGGTGGCGGTCACGTCATCTTCCCGGTGACGCACGTAGGCCACCCGGAACTCGTCGAGCATCGCCGCGCCGATCCCATCGGTTCCTAGGGCCACCAGGTTCTGCCGGCCGGCCGGCCGGGCGTAGCCGACCCGGTTGTTCATGTTCGAGCGGGGGTTGTGCACGATCGTGCCCGGGAGGTCTCGGTCGAGGTGCACGGCGTGGACCACCAGCCAGTCGTCGCGGGCCAGCTGCTCCAGGCGGTACCCGGCCTCCAGGTCGGCGGTGCCCTCCGACACGTGGATGTGGACTCCGGTACCGTGGTCGGCGGCCAGTCCCGCGGCGGCTTCCAGCGTGTCGTCGGAGCAGGTGAACGCGGCGTGGACGCCGACATGGCCGCGCCCGCCGGCTCGAAGGAACCGGTCATTCTCGGCCAGCCCGGCTCTGGCGCCCGCCGATCCGTGCCTGTCGGTCACCCCGTAGGCGCAGTCGACCCTCACTCCGACCTCGGCGCAGGCTCGGGCGATCACGTCCAGCGACCCTTCGATGGCGTTGGGGGATTCGTGGTGGTCGATGATGGCCGTGGTGCCCGACTCCAGGGCTTCCAGCGCGCCGAGCTTCGCCGACCACTCGATGATGTCTAGGTCGAGGGCCCGGTCCAGGCGCCACCAGATCAGCTCCAGGATCTCCAGGAATCCCGTCGGGGTGCGGGGCGGCGCCGGCATGCCCCGGGCCAGGGCGGAGTACAGGTGGTGGTGGGCGCACACCATCCCCGGCGTGGTCTGGCTGTCGCCTCCGGCCACCTGCGAGGGCGCGGCGGCGTTCCCGGGATCTGGGGCCGTGCCGGTCACGGTTGGGGGACTACCGGCTGATGAGTGTTGATGGGCAGGCGGTTGCGCCACTGGCCGTCCACCTGGCGCATGGCTTCGGCCACCGCTCCGGCGGTGGGCACCAGTCCGATCTCGCCCACACCCTTGATGCCGTAGGGCGAGTCGGGCTGGGGTGCCTCGACGAGGATCACGTCGACCGGCGGCATGTCCTTGGCCCGGATGATGTCGAGCCCCCGCAAGGTGTCGAAGCGGGGCCGGCCCTCCTCGTCGCAGGGAAAGTCCTCGCTCAGTGCGTAGCCCAGGCCCATGTGGACGCTGCCCTCGATCTGGCCCTCGCACAGCAGCGGGTTGACTGCCCGCCCCACGTCGTGGGCGGCCACCACCTTCTCCACCTTGCCGGTCTTCGGGTCGGCGATCACCATCTGGGCCGCGTAGCCGAAAGTTGAGTGGATGACCGGGTTCTCCAGGCCGTCGCTGAGCTTGTTGGTCCAGTCCACCCGGTACTCGCCCTCGTAGTCGACCCCGGTGAGGCAGCCGCCGTCCTTGGCCGCTTGGCACGCGTCGGCGACCGATCCGGCCCCCATCAGCGTTCCCCGCGAGCCGGTGGTCTGACCGGCGCCCAGTTCCCGGCTGGTGTCGACGTACACCTTGACCTGGTCGGGCCGCACGCCGAGTTCCTCCACCGCCACCTGCAGGGCCACGGTGTGCACGCCCTGGCCCATCTCGGTCCAGCAGTGGCGCACCTCCACGATGGTGTCAGGGCCCGCCGGGGTTCCGGCCGGGTGGGCGGCGTCGGCCACGAAATGCACCACCGCCTTGCTGATCTCCTTGAAACCGTTGCCGAGCCCGGAGTTCTTGAGACCCAGCCCGAGTCCGACGGCCTTGCCGGCTGCGACAGCCTCGTCGTAGGCGGGCTTGATGGCCTCCAGGCAATCCATGGCACCGAGGCTGCCGCCGTCCATGATCTGGCCCGGGCCCCAGACGGCTCCGGGGTACACCGCGTTGCGCCGGCGGATCTCCCAGCCGCTGATGCCCACCGCGTCGGCCAGGCGGTCCAGCGCGCCTTCCATGGCGAACTGGGCCTGGTTGGCGCCGAAGCCCCGGAAGGCGCCGCAGACGCTGTTGTTGGTGCGGGCCGCCACGGCCTCGACATCGACGACCGGCACGACGTAGGGGCCGCAGGCATGGCCGGCCGCTCGCTCCAGCACCTTCATCCCCACCGAGGCGTAGGGACCGGAGTCGCCCAGCATCCGGGCCCGCAGGGCCGTGAGCCGTCCCTCGGCGTCGCAGCCCACCGCCAATTCGATGCGCACCGGGTGACGCTTGGGATGGACCAGCAGCGACTCCTCGCGCGAGAACGTGGTCTTCACGGGACGGTCCAGAAGCCAGGCCGCCAGCGCGGTCTGGGTCTGGTTGGCGCAGTCCTCCTTGCCCCCGAAGGCGCCGCCGTTGGCGACCTGCTCGGCCCAGATGCGGCTGTTGTCGATCCCGAGCACGGCCGCGGTCTGGTCGCGGTCGTCCCACACGCCCTGACCGCCGGAGTACAGGTCCAGGCCGCGCTCGCCGTCGACGACCTTGGGCACGGCCAGGGTCGACTCGGGCTCCAGGAAGGCCTGCTCCACCCGCTGGGTCTGGAACGTCTCACGCACGACGTGGACCGACGCCGCGAGCGCATCTTCCACGTCGCCGCCCCGGGCGTAGGTCGACACCGACAGGATGTTGCCGTCCAGTCCCCAGACAGCGTCCTCGGCGCCGTCGGCCACCGCCGCGGCCGGATCGGTGATCGGGGGCAGCGGCTCGTAGACGACGTCGACCAGCTCCGCCGCCCGGCGGGCCGTCTCGCGGCTGTCGGCCACTACCAGGGCCATGATGTCGCCGAGGTAGGACGTGCGGCCGCCCTCCGGTATGAACACCGGCCAGTCCTTGTGGATCAGCCCGATGCGCAGGTCGCCGGGCACGTCGGCTCCGGTGAACACTGCTGCCACACCGGGTACGGCCGCGGCCCGGCTGGTATCGATGGACAACACGTCGGCTCGGGCGTGCTCGGCCAGATGCACTGCGCCGTGCAGCATCCCCGGCGCGGTCATGTCGTCGATGTAGAGCTTGTCGCCCATCGCCAGCTCGGTGGACTCGTAGCGGGCGGCCCGGGATCCCACGCCCCTGACGACCTCTACCGCGGTGCCGTCGGTTCCGGTCAGACCGTCGGCACCGGTGGCCAGCATGTCCACCGCGTCGAGGATCTTGAGGTACCCGGTGCAGCGGCACAGGTGGGCGCCGAGATGGCGAGAGGCCTGGTCGCGGGTGAGGCCGGCGCCCTTGTTGTCGATCAGCGCCTTGACCCGCATCACGATGCCCGGCGTGCAGAAGCCGCACTGCACGGCTCCGGCTGCGCCGAAGGCGGCCGCGTAGCGATGGCGCTCCTCGTCGCTGAGACCCTCGGGCGTGACGATCTCGGCACCCTGGGCTTTCTCGAGAGGGATCTGGCACGCCACCCGGGCCTTGCCGTTGAGGAGCACCGTGCAGCAGCCGCACTGGCCCGATGGGGAGCAGCCGTCCTTGGCCGCGATCAGCCCGAGCTCCTCCCGCAGGGCCGCGAGCAGGTGGGGATGGTCGCCTACGCGGACCGTCGAGCCGTTGCAGACGAATTCCGTCACCGTCGGCGCGGCAGGTTCAGTGCGTTCCTGAAGGTCAGTCATGGCCGCGTACGTCGCCCCACATTCGCACAATACACAAGTTCGACCCCCGATCTAAGAAAAATGTTCCTTACCAGGCCTTCCGCGGAGCGCCGGCCGGCTGTCAAGCAATGGGTCAGGTTCCCACCGTGACCGTGATGGTGTGCCATCCCTCGGCGCCGTTGGGGGCCGGATCGACCGGCTCGCCGCTCTGGGTCATGCCGTCGCCGTCGGTTGCCCGGACCTGGATGCGGTGCCGGCCCTCGGTGGGCGTCCACTCGCGGTGCCATTGCACCCAGCTCTCGTCGCCCAGCGCGTCGCCCAGCTGGCAGGGCAGCCATCCCTCGTTGTCGATGTTGACCTCGACCCGCTCGATGCCTCGGGTCGGTGCCCACGCGATGCCGGCGATGGGGCTGGTCTGGCCGGCGACGAGGCCGCGGCCCGCGTCCGGAACGTCGATGCGGCTCTGGGTCTTCATTGGCCCCTCCTTGGACCAGCCCCTCGGCACCCAGTAGCCGTCGAAGCCGTCCCAGGTGGTGAGGTGGATCTCATCAATCCACTTCACGGCCGAGACGTAGCCGTACAGGCCGGCCACCACCAGCCGGGCCGGGAAGCCGTGGTTGGTGGGCAGGAACTCGTCGTTCATGCCGATTGCCAGGATGGCGTTGCGGCCGTCGTACACCAGCGGGGTGGGGAAGCCGGCCGTCCAGTCGTCCACCGAGCGGCCCACCACCTGGTCGGCGCCCGGCTGCACCCCGGCCCGGTCCAGCAGCACCGACAGCGGGACCCCGGTCCAGACCGCGTTGCCGACCAGGTTGCCTCCCACCCGGTTCGACACGCACGACAGGGTGATGACGTAGTCGGCGAGGTCCATGGCCTGGATCTCGTCGAAGGTGAGCTCGTAGGGATTGTCGACCATGCCGGTGAAGCGCAGCCGCCAGCTGGTCGGGTCGATCTGGGGCACCTGGCCGAAGGCGGTGTCGATCCGGTAGAAGCTGTCGTTGGGCGTCACGTAGGACGAGATGCCGGCCACATCGTTGTCCAGCGTGTCGAGCGCAGCCACCTGCTCCTGTATCGACGGCCCGACCGATGCCGGTGCGGTGGTGCTGGTGGTGGACGCCGGTGCGGAGGCCGCCTCAGTGGTGGACGGCCGGGGGGCCGTGGTGGTCGCCGCCGACCGCAGCGTGTTCGCCTCCAGGAACTGCTCCGCGGCCGACTGGCCCCGCAATGCCCGGCCCAGGCCGACCATGGCCAGCGCGGCCGCACCGGCGCCGACCGCGTACGCGAAGAAGGCCCGCCGCGTCGTCGGCTCCGCAGGTGCCGCCACATCGGCGGCGGGCTCCGGCTGCTCTGGATCCGGCGGCAGGGTCGCGGGCGACGTAACCGCTCGCCCGGCCAAGCGGCCTACCAGCAGCAGCGTCGTCCCCGCGGCGAGTGCGGCGGCCGCCAGCCCCACAATCCACGATCCGGCTGCCGGGCTTATCGGGTTGCGGGCCGCGGCCCAGCCTCCCAGCAGACCGAACAGCGCGAACCCGGCGAGCATCGCCCGCGTGCGCCCGCGTGCCGCGAGGCGCCCGAGCACCCCGCCGAGAACCAGCGAGCCCACGACGATGCCCACCGTGAGCAGCGTCTTCTGGCTGGCGCCGAAGTTGGCGATGCTGAACCTCACGACATCGCCGGGGGTGTAGTCGCTCAGCAGTTCGCTCACCGCTACCACCAGCGACGGGATGGACTCCGAGGCTCCTTCGACGAGTTCGCCGAACCCCAAGCCGACGGCAGCACCCGCAGTTCCTGCCAGTGCGCCCATCACGGAATGCGCCGCGCGTGGCGAGGATTCAGGTTGGTTGTAGCTCGAATCTTGGTCGGTCACTGTCGTCCCCTTGGCCGCTTTCGATCGGCTATTTCGCTCGCCGGGATCGTACGCCTTTCAGTTGCGAGAACCATGGGCCATAGTGAACGCATGCAGACCGTTCCCCACCGATGAGGCGCCGATGACGGACGGCCTCGGCAACCTGCGCCTCTGGGGCTACGACGACCGGGTGGCCGGTTCCGCGGAGGAGGGAGCCCGGGTCGGGCGGGTCGTGCAGGTGGATCGAGGCGAATGCGACGTAGTGACGGCCGCGGGCTTGGAGCGGGCCGGCTCGGACTCCGTGCGGGCCCAGGCTGAGACCGCGCCTGTCACCGGAGACTGGGTGCAGGTAACGAGCCACCACGAGGTGGTGCTGATCGGCCGGGTGCTGCCCCGGCTCACGGCCCTGACCCGCCGGGATCCCGCCGAACGCGATGCCGAGCAGGTGCTGGCGGCCAACTTCGACATCGTGGGCATTGTCGCCGGCCTCGATCGGCCCCTGCCGCCGGGACGGTTCGAGCGCATGCTGGTGATGGCTCGTGACAGCGGGGCCGCCATCGTGATCCTGCTCACCAAGGCTGATCGGGCCCCGGATGCCGCCGCGGCGTCTGAGACGGTCCGGGCCGTAGCCGGCGATGTCGACGTCGTGACTTTGAGCGCGCGCCGCGGCGTGGGCCTGGATGACCTGAGGTCCCGGCTCGGACCCGGTCGAACCCTGGCTCTCGTGGGTGCCAGCGGGTCGGGGAAGTCGACTCTGGTGAACGCCCTGGCCGGTGCCGAGGTTGCCGCCACCGCGAAGGTCCGGTCGTCGGACCGGCGGGGCCGGCACACCACCGTGGCCCGCCGGCTCGTGCTCCTGCCCGACGACGGCGGCATGGTGCTCGACACGCCGGGCGTGCGGGCCCTCGGCCTGGTCGACGCGCAGGAGGCCCTGAGCCGCGTCTTCAGCGACATCGAGGAGCACGGCCTCAGTTGCCGGTTCTCGGACTGCGCCCACGACGCCGAGCCCGACTGCGCGGTGACCGCGGCCACGGAGCGAGGTGAGATGGATCCCCGCCGGGTGCAGCGCTTCCTCGCCCTGCGCGACGAAATCGAGCAACAGCGGATCCGCGAGGAGCAGCGAGCTAGAGCGGCGGCTCGGGGCCGCCGCTGAGGCGAAGGCCTCACTAGCCGAGGCGGCGGCGGTCTATCTTTCCGGTCGGGTTGCGAGGCAGCTCATCGACGATCCTCAGGTCCTCGGGAAGCTTGTGACGGGCCAGCGCGCCGGCCCCGAAGGTTCGCAGGTTCTCCAGCGTGGGCGGTTTGGTGGCATCTCGGGGCACCACGATGGCCACGCCGATCTCGCCCATGACTGGATCGGGACGCGGGAGCACGACCACTTCCTGCACACCGGGATGCCCGGAAAGCACGCCCTCGACCTCCGCCGGGTGCACGTTGTAGCCACCCCGGATGAACATGTCGCTCAACCGCCCCGCGAGGCGGTAGAGGCCGTTCTCGTCCACGGTGGCCAGGTCCCCGGTGCGCAGCCAGCCGTCGCGGAGGGCCTCGGAGCTGGACTCCGGGTCGCGCCAATACCCCGACATCACCGCGGGCGATCTCAGCCAGAGTTCGCCCGTCTCGCCCGGATCGAGCCGTTCCCCGGCCGAGTCCCTGATCTGAGCCTGCACGCCGGGACGGGGCCGGCCCACCGAATGGCAAGCTTCGTCGTCGCCGGCGTCGAGCGCGGTGGCCAGGCCGACTCCGCCCGACTCCGTGGACGAGTACCGGATCGAGTACGGCGCCCCGAAGCGCTCACGGGCTGACCGCACCAACTCCGGGGACGACGGGCCGCCGCCGGCCACCACCGCCTGGACGGCCGAGAAGTCCAGCACCTCCGATGACGGGTGCCGGACCATCAGGGCGATCTGGGGAGCCACGCCTATCACCGCGGCCATCCGGTGGCGGGCGGTGAGCTCCAGGGCTGCTCCGGCCGACCAGCGTTCGAGCAGGTGCGTGGTCCGGCCGCAGGCCAGCATCCACGGGAGCTTCGTCATGAAGGCGACGTGGGCAAACTGGGTGGACGAGATTCCGTGGCCGGCACCCCACGCGCCCCCCGTGTCGATCTCGGCCACTGCCCTCAGCTGACGGTTGGCGAACCAGGCCGCCTTAGGCGCACCCGTCGAGCCCGACGTGAAGCAGATGCACACCGGGCGCTCGTCGTCTGGCTCGGCCGCGAGGCCTGCGAGGGCGCGATCCGACATGGGTGAGCCGGAGCGCAGAGATCCACCTGCGGAGGCCGGATCGCTCCCACGCTCCAGCTGTTCGACCTGCGGCGCGGCGTCCGGGCCGGCGAGATGAGCCAGCTGCGGATCTACCACCACCAGATCGGCTCCCAGCCGGTCGAGGCATCCAGTTGCCTCGACGGGAGTCAGCAGCGGGTTGATCCCGGCCGTTACCGCGCCGATGCGGGACGCCCCGAGATAGATGGCGACGTAGTCGACATCGGAGGGCAGCACCAGCGCCACTACCGAGCCATTCCCGAGGCCACGCTCGTACAGCCCGGCCGCGACCAACTGCGTGGCCTGCTCCAGTTGGATGAAGCTCAGGTGCCTGCCTGCGGGCGTAACGAAGGCAGCCCGCTCGCCGAACTCGCTCGCGGCCCGCTGGATGGCCTCCGTCAGCACCTGTTGATTATCGGACGTTGACGGTGATGGTGTGCCATCCTTCGGCGCCGTTCGGTCGCGGCCTCACCGTCTTCCCGCTCTGGGTGTAGCCGCTGCCGTCGGTGGCCCGCACCTGGATCTGCTGCCGGCCTCCGCCGGAAGGAGTCCAGTCCCGGTGCCATTGCACCCAACTCTCGTTGCCCGCGGCCTCGCCCAGCCGGCACGGCGTCCAGTCATCGTTGCCGATCTTCACCTCGACGCGCTCGATGCCCCGCGTCGGTGCCCAGGCGATTCCGGCTATCGGTATGGTCTCGCCGCTGCTGACCCTGCTTCCGTCCTTGGGGAGGTCGATGCGGCTCTGGGTCTTCATCGGACCCTGCTTGGACCAGCCCCGCGGTACCCAGTAGCCGTCGAAGCCGTCCCAGGTGGTGAGGTGGATCTCCTCGAGCCACTTCACCGCCGAGACGTAGCCGTACAGTCCCGCTACCACGATGCGGGCCGGGAACCCGTGCCGGGTCGGCAGGGGCTCGTTGTTCATGCCGATGGCGAGGATGGCGTTGCGGCCGTCGTAGGCCAAGGCGGTGGGGAACCCGGCGGTGAAGTCGTCCACCGAGCGCCCCACGATCTGCTGGGCGCCGCGCTGGACACCGGCCCGCTGCAGCAGCTCGTAGAGAGGGATGCCGGTCCAGATGGCGTTCCCGACGAGCCCGCCCCCCACCTGATTGGACACGCACGAGAGGGTGATCACGTAGTCGGCGAGGCGCATGGCGCGGATGTCCTGGTACGTGAGCTCGTAGGGGTTGTCGACCAGGCCGGTGATGCGC
>VXWX01000013.1 GCA_009835735.1 Acidimicrobiaceae bacterium
AAGCTCCTCAACATGATGGACGACCCCCGCCACCAGCGCATCCGCCAACTCGTCACCAAGGGATTCACCCCGAAGCGGATCACTCGCCTGCGGGCCGATCTGGAGGCCATCACAGGCAGCACCCTCGACTCGGTGGCGCCCGAGCCCGGCCGTCGGGGAAGCTGCGACCTGGTGACGGACGTGGCCGCCGAACTGCCGCTGCAGGCCATCTGCCTGCTATTGGGCGCCCCCGGCGAGGATCGCCACGCGCTGTGCGAGTGGGTCGACATCACGTCGTCGGACTTCAGCGACGAGGTCCCGTCGTCCGTGCGGGCGGAGGCCAGCGCCAGCCTGTTCCAGTACGGCCAGCGGCTGATCCGGGATCGCACCGCAGACCCCCAGGACGACCTGCTGTCGGTCGTGATCCACGGGGAACTGCCCGACCAGGACCCTCCCCGCCTCGACGAGACCGAAGTGGCCATGTTCTGGAGCCTGCTGTTCACCGCCGGTGCGGAGACCACCCGCAAGGCGATCGCCACCGGCATCTGGGAGCTCTCGAAGTCGCCCGAGCAGTTCGAGGCTCTCCGGGCCGACCGGTCCCTGATGCCGGCGGCTGTCGAGGAGATCGTCCGCTGGACGACGCCGTCGGTCTACAAGCGCCGCACCGCCACCAGAGACACCGTCCTCGGAGGGCAGCAGATCCGCGCCGGCGACAAGGTTGTGGTGTGGGAGATGTCGGCCAACCGGGACGAGGCGATCTTCGACGCACCGTTCGAGTTCCGCATCGACCGTGCCCCGAACAACCATGTCGGGTTCGGGCACGGGCCCCACTTCTGCCTGGGGGCCAACCTGGCCCGGCTCGAGGTTGACGTGATGCTCGACGCTGTCCTCGATCGCTGGCACCACATCGAGGCCACCGGCGAGCCCACCTACACCCGCACCAACCGGCTGTCGGGGCTGCGGACCCTGCCCATAGCCTTCACCGACATCGCGCCACCGGCCGACTAGACAACAGCGGATGAGCACAGCCCGCAACGGCCAGATCGAGATCGCCTACGAGACCTTCGGCACGGACGGGGATCCTGCGCTGATACTGCTCCACGGCCTTGGTTCGAGCATGCTCGTGTGGCCCGAGGAGATGTGCGCCGGATTCGTTGATCGCGGCTTCTTTGTGCTGCGAATGGATCACCGCGACTCGGGGCTGTCCACGGTGCTGCCCGACGGTGCCCGCTACACCCTTCAAGACATGGCCGGCGATGCGGTCGCGGTACTCGACTCGGCCGGATGTGACAGGGCCATCGTCTGCGGCTACTCGCTCGGCGGAATGGTGGCGCAGGCCGCGGCCGCGGCCTGCGGCGAGCGGGTGGCCGGGCTGGTCTCCATCTCGTCGCACACCGGCGAGGCCGGGGTCGGTGATCCCACGCCCGAGGCCCTGGCCGCGCTCACCGCTCCGCCTGCGGGGACTGTCGAAGCCCAGATCGAAGTCGACCTGGCCGGTTACCGGATCTGGTCCAGTCCCGATTGGCGCAATGAGCGAGCCGAGCGGGAGTACCTGGAGCGCAGCTACCGGCGGGCGTGGCATCCCGGCGCGTCCCAGCGCCAGTTCAAGGCCGCGGCCCGCAGCGGCAGCCGGGCCGAGGCGCTGCGAAGCCTCGATCTTCCCACCGTGGTGATCCACGGAAGCGCCGATCCGCTGATCACCCCTGACGCAGGCCGCCGCACCGCCGAGCTGGTGCCGGGTGCCGAGTACGTGGAGATAGAGGGAATGGGCCACGACCTGCCGCCCCAGGTGTGGGCTCCAATAATCAGCGCCGTCACCGCCCTGTCGGCCCGTATCGCTTGGTAGGCAACCGAGGAAGGAGACACCTATGGGGCCGTTGACAGGAATCCGGGTGATCGAGATCGCCGGCATCGGGCCGGGCCCGTTCTGCGCCATGATGCTGGCCGACATGGGTGCCGATGTCGTTCGGGTCGATCGGGCCTCCGCGGTGCGCGGCGGTGATCCCGATCACCCGCCGCGGGACCTTCTCAACCGGGGCAGGCGTTCAGTCGGCATCGACCTCAAGTCTTCCGAGGGTGTCGAGACCGTGCTGTCGCTGGTGGAGGGCGCCGACGGGCTGCTGGAGGGGTTCCGGCCCGGCGTGGCTGAGCGGCTCGGGATCGGGCCGGAAGACTGCCTGGCCCGCAACCGGAGCCTGGTCTACGGCCGGATGACCGGGTGGGGCCAGGACGGCCCCTACGCCGCGGCTGCCGGCCATGACCTGAACTACATCGCGCTGGCCGGCGCGCTGCACGGCATCGGCCGGCAGGGTGAGGCCCCGGTGCCACCCCTGAACCTGGTGGGCGACTTCGGGGGCGGCGGCATGTACCTCGCCTACGGGATGGTGTGCGCGATGCTCGAAGCGCGGACCTCGGGCCGGGGCCAGGTAGTGGATGCGGCCATGGTGGACGGGGCCGCCTCGCTGATGACCGCATTCTTCGGCATGGCCGGCTCGGGCTTCTGGAGTGACGAGCGGGGCACCAACATGCTCGACACCGGCGCCCACTTCTACAACGTGTACGAGACCGCCGACGGCCGCTACATCTCGCTGGGACCCATCGAGCCCCAGTTCTACGCGGAACTGCGGGAGCGGCTCGGACTGCACGGTCCGGAGTGGGACCCGCAGATGGACCGGTCCGGCTGGCCCGAACTCAAGGAGAAGCTCGCGGCCGTGATCGCACAGCGCACCCGCGACGAGTGGTGTGAACTGCTCGAGGGCACCGACACCTGCTTCGCGCCCGTGCTGTCGCTGGCGGAGGCCCCCGAGCATGCCCACAACCGCGAGAGGGAGACCTTCGCCGAGGTGGCCGGAATCGTCCAGCCCGGCCCGGCGCCGCGCTTCAGCCGGACCCCGGGGGCGATCCGCCGCCCGCCGCCCCACGCCGGCCAGCACACCGACGAGATCCTGGCCGAGCTGGGGCTCGACGCGGCAGCGATAGCGGAGCGCCGGGAGTCTGGGGCCGTCGCCTGATGGCGACCGCCGTCTTCTTCCACGCCCATCCCGACGACGAGGCCCTCTCCACCGGCGGGACGATGTGGCTGGCCTCGGATGCCGGCCATCGCGTGGTGCTGGTGTGCGCCACCGACGGCTCGCGGGGCGAGACGCCCGGACTCGACGACGGCCAGGAACTCGAGGCAGAGCATCTGGCCGAGATGAGGGAGGCGGAGCTGCGGACCGCGGCCGAGTTGCTTGGCGTGCACCGGGTCGTGATGCTCGGCTACCGGGACTCGGGCATGGCTGGGGACCCCGCCAACGAGGACCCTGAGTGCTTTTGGCAGGCAGACGACCTCGAGGCGGCTGAGCGGTTGGCCGCGGTCCTGAGCGACGAGCAGGCCGATCTGCTCACCTGCTACGACGCCAACGGCACTTACGGGCACCCGGACCACATCAAGGTTCACCGCGTCGGGGTGCGGGCCGCGGAGCTGGCCGGCGTCGGCGTCGTGTACGAGGCCACGCTGCACCGCGATCACTTCCGCTCCTCGATGAAGGAGTTGATGCGCATGGCTGCCGAAGCGGGCCTGGATCCGATCCGGGAGCAGGACCAAGCCGAGTTCGAGGCCGAGCTCGACGAGGGGACCGTCGGTGTGGAGGGCTCCCGGATCACCCATCACATCGACGTGCGGGCTGCCCTGGACGCCAAGCGGGCCGCGATACGGGCCCACGTCTCACAGATCCCGGCCGACTCGTTCTTCGTGGCCCTGCCCGACGAGGCCTTCGCGCTGGCCTTGGGCACCGAGTGGTTCATCCGCCGCGGCGCGGCTGCCGGCGATGCAACGTCGACGGATCTCTTCGCTGCGCTCGATTCGGAATGAGCACACCGAACCTGGTGGCGGCGTCGACTGTCGACGGCGTCCACGACTGGTTCTCGTGGGTGGTGATCTTCTCCAACGCACTGGCCGGGCTGTGGGCGTTCGCTGCGCACCGCCGCCCGACCCTGCGCTCCCGTGCTCTGTGGCTCACCACAGCCGCGGCGCAGGTCACCGTCTTCGTGCAAGCCGGACTGGGATCATGGCTCATGGTCGTCCAGGATCGCGACGCTCCCGACCTCCACGCCCTCTACGGGTTCTCGGCGCTGGTCGCGGTCGGCATCGCCTACAGCTACCGGCAGCAGTTGCGCAGCCACTTGTACCTGCTCTACGGCTGCACGGGCCTGTTCCTGATGGGCCTCGGCATCCGGGCGGTGATCCTGGATTCGGTTGCATGAGGCCGGCGGGAGCGGGGAGGCCGCGGCCATGCGCGTCCCGTCATGAGCGTCCGGGTACTGTCGGCCGCGGCGACAAAGGAGTCGTTCGACTATGACTATGACCATGGCGGCGCCGGTCAGCGACATGGCTAGCGATGTGGCCGCGGAGCTCCTCTCGTCCCTAGGCCTGGCGGCGGTGGACGTTCGCTACGGACTGACCCAGGACGAGTTGTTCGCGGCTGCGGTCTCCGGCGACCGGGGTCGGGTGCGCCCCGGCGGTCCCGACGATGAGCACAAGGCCCATGCCACCGCGCTCGGCGACGACGGACCGCTGGTCTTCTACTCCGACCCCTCCTGCACCGGGCGGCCGGTGCACGACACGTTCTGCGTGGATCGGGCCTCGATCAGCGAGCAGGTGTGGTGGAAGGACGGCTTCGCGCCCTTCGACGCTGGCGCGTTCGACGCTCTGGTGGACCGGGTCGTCGCCCACCTCAATGAGCGCCGGGCCCGGCTGTACGTGACCGACGTCTACTGCGGCGCGGACCCCGACTTCGCCGAGCCCTGCCGGTTCGTCGGCGAATACGCCTCCCACGCCTACTTCTGCAACATCATGCTTCCCGCTCACCTGGACGGAGCACCCGATCACCGAGACCACGGCTGGGTCCTGTTGAACGTGCCGTCCTTCCACTGCGACCCCGGGCGCGACGGCACCCGCTCGGGGCGGGCAGTGATCCTCGACATGGGGCGCCGCTTGGCCTTGGTGCTTGGTCGGGCCGACTACTGCGGGGTCAACAAGAAGACGATGTTCACGATCATGAACTTCGTGTCGCCGGGCAGGGGACAGCTGTCGATGCACTGCTCGGCCAACGTGGGGTCGGGTGGCGACGCCGCCATCCTGTTCGGCCTGTCGGGAACGGGCAAGACCACCTTGTCGGCCGACCCCGATCGTGATCTCATCGGTGACGACGAGCACATCTGGACCGGCTCCGGGATCGCCAACTACGAGGCCGGGTGCTACGCCAAGCTGATCGACCTCGACAAGCAGGCCGAGCCCGTGATCGCAGCCGCGCTGTCGATGAAGGGCACGCTCATCGAGAACGTCCCCGCCGTCGACGGTCGCACCCTGGCCGTCACCCACCCGCAGGATCTGGACTTGCGGGACCGGTCCATCACCGAGAACACCCGCTTCGCCTACCCGCTGGAGTGCAACCCGCACGTGGCCCCGGGCCATCGCGGCCCTCATCCGACGACGATCGTGCTGCTGACCGCGGACGCCTTCGGTGTGCTGCCGCCCGTGGCGATCCTGGACCCCGACGACGTGATGTACCACTTCGTCACCGGTTTCACCGCCAAGCTTGCCGGTACCGAGGTGGGTGTCACCGAACCGGCCGCAACCTTCTCGCCCTGCTTCGGTGCGCCGTTCATGTCCCGCAAGCCCGACGTGTACGCCCGCCTCTTGAAGCAGCGCATGCACGAGCACCGGGCCCGCTGTGTGCTGCTGAACACAGGCTGGTCGGGCGGCGCCTACGGCGCGGGCCGCCGCATGCCGCTACCGGTTACCCGCCGGCTGCTTGACGCCGCGCTAGCGGGGGAATTCGACGACGTGGCCACCCGTACCCATCCGATCCTGGGCCTGCGGATGCCGGTGACCTGTGACGGCATCGACGATGAGATCCTCGACCCCCGAGCCACTTGGGACGATCCGGATGCCTACGACGTTGCGGCCGTGAGGCTCAGGGACCTGTTCCGCACCAACTTCAGCCGGCAGGGCTACGCCCAGATGGGGATCGCAGCCGCGATGTAGCGGCCGGCTAGCCCCGCGATCTAGAGCTCGGGCGTGCCCATGTCGACCTCCGAGCCGATACGCAGCCGGGTGGCTCGCCCATCGTCGTCAAGGTCGAACTGCACTCGCTGACCCTGGCGCAGCATGCGGAACAACGAGCCCTCGAGGGCGTTGTCGGCGAGGTCGATGTCGGTGAGGTCAGCTTCGTTGACGAGCACCCCGTCGCCGGTCACGGGGTCGTAGCTCTTGATGACACCCTGCACGGAGCCGCATCGTAGCGGCGCGCGGTCGGCGTCGACTTCGACACTCGCGCCGAGACGCTTTGACACGGTTCAGTATCATCGGTGCCATGGCACCGATCGTTCTCGACGCGGTCACGCTGCGCCGCGTGATCGTCGGCTTCCACGGAGGACTCGCCGACCACCGCCAGGTAATCGACAACCTCAACGTCTATCCGGTTCCGGATGGGGACACCGGGACCAACATGACGCTCACCATGAAGTCCGTCGTCGAGAGCCTCGACGGCGTCGCCGACGACCTTGAGCCTCTGTGCGCCGCACTCGCCCACGGGGCGCTCATGGGTGCCCGGGGCAACTCCGGAGTGATCCTCGCTCAGATCCTTCGAGGCGTGTCCGGCGTATTCCGCGACGCTGCGGCGGCCGGCTCCGTGCCCGACGCACCGGTAGTGGCCCAGGCACTGGCTGCCGCCAGCGACGGCGCCTATTCGGCGGTGGCGCGGCCGGTGGAGGGCACCATCCTCACGGTCATCCGCGAGGCCTCGGAGTCGGCTCAGGCTGCCGCCGCGGCCGGAGGCGGCTTGACCGAGGTGTTCGACGCGGCCCGCGAGCGCGGCTACGACGCTCTTGAACGAACCCCCGAGATGCTGGCGGTGCTGGCCGAGGCTGGGGTGGTCGATGCGGGCGGGGCCGGACTGCTGCTGCTGTTCGACGCCTGTCTGGCCGAGATCGACGGCCGGCCCATGCCTGAAGCCCCGGAACTCTCCGCGGCGCCGGCGCCGGCCGCGGTGGCCAGCGAGGCCCGGCCGGTGGAGGAGTCCTCGATAGCTGACCTGCGTTACGAAGTGATGTTCCTGCTGGACGCTCCCGACCCTTCTGTTGACGGCTTCAAGGCCGCGTGGCAGGAGATTGGGGACTCGATCGTGGTGGTGGGCGGGGACGGCATCTGGAACTGCCATATCCACACCGACGACATCGGCGCGGCCATCGAGGCCGGGATCGCGGTGGGTCGGCCCCACCGTATTCAGATCACCGACCTGCTCGACCAGGCGGCCGAGCACTCCGAGTCGTTCGAGGCGCCGGACCAGCTCCTGAGCCTCGACGACGCAAGCTCCGCGCCGGCTGTACAGATCACCGAGGCCGATCAATGCTCGGTGGTGGCGGTGGGAGCCGGTGCCGGTGTGGTCGAGATTCTCATGTCGATGGGGGCGAACCGCGTGGTGGCCGGCGGCCAGTCCATGAACCCTTCCACCGCGGAGTTGCTCGCTGCCGTCGACTCGCTTCCCACCGGCCATGTCGTGGTCCTGCCCAACAACAAGAACATCATCCCGGTGGCCGAGCAGGTTGACGGCGAGACCGAGCGCACGGTTTGCGTCGTGCCCACCCGCAGCGTGGTCGAGGGCATTGCCAGCCTGCTGGCCTTCTCTCCGGGGGCCACCGCTGCCCAGAACTCCGAGGCGATGGCCGACGCAGCCGAATCCGTTACCCCCGGTGAGGTCACCCAAGCTGTCCGTGACGCGTCCAGTTCGGCCGGTCCCATCACAACAGGGGACTGGCTGGGTATCGGCCCCGACGGGATCGCGGCGGTGGAGTCCGACGCAGCTGCGGCCGCGACCGCGCTGTTGAGCACCATCATCGACGACGACCACGAGCTGCTCACCGTCCTCACCGGCACGGATGCCGACGCGGCGACCACCGAGGCCATCGTCGGCCATGTGGCCGAGCACCACCCCGACGTGGAGGTAGAGGTGACCGAAGGCGGCCAGCCGCTGTACCCGTACTACTTCGGCCTGGAATAGCCGCCGGCGGGCCTGCACCACAACGCCGATGCCCGAAGGCGACCCGCCCCTCAGCCTCCGGGACTTGGACGCCATCGGCGTCGACCGCCTCCGCGATGTCGGCCGGAAGCGTGCCACGGCGCTGACTGCGATGGAGATCAACTCGGTGCTGGACCTGCTTCATCACTATCCGCGCCGCTACATCGACCGCACGAACCAGTCCCGCATCGCTGAGCTCGCCGAGGGAGAGGACGCATTCGTAGAAGGCTCTGTGCAACGGAGCTCGTCGAGGCGCACCAAGCAGCGCCGAACGCTCGTCGAGGTCATCATCTCCGACGACACCGGCCGCCTAAAGCTCACCTTCTTCAATCAGCCCTGGCAGGAGCAAAGCCTACGACCAGGCCGTCAGGTGATCGTCCACGGCCGGCCGATGCGATACCGGGGCTCCCTCCAGATGACGAATCCGGTCGTCGACTTAGTCGGCGACCGCACAGGGCGATTCGTTCCCGTGTACCCGCAATCGGAGAAGGTGAACGTCAGCACATGGGAGATAGCCAAGTTCGTCGACCAGGCCCTCAACCGCTGCCAGCCTCGTGGCATAGTCGATCCGATTCCGCCGTCCTTGTTGCAGCAGTTCGACTTCGTCGGCCGTCAGACCGCGTTCAACGGGATTCACCGGCCTGTCGACATGCGAGAGTCGAGCCAGGCGCGGCGTCGCCTCAAGTTCGATGAGCTCCTGCGTGTGCAGCTTGAACTGGTCCGGCGCAAGCGCTGGCTGGAGCGGCATACGGTGGGTGTGTCGCACGCCGTTGACGGCGAACTGGTCGACCGCTTCCTGGCCCGCCTTCCGTTCCCGCTGACCGGCGCCCAGCAGCGGGTGATCGACGAGATCGCAGGCGATCTGGCCCAGCCTCACCCCATGCACCGGCTGTTGCAAGGAGACGTGGGTGCTGGCAAGACGGTGGTGGCCCTCTGTGCCATGCTCATCGCGGTTCAGGGCGGATTCCAGGGCGCCCTGATGGCACCGACCGAGGTGCTGGCCGAGCAGCACTTCGAGACGATGGCCTCGCTCCTTGACGACCTGTCGGTGCCTGATGAGTCGAGGCTCGGCGGCGAGCGACCGCTGCGGGTGGAGCTGCTGACGGGGAGTCGAGGAGCGGCGGATCGGCGCCGCGCGGTGGCGGGACTGGCATCCGGGGACATAAACATCGTCGTCGGCACCCACGCCCTGATTTCCGAGGGTCTGGAGTACCAGGCTCTGGGAGTGGTGGTCATCGACGAGCAGCACCGCTTCGGAGTGGAGCAGCGGGCTGTGCTGCGTGACCGCGGGCCTAGGTCGGTCATGCCCGATCTGCTGGTCATGACCGCGACGCCCATCCCCCGCACCGCGGCCATGACCGTGTACGGCGATCTGGACGTGTCCGTGCTCGACGAGCTGCCCGCGGGCCGGTTGCCGGTGGCCACGTCATGGGCTCGCGGCCCATTGGAGGAGGCCCAGGTTTGGGAGGCCGTGCGCGCCGCAGTGTCCGAGGGACGACAGGCCTATGTCGTGTGTCCTGTCATCGAGGAGTCCGGCGTGCTCGACGTTCGCTCGGTTACGGAGACGTACGACCGCCTGACCGGCGACGGAGGCGAACTGACCGGGCTTCGGGTCGGCCTCTTGCACGGGCGGGTCACCCCCGCAGAGAAGGAAGCCACCATGGGGCTGTTCCGCTCGGGGGCGCTCGACGTGCTGGTGTCCACCACCGTCATCGAAGTCGGTGTGGACGTGCCCAACGCGACCACCATGGTGGTGATCGACGCCGGCCGGTTCGGCATCGCTCAACTCCATCAGCTCCGCGGCCGGGTGGGCCGGGCCCACCTCGCCTCCAGCTGCTACCTGGTGGGCGAGGCCGCAACTACGGAGGCCGAGGCCCGGCTCAAGGCGGTAGTGGACTCCAGCGACGGCTTCGATCTGGCCGAGGTGGACCTGGAACTGCGGGGCGAGGGCACGATCATGGGTGAGCGCCAGAAGGGTCGCAACGACCTCCGGCTTGCCTCGCTGCGACACGACAAGGAATGGGTGGTCAAGGCTCGCGACGCCGCGATCGAGTTGCTTGAGGCGGACCCGGACCTGCGAAGCCATGCGGCGCTGGTGGACGAGATTGACCTGATGCTCGGCGACCGCGAGGCCGAGTACCTGCTGAAGAGCTAGGTCTGGCCGCTGTGAGCATCCGCGTCGTGGCCGGCTCGGCCAAGGGCCGCCGTCTGGAGGCGCCGGTGGGCGACATTACCCGCCCTACCCCCAACCGGGTGCGGGAGGCGGTGTTCAACTCGCTCTACTCTCTCGGCGCCATCGAGGGCGCCAGAGTGGTCGACCTGTTCGCCGGCACTGGTGCGCTGGGGATCGAGGCGCTGAGCCGTGGCGCGGCCGAAGCGACCTTCGTCGAACACGACCGGGCCGTGGCCTCCCTGCTGCGGCGCAACCTCGAGGCCACCGGCCTGGCCACCGCCGCGACCGTGATGGTCGTCGACGTCGATGCCGCTCTTGACGAGCTGGCTCGACACTGCTTCGACGTTGCTCTGGTGGACCCGCCGTACGCCTTCGATGACTGGCCGCAGCTGCTGGCCCGGGTGCCGGCTGAACTGGTCGTAGCCGAGTCGGATCGCCGGGTGGATGTAGGACCCCGCTTTGCCATCCACCATCACCGGCGTCATGGCGGTACCGTGGTGACGTTCGCACAAGCTGCCGAGAGGCCGAGCGGAACTGGAGCCGATCAGTGACCCGTGTGCTGTACCCCGGATCCTTCGACCCGATCCATGACGGCCATCTCGAGATCATCGAGACGATCGCCCAACTGTTCGACGAAGTGGTGGTGGCGGCCACGCGCAACCCGCAGAAGGGTGAGGGCCTGTTCAGCCTGCACGAGCGCGAGCAGCTGATCAAGGAGTGTGTCGCCCACCTGCCCAATGTCTCGGTGGCGATGTTCTCCAACCTCGTGGTCAACCTGGCCCAGGAGGTCGAGGCTGATTTCATCGTGAAAGGCCTGCGAGCAGTATCCGACTTCGAGAACGAGCTTCAGATGGCGCAGATGAACCACGCTCTCGCCGGCGTACAGACGATCTTCATCCCCTCTGCAAGCAAGAGGTCGTTCGTGGCCTCCAAGCTGATCCGGGAGGTCGTCCGCCTCGGTGGGGACGTGTCGTCAATGGTGCCCGAGCCGGTGCAGGTTCGGCTGGCCGGTCACCTAGAGGCCGAGCGGTAGCAATGAGTTCGAGCGACGTGGTCCCGCCGACGGGGACGGGCTCTGCCGAGAGTTCATCTGAGGCTCGGCGACTGGCCGTCGAGCAATTGCTCACCCAGGCCGTCCGGATTGTGGAGCGGTCGCGGCCGATGCCGTTCTCAACCTCGGTGATGATCAACGGCGAAGAGCTGTTGGGGATACTGCAGAAGGCGTTCGCGGCTCTTCCCGAGGAGTTGCGGGCTGCTCGGTGGATGCTCAAGGAACGCGACGACATGCGGCTCCGCACACAGAGAGAGGGCGAAGACATCATCGCGGCGGCCCGGGCTCGCGCCGAGCAGATGGTCCAGCGCAGCGAGGTCGTCAAGGCCGCGGAGATGCGGGCGAGACGGACCGTCGACGAAGCCGAGGAGCGGGCCAGGAGGATGAAGCTCGAGACCGAGGACTGGTGCGACCAGCGGCTGGCAGCCTTCGAGGCGATGCTGCACAAGACGGCCACCGCCGTGTCGACCGGGCGCCAGCGACTCCAGGACACCCGGTTGCCGCGCCCGGCGCCGGCGCCCGCTCCGGCCGAGCCCGACGACGACATATTCGACCAGGACCTGGGTTGACCAGAGACCGAGCGGAGCGAGGTCGTGGCCCGAGCGGCCCGTGAGCGCAGCGAACAAGAGCGGGCAACACGGCTGGTGGTGGACTGTGTCCGGCTTGATGCCGGCTCGGTCGACCACATCGAAGTCAACGACCAGTGCATTCTGGACGAGCCCGGCATCCAGGGGGCTCTGGTGGTGGACGGGGTGGTGCACCTGGAAGTGGTGGTACGAGCGGCCGGAGGGTCCCTTGTGGCGGACGGGCGGGTCGTGGGGGTGTGGGCCGCGGAGTGCCGCCGCTGCCTGGAGGACGTGAGGGGCCCTCTGGAGGCGTCGCTGCACGAGGTGTTCGAATGGGAAGCAACCGAGGGTGAGACGTGGCCGATCAGCGATCACCGCATCGATCTGGCTCCCGCGGCTCGCGAGGCCGCGGTGCTGGCCCTGCCGCTGGCACCCCTGTGCTCCGAGGACTGCGCGGGACCGGTTCCGGACCGGTTCCCGACCGGACCGGCGGCGGTCGATTACACAGCTGGCGGCGGCGTGTAGGCCCTATCACTCCCCGGTAGGCTGCCGGGCCGGATTGTCCGATCAGCTGCCGAAGACCAGGATCCATCATGGCTGTCCCCAAGAAGAAGACTTCCAAGGCCAAGGGCCGCAGCCGCCGGGCCTCCGCTTGGCAGATCCGTCCAGGCGGGCGGAGTGTGTGCCCCCGTTGCGGCATCGTCAAGCGTCCCCACCGCGTGTGCGCCAACTGCGGCTGGTACGGCGGCCGGCAGGCCATCGAGGTTGCATAGCCGGCGTGTACTGACGGCTGATCGTCGCTCGGTCGCCCAGTGTTCTTCGCGTGACAATGGAACCTTTGTGGGTGTCGAACGGTCTGAATGACGATGAGCCCTGGGGTCGGTAGCCGGATCGAGCGAACTGCGTCGGAATTGGTGATGGCGCTGTCGGCCGATCTGAGCGCTCCGCGCTCGCTGGAGCCATGGAGCCGGTAGCGGTCGACGCCATGGGGGGTGACCGCGCCCCAGGCGAGATCGTGGCCGGGGCCCGGCGCGCCGCCGAGGAGTTGGGGATCCCGGTGGTGCTGGTGGGGCGGCCCGACGAGTTGGGCGACACCGGCGGTCTGGAGGTCATCGAGGCTTCCGAAGTGATTCCGATGGACGCGGAGCCGGGGTCGAGCGTGCGCACGATGAAGGACTCGTCACTCGTGCGGGCGGCTGAGGCGGTACGGGATGGTCGAGCGTCGGCGATGGTGTCGGCAGGCAACACCGGCGCCGCCATGGGCTCGGCGCTGCTGCGCATGGGCCGCATCCGCGGCATAGCCCGTCCGGCGATCGCCACGCCGATACCCACTCCAGGAGGCAGTCCCACCACCATGCTCGACTCGGGCGCCAACGCGGAGTGCCGTCCGGAGTGGCTCGTGCAGTTCGCTCGGATGGGCTCGGTCTACGCCCGCGATCGTTTCGGCATCGAGCAGCCCCGTGTCGGCCTGTTGTCGATCGGCGAGGAGGCCGGCAAGGGCAACGACTTCACCAAGACCGTCTTCGAGTTGCTCTCCAACGGCCGGTGGGCCGACGACGTCGGAGCGGAGTGGATCGGCAACGTGGAGGGCCGCGACATCATGACTCCCACCGTCGACGTGGTCGTGACCGACGGCTTCACCGGCAACGTGACCCTCAAGGCGCTGGAGGGTGCGCTGCGGGCCCTTTTCGGCCGGTTGCTGGTGGCCATGGACACCGATGACACCTCGCGCCGGGCCGGGGACATGCTCGCCCCGGCCCTCGACGAGATGGCGCGTGAGCTTCACCCTGACGGCGTCGGCGGCGCGCTGCTGCTGGGGGTGCGGGGCGTCTGCGTGATCTCGCACGGTGCCAGCAGCGCCGCCGCCGTGATGAACGCCATCAGAGTGGCCCGCGAGATGGTCGCCGCGGGCATGGTGGACCACATCGCGGCTATCGCCCGCGGATAGCCGGGTGTCGGAGGCTGGTCGCATCCCCAACGATATGGTTGTGGGTCGCATCGACGACAGAGCGACGCACGGAGGCGCCGATGCCGGCAGAAACCCATGTGGAGCAGGCACCTATGGGGCGTGAGGAGGTTCTGGCGCTGATTCGGGACCGTCTCGCGGACATCCTGGAGATCGATCCCTCCGACATCGCAGAGGGAGCCTCATTCGCCGACGACCTCGACGCCGACTCGCTGGCGCTCATAGAGCTGGTGGAGGGGATCGAGGAGGAGCTGGCCGAGCGGGCAGTCGGCTTTCGCATCGAGGACGAGGACCTGGAAGACCTGCGCTCTGTCCGTGATGCCGTTGACTACGTCGTAGCGAAGCTGGGTTGACGGTCCAGACCGCTTCGGCGGACGTCGCGACGCTTATGGACCGGCTCGGCCGCCGGTTCGGCGACCCCGCGCTGCTGGAGCTGGCTCTCACGCACCGCTCCTGGTGCGCTGAGCACTCGGGGTCGTCCTCCAACGAACGGTTGGAGTTCCTCGGCGACGCGGTGTTGAGCCTTGTGGTGACGCAGAGGCTCTACTCGCGTTTCGGCCACTGGTCCGAAGGCGACCTGGCCAAGACCCGCGCCTCGCTTGTGAACTCGGCCACGCTGGCGGAAGTGGGCCGATCGATCGGCCTGGGCGAGCTGCTGCGCCTGGGCCGGGGGGAGGTCGCATCCGGTGGCCGCCTCAAGTCGTCGATCCTGGCCGACGCCGTGGAGGCGGTTATCGGGGCCGTGTATCTCGATGGTGGCATCGACGCGGCCGACGAAGCGATCGATCGACTATTGGGTTCGCGCCTCGAAGCCGCAGCCAGTGCTCCCGGCCATGCAGATTTCAAGACACGGCTCCAGGAGCTGGCCGCCCGTCTCGGATTCGCCCCTCCCACCTACCACGTGACTACTAGCGGGCCCGCGCACAAGATGTTGTTCGAGGCCGAGGTCCACGCGGGCAGCGCCAGTGGCGTAGGCAGGGGAAGCACCAAGAAGGACGCCGAGCAGCAGGCGGCCCAGATCGCCTACGCGGCCCTAACTTCAGAGGCCAGATCATGAGTCGAGACCTTGATTTCGAACTGCCGGAGGTCGAGACGATACGGCGAGACCTCGAACGGGAGGTCATCGGCCGCAAAGTCAAGATGGCAGAGGCTGCGAGCATGAAGTGCCTGCGCCGCTACCACACCCGCAAGGCCTTTACTTCGCAGTTGGAGGGAGCCAAGATCACCGATGTGAGGCGGGTCGGCCTCTACGTGGTGATCGAACTGAGCACCGAATTGCTGCTTGTGCTGTCGCTCGGCTCGTCGGGCTCGCCCCGCCGCAACGCCAACAAGCATCCCAAGGTCGCGGGGACCGAGGTGGTTATCTCGTTCACCCAGTACGGCCAGCTTCGCTTCGTGGACACCGAAGGCACCGGCCAGCTGTTCGTGGTGCCCGCCGAGGATTTCCTATCGGCTGTGCCTGAAGTGACCGGCTACGGCCTCGATCCGGTAGCCACGCCCATCTCATGGACCGAGATGGGCCGTCTGCTGCTCCAGAGGGACACGAAGCTCAAGACCCTTATCACCGACGACAACTTCGTGGTCGGTATCGGTGACATCTACGCGGACGAGATCCTGTTCGAGGCGGGGCTGCGCTTCGACCGGGTCTCCAACACACTCTCCACCCAGGAGATCCGTCGCCTTCACCGATCGCTGGTCGGCACCATGCACGACGCCATGAAGTACCGGGGGACGTCGGTGCCGGATCGCCCCTTCCTGGATCCGTTCGGCCAGCCGGGCGGCTATGCAGGCCACCTCAAGGTGTGGGGTCGACACGGCGAGTTGAGCGAGCGGTCCAGGACGCCGATCAAGCGGACCAAGTTCCGCGGCACCTGGACCTACTACTGCGACACCCAGGTCTGAGCCTCCCAACCCGGGTGGGGGATGCCCGGATCCGGGATTGGGCGGAACTAGCGTCGCGCGCGTGTATCTGAAGACGCTGACGCTGAAGGGCTTCAAGTCCTTCGCCGAGCCGGCCTCCATCCGGTTGGAACCTGGCGTCACCGTGGTCGTCGGCCCGAACGGCAGCGGCAAATCGAACGTAGTGGACGCGGTGGCATGGGTGCTGGGTGCCCAGGCGCCGAGCGCAGTTCGCTCCACGCGAATGGACGACGTGATCTTCGCGGGCACGGCCCACAAGCCTCCACTGGGCCGAGCCGAGGTGTCGCTGACCATCGACAACTCCGACGGCATGCTGCCCCTGGCGGCCAGTGAGGTCCAGATAACCCGCACCCTCTTCCGAAACGGCGAGTCGACCTACGGGCTGAACGGCACCCCGTGCCGGTTGCTGGACATCATCGAGCTGCTGTCCGACACGGGCGTGGGCCGCCAGCAGCACATGATCGTGTCCCAGAGCCAGATCGACGCGGTGCTCAATGCCCGTCCCGCTGATCGCCGGGTGGTGGTGGAGGAGGCGGCTGGGATCCTCAAGTACCGCAAGAGGCGGGAACGGGCCCAGCGACGCCTGCTCGCCACCGACGGCGACCTGACCCGGATGAGCGACCTGCTGAGGGAGGTGCGACGGCGGTTGCGCCCCTTGCAGAAGCAGGCTGAGGCGGCCCGGCGGCACGCCGATCTGCTCGTTGAGCTGGAGGCGCTGCGAGTGCACCTGGCCGGCTGCGAGATCTCGGATCTGCGGGAGCGGCTGCGCGCCCACAAGGACGAGAGCGAGGCCCGATCGGCCGAACAAGCCGACCTGCGAACCGAACTCGACACTCTCAGCGCCAGGGTTGCTGCCGACGAGCAACGGCTGGCCCGGCACGGAATGGACGATCATTCGGAGCGCCTGGCCCGCATCGAGGGCCTGCGGGCCCGGGCGGTGGGACTGGCTGCGGTCGCGGTCGAGCGCCAGCGCGGAATCGAGCATCAGAGGGCCGCTCTCGCCGACCATGACCTGGCCGCGGCGTTGCAAGCCGAGCTGGAGCGCAGCCGTAGCGAGCTCTCCGCGGTCGTGTTGTCCGCCGGCGCGGCCGATTCGGATCGCCTCCGCCTGGAGGAGATGAAGGAACGACTGGAAGCAAACCGGGCCGCGTTCGAGGCCCAATGGGGCGACCACGGTGGGTTCGACCTTGATGTGACCAGCGGGGCTGCCGAGGCCAGGGGCGAGCTGGCTGCCCTTCAGTCAACGATCGGGCTCAACGAGTCGGAGCGGGATCGCCTCGCCCATCGCTTGGAAGCGTCCGAACGTCGCTTGCAGGATCTGGCCGGCCGGGTTGATCGACACCGCAGCGAGCACGAGGGATGCAGCAACAAGATCACCGCCCTCCGTGCAGAGCTCGCAACAGCAGAAGCAACTCGGGTCGACGGCGAGAGTGCCTTGGAGGAGGCCGTAGAGGCCCGTTCAGCGGCCGAGAGCGACTTGCGACACTGGGCCGCGCGAAGCGAGGCGCTCGCCATGGCCCTCGATCAGTCCGCGGCGCCGATGCCGATTGACGTGCAGGCCGCAGCCGATGGTGTGCTGGGTTTGCTGGGCGACCTTGTGGAGGTGGACTCAGGCCTCGAAGCAGCCTTCGCGGCCGCCGCGGGGGACACAGTCGGCGCCGTTGTCGTGAGGCACGCCTCCGCGGCGCGGCGCGTGCTCGACAGCGTGGAGGCCAGCGACGTCGGCGCGGCTGTGATCGCGTTGGAAGGCAATGGCACCGACGGAGCGAAGGCCGTGCCGGTGGCCCGGCTCGGGCTGGAGCCGTTGAGGGGCCGGGTGCGAGCCGCCGATCCGGAGGTGGCCCGACTGCTGGACGTGCTGCTCGACTCCACGGTCCTCGTGGACGGCGATTGGCGGGCCGCGGCCGACGTGTGGATGCGGCACCCCGGCGTCGTGGTGGTCACACCGGCCGGTGACCGGTTGAGCAGCAGAGGCTGGCGACTCGGCGTGCACGGCGCCGCCGGACTCCGGCCCGCGCTGGCCGAGGCGGATCAGAGGCTCGAGGCCGCGAGGGCAGTCGTCGAACAGGCCGAGGCCGGATGCGATCTGGCCCGGAGCAGACTCGAGGAGAGTCGGGGGCATGTCGACGAGCTTGGCCGCCGGCTGGCTGCGTCCGAACTCGCGGCGTCGTCGTCGACCGACGCCATCCACCGTGCCGAGTCTGATCGGCGCGACCTCGACACCGCAACCAGCGCCCTGCGCGATCATTTGGCGGAGACCGACCGCCGCCTGGAGGAGGCCGCCTCGCGGGTCGCAGAGATCAAGTCCCGACTGCCCGAGCTGGAGGCGGCCGAGGCGCAAGCGCTCCAGCGGAACCGCCAGGCGGCTGAGGCTCGCGCCGATCTCGACCGGCGTGCGTCGGAGCTGGCAGCTCGGGCCGCCGACCAGAGTGCAACCGACGCCGGGTTGGAGCAACGCCAGCAGATCCTGGGCGCCCGCGTCACAGAATTGGAGGAGCGGCTGGCCGTCTACCACGCTTCCCGGGCCGCGGCCGAGGGGCGTCTGGCCGTGCTGGAGCGCGAGGCGACGGTGCTTGACGCGCTCAGGCAGGCGGTGGAGGAGCGAACGGGGATCCTGAACGCAGGCCTCGCCGAGATACGAGAAGTCCGTCGCAGGCACTCTGATGAAGTCAGAGCCCTGGCCGCGAACCTCGACGACCTGCGGCGCCGCCAGTCCGATGCCGAGAGTCGCTACGAGGTCCTTCGCCAGACCGAGAGCCGGCACGACATAGAGGAGGCCGAGCTTCGCACGCTGCTGCAGACGGCGGTCGAGCGTCTGCGCGACAGCTACGGCCTGTCCCCGCACGAAGCAGCATCCGCGCAGCTGCCGGAGCTGCCCGACGGGCTCGACCCGGGGCAGCGGGTGGATCAACTGACCACCGAGTTGGAGATCATGGGCCCGGTCAATCCTCTGGCTCTGGCCGAGTACGACGAGCTCTATGAGCGTCACGAGCTGCTGCGAGGCCAACTGGACGACATCCGCGCCGCCCGCCGCGACCTCAACCGGGTGATCCGCTCGATCGACGGCGAGATCAAGACCGTGTTCAGCTCAGCCTTCGTCGATGTGGCCGCCAACTTCGAGGTGCTGTTCGAGGCGCTGTTCCCGGGCGGCGAGGGACGCCTCAGCCTCACCGAACCCGACGACCTACTCGACACCGGCATCGAGATCTCGGCCAAGCCGTCTGGCAAGAACGTTAAGCGGTTGTCGCTGCTCTCGGGTGGCGAACGGACGCTGGCCGCGCTGGCCTTCCTGTTCGCGGTGTTCCGCAGCCGGCCTTCGCCCTTCTACGTGATGGATGAGGTGGAGGCCGCTCTCGACGACGTGAACCTGCACCGCTTCCTGACCCTCATCGATGAATTCCGCTCGGACGCTCAGCTGGTGATCGTCACCCACCAGAAACGGACCATGGAGGCTGCCGACTGCCTGCAGGGGGTCTCGATGAAGCCCGGAGGCTCGTCGATGGTGGTGTCGGAGCGGGTCTCCGACGCCGCCTAGCGGGTATACGCCTAGCGGGCATAAGGGTCGCCGCTCACGGTTCTCTCACCTGCTCGGCCTAGCTTCTAGGGCGGATGCAGGACTCTGAGGCTGTCAGCCGGACCGCGGTGGTCAGGCCGCCCGAGGCCGCCCTTGCGGCCCGACGCCCCGCCTGGAAGGTCGCGGGAGCACTGGTACTGGCCTGCCTGGTTCTGGTTGCCGGTACCGCCCTCGGACTGGTTCTGTTCGATGACCCGCAGAGCGCCGGGCCGGCCCCCCAGATGAGGCTGGCATCGCCAGACGAGATCACCCCCGAGCCGGTAGCCACGGCCGTCTCAGAAGAGGCCAGGGCTCCAGACGGGCCGGCGGTCGCTTCGGTCGAGTCGATCCCCGACGCGGCGGCTGCGCAGTACCCCGCGCCCGTCGTCTCTGAGGAGCCGGTGGTGGCCGTGGCCGAGGCCCTGAGCCCCTCGGTTGTGCTCGTCGAGGTCGATGCGCCGATCGGATTCGGACTGGGCTCCGGGATCGTGTGGGATGCGCAGAACGGCTACATCGTCACCAACCACCATGTGGTCGAAGGTGTCGACGACGTGGTCGTCACCTTGTCGGACGGCACCCGTCTCGACGGCGAGGTCATCGGTGGGTCGTCCGGGCATGACGTGGCGGTGGTTCGGGTCGATCCGGTGGATGCTGAATTGGTGGCCGCCTCCTTCGCTCCGGCCTCGTCGGTGAGGGTGGGTCAGCTGGCGGTCGCCATCGGCAGTCCTCTTGGTCTGACCGGCACGGTCACGGCAGGGATCGTGAGCGCGGTGAGGATCCAGGTCCAGGGAGGTTCCGACCCCAACTCACCGGTGCCGGTGGAGATGATCCAGACCGACGCCGCCATCAATCGCGGCAACTCGGGTGGCGCCCTGGCCGACTGGCAGGGGCGGGTCATCGGGATGAACACGATGATCCAGACCACTTCAGGCGGCAACATCGGCTTGGGCTTCGCCGTCCCCAGTGACACTGTGGATCTGATCGCCACCCGCATCGTCAAGGGGGAGTCGCTGGAGCTCGGGTATCTCGGGATCAGCGGCCAGGCCGCCGAGGGCGCCATCGTGGGGGTGGTAGTGGTCGAAGTCCTGTCCGGATCCCCGGCCGAGGAGGCGGGCCTGTTGGCCGGCGACATCATCGTCAGTCTCGACTCCGAGCACATGCACGACATCGCAGAACTGGCAGCCGCCATCAAGTTGCGCCGGCCCGGAGAGGCTGTCGTGCTGACGATCAGGCGAGGCGACGATGTCTACGTCGCCACTGCCGTGCTGGACGCGCTGGGATGACGTTAGAGATCATTGTCGGTCTGGTCGTGCTGGCGGCGGTGGTGCTAGCGGCGGCCATTGCCGTGCGCAGGCGTCGCCGCCTGCAGGCCGTCGGTGCCCGTGAGGAAGCGACGGCAGTGGACGAGGTTGCGGACCGGGTTGTCGGCCGCTTGGCCGATAGGGCTGCCGGAAGCACAGAGCGGTCGACGGTCTCGCTGCGCGACCGCCTGTCGAAGGCTCGAACGGCGCTGACCGGGTCATTGGGATCCGCCCTGGAGCGGGCCTCGACCTCCACCGAAGCGTGGACCGAAGTGACCGAGGCTCTGATCAGGGCCGATGTCGGGTTGGGAGCCAGCTCCGAGATCGTCGATGCGGCGAGGTCACGGATCGAAGCCGCTGGACACGAACCCTCCGCGGCGAAGGCGGCGCTGCAGACCGAACTGCGGGAGCGGCTTGAGGGCTACGACCGGTCGCTGGCTCGACGCTCCGACGGCGGGGGCCCGTCGGTGTGGCTGTTCGTCGGGGTCAACGGCACGGGAAAGACCACCACCATCGGCAAGCTGGCCAAGCGCGAGGCCGACGCCGGTTCCGGAGTGGTGCTGGCCGCGGGCGACACCTTCCGCGCCGCGGCCGCGGACCAGCTGGCCATGTGGGCGGAGCGCTCCTCGGTACACATCGTGCGGGGTTCCGCTGGCGCTGATCCTGCGTCGGTGGTGTACGACGCGGTGGAGTCGGCTGCGGCCCGTGGGGCCGATCTGGTCCTGGCTGACACGGCCGGCAGGTTCCACACCGAACACAACCTCATGGCCGAACTCCAAAAGGTGCGGCGGGTGGCCGACAAGGGATCGGGCGTGGTCACCGAGACCCTTCTGGTGCTCGATGCCACGACCGGTCAGAACGGCCTGGCCCAGGCCCGGCAGTTCACCGACGCCGTGGACGTGACCGGTGTGGTCCTCACCAAGCTCGACGGCTCGGCCAAGGGCGGGATCGTGGTGGCTGTGCAGGCCGAGCTCGGAGTGCCGGTGAAGCTTGTCGGAGTCGGCGAGGGGATCGCCGACCTCGTGCCCTTCGACACCTTGGATTTCGTGGAGGCCCTGTTCGCCTGAGAACCCGTCTTGACGGCAGGACCCTCCGGGTAGTGTGGCCCGGCCATGTTCGACACGCTGACTAGCCGTTTCGAGACCGTCTTTTCGAGGCTGCGCGGCCGGGGGCGGCTCTCGGCGGAGGATGTCGATGCCGCGCTGCGTGAGATCCGTGTGGCCCTGCTCGAGGCTGACGTCAATCTGGATGTGGTCACCGGCCTCACCGAGCGCATCCGCCAGCGAGCCGTCGGCGAGGAGCTCTCGGGGGCTCTCAATCCTGCCCAGCAGGTGGTGAAGATCGTGCTATCGGAGCTCACCGCCAGCCTCGGGGGCGAGCGGCTCACCGTCACCTACGCGTCGAAGCCGCCCACTGTGGTGCTGCTGGCCGGTCTGCAGGGATCAGGCAAGACAACCAATGCGGCCAAGCTGGCCCAATGGTTCCTGCGGCAAGGCCGCAGCCCGCTGCTGGTCGGTGCCGACCTGCAGCGGCCCGCCGCGGTCGAGCAGTTGCGGACGCTGGGCGAGCGGGCCGGTGTGCCGGTGTTCAGCCACCGCCGCGGCCCGGTCAAGGCCGCGTCGGCCTCGCTGGCTGAAGCAACCCGGACGGGGCGCGACGTAGTCATCGTCGACACTGCGGGCCGTCTGGCCATCGACGCCGAGATGATGGATCAGGTGCGCCGGATCTCCAAGGCGGTGCGGCCCCACTACACGTTCCTGGTGGTCGACGCCACAGTCGGCCAGGATGCCGTGAACTCGGCAAGGACTTTCCACGACACGCTCGCCCTCGACGGCGTGATCCTCACCAAGCTGGACGGCGACGCCCGGGGTGGGGCGGCGCTGTCGGTCAAGGAGGTGGTGGGCCGGCCCATAGCGTTCGCCTCCGTCGGCGAGAAGCTGGAGGACTTCGAGCCGTTCCATCCCGATCGTCTCGCCAGCCGCATCCTGGGGATGGGCGATGTCGAGACGCTGATCGACAAGGCCGAGTCCGCTTTCGAAGCCGAGCAGGCCACCGAGACCGCTTCCAGACTGCTGGAGGGAACCTTCACGTTCGACGACTTCCTGACCACGATGCAGCAGGTCCTGGGCATGGGCAACCTGCGCAGCCTTCTCGGCATGATGCCCGGAGTGCCGCGGGAACTGCGCGGCGCCGAGATCGATGAGGGCCGCATCGGCCGCATCACCGGCATGATCCACTCGATGACGCCTCAGGAGCGGGCCGAGCCCGACATCATCGACGCCTCCCGCCGGCAGCGCATCGCGGCCGGTTCGGGCTGCCGCCCCAGCGACGTGAAAGCCCTCGTCGATCAGTTCAAGCAGATGCGCTCGGCGATGAAGGGGCTCGGAGGACTCGGCGGCAAGCGGATGGCCGCGTCGAAGGCCCGGTCGTCCCAGCAGGCGGGGCGACCGGGGGGCAAGCCGTCCGCCTCCAAGCGGCGCGGCAGCGGCGGCCGGACCACCCCCAAGGGACCGGTGCCCGTTTCCAAGACGCCTCTGACCCTGCCAGGGTTGGAAAAGGGTGAGTGGCCCGGGTTGAATTGACCCTTCGCCGACACATCGAGAGATCAGAGGAATCACATTGGCTGTCAAGTTGCGCCTCATGCGGATGGGGAAGAAGAAACAACCCACCTATCGCGTGGTGGCGGCAGATGCCCGAGCCCCCCGTAACGGGCGCTTCATCGAGATAATTGGGATATACGAGCCCCGCCAGGATCCGTCGGTGGTGCGGATCGACAACGACCGGGCGCTGCACTGGCTGCGCCACGGTGCCCAGCCCACCGAGCGGGTGGAGAAGTTGCTGAAGATCAGCGGCGCCTGGGAGACCTTCCGGGGCCCTGAAGCAGCCGAGGCCACTCCCGAGGCAGCCGGCACCGAGGACTCAGGCTCGTGAGCGATCTGGCCCCCACCGCCCAGGCGATGTGCCATTACGTCGTCACGAGCATCGTCGACGACACTGAAGCGGTCCAGGTCACCGCGACGGCGGCCGGCCCCGACGCGGTACGCCTCGACGTCCGTGTCGCGCAGGGTGAGATGGGCAGGGTGATAGGCAAGCGAGGCCGGGTAGCGCACGCCATACGCACTCTCGTGCGCGCCGCCGGATCGCGCGACGATGTCGACATCGAGGTTGAGTTCGTCGACTAGAGGCCGAGCGGGTGGCCCGTCTGCGTCGTCCGGGGCGTCCTCAGCGCCTCTGCTGGAGATCGGCCGCGTCGGGCGGCCCCACGGCACCAGCGGTGAGGTAACCGTCACGCTGGTGTCGAACCGGCCTGAGCGTCTGGAGCCCGGATCCGAGTTGCAGACCGACTTGGGGACCCTGACAGTCTCCTCGGCCCGGCCTCACAACAAGCGCCACCTGGTGGCCTTCGACGGTATCGACGACCGCAGCAAGGCTGAGGCGTTGAGGGGGCTGGTTCTGAAAGCCGCGCCGCTCGTGGACCCCGATGAGCTGTGGGTCCACGAGCTGATCGGCGCCCGGGTGGTCGACCAGGCCGGCACGGACCGGGGCGCCGTGGCGTCCGTCGTGGCCAATCCGGCCGGCGACCTGCTCGAACTCACCGACGGCGCCCTCGTGCCGCTGCGCTTCCTCGTCCGCTCGGTGCCCGGCGAGCGGATAGACGTCGATGTTCCCGATGGGCTGTTCGAAGCGGCGACATGAGCTTTCGAATCGACATCTTCACGATCTTTCCCGACTTGGTGGAGACCATGGCCTCGGCCTCGGTCATCGGGCGCGCTCGTACTGCCCACACGCTCGACGTGCGAGTCCACGACCTCAGGATGGCCGCCACCGACCGCCACCGGAGCACCGATGACGCGCCCTTCGGCGGGGGAGCGGGAATGGTGATGATGCCCCAGCCCCTGTTCGACGCGGTGGAGGCGGTCGAACCGCCCCGACCGCTCTTTTTTCTGTCGCCCGCAGGTCGCCGCTTCGACCAGGCCATGGCCGGCGAACTTGCCTCCGGGACCGGGTTCTCGATGCTCTGCGGGCGCTACGAGGGCGTCGATGAGCGGGTCTGCCAGCACTTGGTGGACGGCGAGATCTCGGTCGGCGATGTCGTCCTGTCAGGCGGGGAGGCCGCGGCGGGGGTGGTGCTGGAGGCAGTGGCTCGGTGCGTGCCGGGAGTCCTGGCCAACGAGGCCTCCACCTCAGAGGAGTCCTTCAGCGAAGGGCTGCTGGAGTACCCCCAATACACCCGGCCGGCGAAGTTCCGGGAGTGGTCCGTCCCCGAAGTGCTGCTGTCGGGCGATCACGGTCGGGTGGCCCGCTGGCGCCGAGCGCAGTCGCTGGCTCGCACCATCCAGCGCCGCCCGGACCTGATCGAGGCCCGCGGCGGCCTCAGCGACGAGGAACGGACGCTGCTCGAAGATCACGGTCTCGACGCCGGTGGAGGCGGTGAGCGGTCCTCGTAGACTCGCTCGGCCCGGCCGTAGAGGCCGATGCGAGCGGAGACAGCCATGAACCCCACCGATCTTGTTGATGCGCAGAACCTTCGCGACGACATCCCGGAGTTCCAGCCGGGCGACACCGTCCGCGTTCATGTGCGGGTCGTGGAGGGCAACAGAGCCCGCACCCAGGTATTCGAGGGCGTGGTGATCCGACGTCAGGGCAGCGGCGTGCGCGAGACCTTCACCGTGCGCAAGGTGAGCTTCGGTGTGGGCGTGGAGCGCACGTTTCCCGTGCACACCCCGGTGATCGATCACATCGAACGCATCATCCAGGGCGATGTGCGCCGGGCGAAGCTGTACTACTTGCGCGACCGCGTCGGCAAGGCGGCCAAGGTCAAGGAAAAGCGCTATCGCTGACCCCCAGTCCGGTGCTGCGCATCGGAGTGGCCGGTCGCCGGACCGTTCAAAGCAAGCCCGCGGCGCTTGGGGTGAGCGCAGGGTTGCTCGCTGGTACCTCGAGGCCGGCTACGAGATCCTGGACCAGAACTGGCGGGTGCGTTCGGGCGAGCTGGACCTGGTCCTGTTCCGGGACGGCGAGATCGTGTTCTGCGAGGTGAAGGCCCGCCGCTCCGAACGCTACGGCGCGGCCGCGGAGGCGGTGGACCGGCGCAAGCAGCTCAAGATCCGGTCGCTGGCCGTCCAATGGTTGCAGGCCAACGATCTCCGGGGCCGGGTCCGCTTCGACGTCGCCACCGTCACCGGCGTCGAAGTCGACGTGATCGAGGGCGCGTTCTAGCGCTTGGTGCGCCGGTCCCAGCATCCCCGGTGCCAGTGCCGTCGCAGGTCCGGCGCCTCGACGGGCACTACGACGTAGTGGCCCGTTCTGGCCGGGATGGTTCGGTTGCAGTTGGGACAGGTGTAGTCCTTGGTGGCCAGGTAGGACTGGATGAAGCGGACCTCCACCTTGCCAAGGCGCTCCGGTTCGTCCACAGCCGCCTATCCCAGGAGCGCCCAGACCACCAGGCCGATGGCCACCAGCAGTCCCGCGACCACGAAGACAATGTCAGACGGCCGGCGACGGTGTGGACGGGTGGGGTCGAATCCCATGGCGCAAGTATCGTTGGGCGGCGATCCCCCCGCACTTCTTCGCGCCATGATTCGACGCCGCCGACTTCCGCACCGCCTTCTGCTGGCGGCCGTGATCGTCGCGATCGCGGCGGCCGGAGCCTGCGCGGCCGATGATGTGCCGGAGGTTCCCGTCGGCCCGGACGGCTTTCCGGACCGGGAGCTCGTGGCGGGGCGACAGGTCTACATCGACCGCTGCGCCAACTGCCACGGCAACGACGGCGGCGGGGGACGGGGCACGAGGATCTCAGACGGTCGGATGATCACGCAATATCCCAATGTTGCCGACCAAATCGAGATCATCGCCGACGGGGTTCGGTCCATGCCGGCGTTCGCAGAGGTACTTGATGCCGGAGAGATCACAGCCGTAGTCAGATATACACGAGAAGTGCTATAGTTCTAATCGGTCGCGCCTGACGCAGGAATGGCCCCACGGCTAGCCACCGGCCGAGTTGACGGTGGCCTCCGCTCCCCGAGCCACGGAGGCCGCAATGCTCGCTACCGTTCGCTCCGCCACCCTCGTCGGCGTGTGGGGTCACCCCGTGTCGGTGGAGGTCCACGTCGCCGACGGGCTGCCCGGATTCACAATCGTCGGCCTGCCCGATGCCTCGTGCCGCGAGGCCCGCGACCGGGTCCGGGCCGCCATCGTGTCCAGCAAGCTCAAGTGGCCTTCGAAGCGCATCACGGTCAACCTGGCCCCGAGCGATGTGCCCAAGTCGGGCGCCGGTCTCGATCTGGCTGTGGCCGTGGGCGTGCTCGTCGCCGACGGGCAGCTCGAAGCCGCGTCGATCGCCGACCTCGGGGTGCTCGGGCAGCTGGGCCTCGACGGGTCGGTGCGGCCGGTGCCGGGGGCGCTGCCCCTGGTCGACGCCATGGACAACTCGTCGATCGTGGTGGCCGCCCGCGACAGCGGGGTCGCCGAACTGGTGGCCCCCGAACGGGTCCGGCCGGTCAACCACCTCAAGGAAGTGTTCGAAGCGCTGGCCGGCACTGAGCCCTGGCCCGTTCCGCCCGTCGCTCGAAGCTCACCCCGTCCCGAGCCCGAGCCCGACCTCTCCGACATCGCGGGACAACCGCTGGCCCGATGGGCGCTGGAGGTGGCCGCCGCCGGCGGGCACCACCTGCTGCTGGTCGGGCCTCCCGGCGCGGGCAAGACCATGCTGGCCCGCCGCCTTGTCGGCGTGCTGCCGGACCTGTCGCACGAACAGTCCTTGGAGGTCACCCGGGTCCACTCCGCGGCCGGGCTGGCCCTTCCCGACGGCCTGGTCAACCGGCCCCCGTTCCGGGCGCCCCACCACTCGTCGTCGATGGCTGCGCTGGTGGGCGGGGGCACGGCACGGGCCAGGCCGGGGGAGGTGAGCGCGGCCACCGGCGGCGTGCTGTTTCTCGACGAGCTCGGGGAGTTCGCACCGTCGGTGCTGGACGCCCTGCGCCAGCCGCTGGAGGAGGGCATGATCCGGGTGGCCCGCTCCCAGGGCATGGTCGAGCACCCGGCCCGCTTCCTGCTGGTGGCAGCCATGAACCCGTGCCCGTGCGGCGCGGGCGGCACGGTCGGCTGCCGGTGCGCTCCGGGAGCGCTGGCCCGCTACCAGCGCAGGCTGTCGGGCCCTTTCGTCGACCGCCTCGATCTGGTGGTCCGCGTCGACCGTCCCGATCCGGCCGACCTGCTCGACACCGGGCCGAGCACCCCCAGCGCCGAGGTCGCCGAACGGGTGGCGGCTGTCCGGGTCCGAGCCCGTCAGCGGGGCGTCGCCAGCAACGGCGAGTTGTCCGGGCCGGACCTGGAACGGCACGCCCCCATGGACCACGCCGCCACGGAAGTGTTGCGGGCCGCCCTCACCGAAGGACGTCTGAGCGCCAGGGGCCTGCGCCGGGTCCGCACAGTGGCCCGCACGATTCGCGACCTTGACGATGGCGGCCACGAACTGCGAGCGACCGACGTGCTTGCGGCTCTCTCGCTCAGGATGCGGCTCGACAGCGCGGGAGGCCTAGTCCATGGATGACGTGACTGCGACGCCGAAGCAGTGGTCGGTGGATGACGGACCCGCGACGCCGAAGGAGCGGGGCGTCTACGCCGCCGCGTTGGCGTCGTTGCCGCGGGCGACGCCGCGACGGCTCGATCAGCTGCTCCGCAAGCAAGATCCGGCCAAGGTCTGGAAGAAGGTGGAGACAGGCCAGATGGCCAAGTGGGTGGCCGGCGACGACCTTCACGACATCTGGCGGGACCACGCCCGCGGCACCGACCTCACCGCAATCGCTGCCCAGCTCGAATCACTGGACGCGTGGGTGACCACGCCGGCCAACATCCAGCATCCGTTCGCCCTCATCTACGACCTCGATCCGGCGCCGATCCTGTTCCGCCGCGGCCGCATGCCCGACCCGACGGCGCCGGCCGTGGCCATCGTGGGCACCCGGCGCTGCACCCCCACTGGACGCTCGGTGGCGATGGAGCTGGGTTCGGGCCTGGCCGCAGCCGGTGTGACCGTGGTGTCGGGCCTTGCCCTAGGGATAGACGGCGCCGCCCACCGGGGCGCGCTGGCCGCGGACGGCGCACCTGTGGTCGGCGTGGTCGGCAGCGGCCTCGACGTCGTGTACCCGAGGGGAAACCGCGATCTGTGGGAAGCGGTGAGCGCGGCCGGAACTCTGCTCTCGGAGGCGCCTCTGGGTGCAGAACCGAAGGGTTGGCGCTTCCCGGCCCGCAACCGGCTGCTGGCGGCCCTCGCCGACGTGGTTGTAGTGGTGGAGTCCAAGCGGGCCGGAGGCTCGATGCACACGGTTGAGGAGGCCATCCGCCGCGAGGTCACGGTCATGGCCGTGCCCGGCTCGGTGCGAAACCCGGCCGCGGAGGGCACCAACCTGCTGCTGAGCGAGGGCTGTGCGCCAGTCTGCTCCACCGAGGACGTGCTAGTCGCTTTGGGGCTGACGACCGGCGGTACCATGCTGTCCCGCATCGCGGCGGGCTTGGACCCGCTGCCAGGCCGGGTGGAAATCGAGACCCTCGACGGGCTCCAGAAAAAGCTGCTCGACCTGCTCGACGACGGCCCCGTGAGCCTCGACGTGCTGGTGCTGCGAGCCGGGTCGCCCGTGCCGGAGGTGCTGGTGGCCGCCGAGGGCCTTGAGCGCCTGGGCCTGCTGGCCCGGGACGGATCCCGGGTCATGAGGGCGTGACGCGAATGCCTCGGAATGCGACCAGCGAGTCCTTGAACTCTTGGGGGAAGCTAGAGAAAGGCAGACGGGGGTCACAACATCAAGGTCAGAACGCACATCTGATGTCACACCATTATGGGAAGATGGGCACATGACCGAGATCAGATCACCCAGCGGACGTGGCGTCTAGCGGTGGTTGGGCGAAGAAAATGCATGCCAAGATTCGCATTGAGCGCATCCGTAGACGGGTGCTGCGTCAAGACTACGGCGGCGAGATGAAAGACCGCAGCACCGTCCGTGTGGCCGCTAGGGTCGTGGAGACCACGGACGGGAAGGCGCTGCGAGGGAACGTGACCCATCACACCGCTGAGGGTGCTCGGGTGTTCACCGATGGCGCCCGCGCCGACGAGGGACTCCCGAACCGGTCAAGTGTGTGCCGCTCAGTCGGGGACGGCAAGATCGGCTGGCGGCTCCGGTACCGCGAACTGGTGGCTGCATGAGAGTCGAGTGCGCCGACAACTTGGCCTTCATGGGGGCGATTCCTGATGCCTCGGTGCATCTGGTGGTGACGTCACCGCCCTACAACCTCGGCAAGGACTACGAGAGCCGTTCGTCGCTCGACGCCTATCTCGCATCGCAAGCCGCTGTTGTGGCAGAGGCAGTGAGGGTGCTACACCCGCGTGGGTCGATCTGTTGGCAGGTGGGCAACTTCGTTGACAACGGCGAGGTCATCCCACTCGACGTAGTGCTCTATGACATCTTTGCTAAGCACGACCTCAAGTTGCGAAATCGGATCATCTGGCACTTCGGGCACGGGCTGCACTGCAAGCGGCGCCTCTCGGGCCGGTACGAGACTGTCAATTGGTGGACGAAGACCGACGATTACACATGGCATCTCGATCCCATCAGGGTGCCTCCAAAATACCCCGGCAAGCGACACTTCAAAGGACCCAAGGCTGGGGAGTTGTCGTGCAATCCGCTTGGCAAGAACCCGAGCGATGTATGGGAGATCCCCAACGTCAAGAACAACCATCCTGAGAAGACGATCCACCCCTGCCAGTTCCCGGTCGAGTTGATCGAGCGCCTTGTGCTATCGATGACCGATCCTGGCGACACGGTCTTGGACCCTTACATGGGTGTAGGATCGGCGGTCATTGCAGCCGAGATGCACGGACGCGTCGGATATGGCTGCGACATAAGCGCGGAATACGTGTCCGTTGCTCGCGAGCGACTCGACCGGCTTGCTGAAGGGACCCTGCGAACCCGGCCGATGGGTAAGCCTGTCTACGACCCGAATCTGCCCCGCGGCGGTCACTGATGCAGATGGTGGAGACGTATTCGCACTTGAATGGCCTGGAATACCTCCTTGTCCACCGGCGAGCGCTGTGGGACGAGGTGCGGGAGGTGATTGCGGGGGTTGACGCCGAGGCATGTAAGACGAAGGTCTCGAAGGAGCAGCGCAGCTACGGCGTGAAGTTCTACTCGCCGGGGGACATGAATAAGGCGTTTACGACTGGATTCAAGGCTCGTCACTGGGCTGAGCGCCGCAATACCTTCTGGGTCACCGCTGACGCGAATCTGCTTCGGAGCATCTATGGGCTCACCGCTGACCAGCAGCACGATGCTATCGAGGCGGCAGGCCATGACCCCATCCAGTCCTACAACCAGACGGACTTCGTCAAGGAACGCATCGCTGTTGAGGTGCAGTTCGGAAAATACGCCTTTGTCGCTCACGACCTCTTCGTGAAGCATCTCAGCTTCTACGTTTCCGACATCATCGATGTGGGCATAGAGATACTGCCCATGAAGTCGCTGGAGCGACAGATGTCCTCCGGTGTGCCCTACTACGAGCGCGACCTACTGAATGTCATCCGTCAAGGCCGAAGTGTGCCCGCCGTTCCGCTTGTGCTGATCGGCGTTGCGCCATGAGACCAAGAGACCTCGACATAGATCCGGAAACCCATGGAGCGTCCGCTGCCAGCGCCGACCCCTGACATGCCCGAGAACATTGCCCGTGCCGTCTTCACTAGCCCGCCGAAGATCCGGATGACGGGCACGACCTCGAAGGCAGCTACCACGGCTAACTCGATGTCTGGTTACTGATGTCGATCAGACCCAAGGACCAAGAGCGGGTTGCGGACGAATGGGGTCTGGAAGCGTGGCTCGACTCGTTGAGCGGCGTGGCCGACTCCACCCGGGCCGTGTACGCACGCGACGCGGCCGCGGCCGTGCAGTGGCTCGAGGAGGCGGGTGCGGCTGGCCCTTCGGCGGTGGACCGGCGGACTCTGCGCCGTTACCTGGCCGAGCTGGGCGTCAATCGCTACGCGGCCCGCACTATCAGCCGCAAGGTCTCGGTGCTGCGACGCTACTTCGACTGGGCCCGCCGCACCGGCCGTGTGGGCACCGACCCCACGCTCGGGCTGGCCCCGCCCAGAGGGCCGTCGAAGCTGCCGCAGGTGCTCAAGGACGACCAGATAGACACGCTCATCGAGAAGCCGGCCCGAGCCGGGGACGACGAGGCCCGCGACGCCCGCGATCTGGCCATCGTCGAACTGCTCTACGGAAGCGGCCTGCGGGTGAGCGAGCTGTGCGGCCTGCGCCACGAGGACTTGGACCTGGCTCAAGCCCAGGTTCGAGTGTGGGGCAAGGGCTCCAAGCAGCGCCTGGTTCCCCTCAGCGATCCGGCAGCGGCCGCGCTGCGTGCCTGGCTAGAGGATCATCGTGCTTCGTTCGTTGCCAACGACACTCCGGCCGACCCGGTCTTCCTCAACCAGCGGGGCCGGGCCATGACGCCCCGCGACGTGCGCCGGGTCATCGACCGCCGCAGCGTGGTGCCGACCCATCCGCACGCCCTGCGCCACACCTTCGCCACCCACCTGCTCGACGGCGGCGCGGACCTACGGGCCGTGCAGGAACTGCTGGGCCACGCCGACATCGCCAGCACCCAGATCTACACCCACGTCAGCCGAGAGCGCCTGCGCGAAGTGCACCGGTCATCGCACCCTAGGGCCTAGTTTGTTCGCTGGTGACTGACCAGCATCCCGAGCAAGGTCCCGGAGCGGCTGAGCCTGAGGGGACCCCCGAAGACGACACGGCCGTTCTCACCGCAGAGCTGCTGTCGGCGGAATCGGCTCGCCGAGACGCTCAGGACCGCGCCGGCGAGCAGGTGCTCTTCGCGGACGACCTCCTGCCGGGGGTCGGCGACGAGGAGATGCCGCTGCGCGAGGGCCTCGCGATGGGTGGTGCCTTCACGTTCATCGTGCTGCTCGTGCTCAACAGCCTTGACGAGCTCGAACAGGCCGCCATGGCCGTGCTGGCCCCCGACATCCGTGACACCTTCGGCGTCTCCGACGGCACGATCACCTTCATAGCATCTGCCTCGGCTGCCTTCGTGGTGCTGGGCGCCTTCCCGATGGGCTGGCTGGCCGACCGCATCAGACGAGCGCCGATCGTCGGGATTGCAAGCGCGGTGTTCTCCGGGATGGTGTTCCTCTCAGGCTTCGCGGTGAACGCGTTCATGCTGTTCTGCACCCGCTTCGGCGCTGGCATCGCCAAGTCGAACACGATCCCGGTGCACAGCTCGCTGCTGGCCGACACCTACCCCATCGGGGTACGGGGCCGCATCGGCGGGCTCACCCAGTCCACCGGCCGGGCCGTGGCCGCCATCAGCCCGATCGCGGTGGGCACCGTGGCTTGGGTCGCCGGCGGTGACGAGGGCTGGCGGTGGGCGTTCTTCCTGCTGGGCCTGCCGGTGGCGGTGTTCGCGGTGGCCGCCTTCCGGATCCCCGAACCGACCCGGGGCCAGTGGGAGAAGACGAGTGTCCTCAGCCAGGTGATCGCCGACCCCGACCCCGCTCCCATCTCGGTGGAGGCTGCCTTCGCCCGGCTGCTGAGGATCCAGACGGTCAGAGCGGTGCTGTTCGCGTTCGTCGCTCTGGGTTTCGTGCTGTTCACGATTCCCGTTCAGTCCAACCTGTTCCTGGAGGACGAGTTCGGTCTCGGCACGTTCGGGCGGGGGGTGGCCACCTCGGTCGCTGGTTTCGCCGCGGCGGTGGTGCTGCCGATGGTGGGGCTGCGCTTCGATCGGCTGTACCGCCGCGACCCGTCTTTGACTCTGCGGCTGATCGGGGGACTGCTGCTCCCAACCTCGGTCCTGGTGCCGCTGCAGTTCGCCATGCCCAACGAGTACCTGTTCGTGGTGGTGGACGTCCCCCGCACCGTGCTGTCGGCAGCCGCCTTCGCCATGGTCGCTCCGGTGGTGTGGTCGATCGTGCCCTACCGGTTGCGAGGCCTGGGCTCAGCGTTGATCACCCTGTTCATCTTCCTGTTCGGCGCAGTGGGCGGATCACTGGTCGCAGCGTTCCTCGTCGACTCCTACGGCGTGCAGACCGCGGTGACCGTGCTGGCCCTCCCGGCGGTGTCCATCGGCTCGGTCTTCTTGATCCGGGGCTCGCGGTCGATCAAGCACGACCTGTCGATGGTGGTTGCCGAACTCGAGGAGGAGCTGGCCGAGCACGACCGCAGGCGCCTCGACCCAGAGTCCACTCCGGCGCTGCAAGCCAGCAACATCGACTTCAGCTACGGCGCGGTGCAGGTGCTCTTCGACGTCTCCTTCGAGGTGGGTCAGGGCAAGACGCTGGCCCTGCTCGGCGCCAACGGCGCAGGCAAGTCGACTGCGCTCAGCGTGGTCACCGGATTGTTGACGCCCGAGCGGGGCGAGATCCGCATGCACGGGCGCTCGATCACCTACACCACCCCGGAGCAGCGCTCCGCGATGGGTGTGCAGATGCTGCCCGGCGGGCGGGGGGTGTTCCGTGAGCTGAGCATCGAGGACAACCTTCGCATCGGCGCTTACAAGTACCGGCGGGACTCCGCCGACGTGCAACGGCGCATCGATCGGGTGGTCGAGATGTTCGAACAACTCGAGGGCCGTCTTGGTGAGCGAGCCGGCGACCTCTCCGGCGGGCAGCAGCAGATGCTGGCGCTGGCTCGGGTAATGATGCACGATCCCGAGATACTCATCATCGACGAGATGAGCCTCGGGCTGGCCCCCACCATCGTCCAAGACCTCGTGGCCGGACTCCAGCGGCTACGTGAGGCCGGGCAGACGATGATCGTGGTGGAGCAGTCGCTCAACCTGGCGCTGTCGCTGGCCGACGACACCGTGTTCCTCGAGAAGGGCGAGGTGCGCTACGCGGGGCCGGCACGCGATGTCATCGAGCGGCCCGAACTGATGCACGAAGTGCTATTCGGCGCCGACCCGGCGCCGGGTGTTGTCGACGACGCCGGGGCCGACAGCACAGGCTCCGCCGCCGGCACTGGCGCTGATAGCACCGAATCGCCCTCCGACGCGGGCAACGGAAGCTGAGACGCGGTGGTCCTCGCAGCCTGGATCACACGGCAGCTCGTATTCAACGGAGCGGTCACGGGCCTGGTCATCGGCATGCTCGCCATGGGCATCGTGCTCATCTACCGATCCACCCGGGTGATCAACTTCGCGGTGGGGAACCTGGGGCTGCCCGCGGCCGGCTTGTTCGCCCTGATGCAGATCGACTGGGGCTTCCCCTTCTGGATCGGTCTGGCTACTGCCTTGCTGATCGGCACGTTGGCTGGCGCGCTGGTGGAACTGACCGTGGTGCGCCGCCTGTTCAGACGTCCCCGGGTGATACTGCTGGTGGCCACCGTGGGCGTTGCCCAGTTGATGCGGGCGGTGATCGCCGCGTTCCCCGACATCACCGACACTACGCAGCGCTATCCGGTAGCGGCCCGCACCGTTTGGGAGAACGCACCGTTCGGCCTGCGCATCGCCGCTCCCCAGGTGGCGATCATCGTGGTGGTGCCCATTGTTGCCGTCGCTCTGGGCTGGATGCTGAACCGCACGATCTTCGGGCGTGCAGTTGCCGCCTCGGCTGGCAACCCCGAATTGGCCCGCTTGTCGGGTGTGAACCCGAAGGTGGTGTCGACGTTCGTGTGGACGGTCGCCGGCCTGCTGTCGTCTCTGTCGATCATCTTGCTGAGCGGCCAGTCGGGGGCGGTGACCGGCCTGGCGAACCTGGGACCGCTTACCTTGGCCCGAGCGCTGGCCGCGGCCGCCATAGCGGGAATGAGGTCGTTTCCCAGAGCAGTCGTGGCGGGGCTGGCCATCGGCGTGACCGAGTCGGTGGTGAGATTCAACTACCTGTCCGAGGCGGGTCTGATCGACTTCCTGCTGTTCTGCGCGGTGCTGGTGGCGGTGTATGTGCAGAGCCGCGGCAGCCCGGAGGAGACGATCCTGGCTTTCGTTCCGCGCATCCGGCCGGTGCCGGCGCGCCTTGAACGGCTGCGGTGGGTCCGGGCACTGCCCCGGATCACGCTTGCCGCCGCCCTGGCCTTCGCCATCGTCCTGCCGCTGATAGTGACCCTGCCGTCGAGGCATCTGCTGTACGCGACGGTTCTGGGCTTCGCCATCTGCGCCATGTCGGTGACGGTGATAACGGGCTGGTCGGGCCAGCTGTCGCTGTCGCAGATGGCCTTCGCGGGCATCGGAGCGCTGTCGGGGGCGGCGTTCAGCCGGGGCTTCGAACTCGATATCGGCTGGCGCGGCTTCCGCTTGATCGATGTGGAGGCGGTCGGGGTGCCCTTCGTGGTGTCGATCCTGCTGGCGACCCTGTTCACCGCCCTAGTGGCGTTGCTGATCGGCGCTGGAGCGCTGCGGGTGCGGGGCCTGATGCTGGCGGTGAGCACGTTCGCTTTCTCGATCGCATCGACCCAGTACCTGTTCCGTCGACCGTTCTTCACCGGCGGGAGCAGTTCGAGCGTTCCCTACCAGCGGGGCACGCTGTTCGGCATCGATCTCTCGTCTCAGCGGTCGTACTACTACTTCACGCTGGGCGGCTTTGTGATCGCCTATGCCGTGGTATCGAGGCTGCGGCGCAGCGGCATCGGCCGCTCCACCATCGCAGTGCGTGACAACGCGGCCGGTGCCTCCGCCTACACCGTAAGCCCCACTAGGGCGAAGCTCACCGCGTTCGGTCTGGCCGGGGGGCTCGCCGGCTTCGGGGGCGCGCTGCTGGGCGGCTTGGTGCAGAACATCCGCTTCTCGCAGGTGCTGTTCCAGGTCGAGGACTCGCTGCGGGTTGTCGGCATGGCCGTGATCGGAGGGCTGGGCTCGGTCACCGGCGCGGTGCTGGGCGCCGTGTGGGTCGAGGGAATGCCGGCCTTCTTCGGAGACAACGATCTGGTGCCGCTGTTCACGTCGAGCATCGGGTTGCTGGTCATCATCATGTACCTGCCCGGCGGCTTCATCCAGGTGGTCTACACAGCCCGGGACGGCCTGTTGAGCTGGCTCGCATCCCGGCTGCCGACCGAGGATGTTCCTGGTGTCGCGCCGGCCTCGCCGGCCAGCCTGAGCCGCCGGGACCCGGCCGGCGGTGATGTCCCCGAAGTTGTGCTGCGGGCCGAGAACGTGTCGGTGCGTTTCGGCGGCAATCAAGCCGTGTCGCAGGTCAGCATCGAGGTGCGCCGCGATGAGATCGTCGGACTGATCGGCACGAACGGCGCCGGCAAGACCACGCTGATGAACGCGGTCGGCGGGATGGTCAGATGCGAGGGCCGTGTGGAGCTGATGGGGCGGGACCTGACTGGTGTGTCGGCCGCGCGGCGAGCCAGTGCCGGCCTGGGTCGGACGTTTCAGGGGGCCACGCTGTTCCCGGAGCTGACCGTGCGTGAGACGGTGATGGTGGCGCTTGAGGCCAGGGGCCGCACGCCCTTCATTTCAACTGCGCTGCACCTGCCCCACACTCTGGTCAACGAGAGACGCCGCCGCGCCGAGGCTGATGAGCTGATCGACTGGTTCGGTCTGGGTGCCTACGCCGACCACTACGTGTCGGACCTGTCCACCGGCTCCCGGCGCATCGTCGAGCTGGCCGGCCTGCTGGCGCTCGACGCCCGAGTGTTGTGCCTGGACGAGCCCACCGCCGGCGTCGCCCAGCGCGAGACCGAGGCGTTCGCCCCCCTTGTCCGCAGGATCCGCAGCGAGCTGGGTGCCGGGATCCTGCTGATCGAGCACGACATGACGGTGATCATGGGAGTCAGCGATCGGGTGTATTGCCTGGAGTCCGGGTCGGTGATCTCGGCGGGCACTCCCGACGAGGTCAGGAACGACCCGCTGGTCGTCGCCAGCTATCTCGGCACCGCCAGCGAGACCGCAGGCTAGCCGCAGGCCGCCTCGACGAGTCGGTATACTGCGCCGCTCGTCGGAGGCAGTCTGTGTCGGCGAATCCCCGCCACTGGACCGAAAGAACACTGAAGGAGCACGGTGTCGATGATTCACAAGCGGACACAGAGCACACTGCGGGCACGAGCGGCGGTCCTCGTTGCCGCGCTGGCACTGGTAGCCGCGGCCTGCGGCGGCGGCGACGAAGCGGACGACGAGGTGTCGACACCGGACACCGGCAGTGCCAGCACCGAGGTCGACAGCTCCAGCAGCGACAGCTCCAGCGCCGACAGTTCCAGTAGCGACAGCGCCAGCACCGACAGCCCAGCCGAAGAGACGGCCACGACGTCTGACAGCGACCCCGAACCAACCGAGTCAGCGTCCGAGCCGGCCGAGTCCGACAGTGCAGCCGAGCAGCCGGCCGACGAGGCCGACGAAGAGACCGCCGTCGAAGAACCCTCCGAGGAAGCCGCGGCACCGTTGGGGTGGAGCGGCCTGGCCCCGAACATGACGGCCGATGCCCCTCTCACCGCGTCGTGGAGGGGCGTGACTGAGGACACGATCACAATCGGCGTCTCGATGCTCAACTTCGAACTCCTGCAGGAGATGGGACTCACGGCAGCAGGCTGGGGCGACCAGCAGGGCGTCTTCCAGGCCTTGGTCGACGACCTGAACGCCAACGGCGGGATCCTGGGCCGCAACGTCGTGGCCGTCTACGACGTCTACAGCCCCATCGACGCCGCCGACGCGGAACGGGCGTGCACCGTTCTCACCCAGGACAACGAGGTGTTCGCGGCTGTGCTCGGATTCGTCGGTCCGCTGGCCGGCACCGCCGACCCCTGTTTCGCTGGGACCAACAACACCCCGCTCGTGGGTGGTGAGCAGACCCCCGACGAGCTGGCCCAGGCCACGGCTCCGTGGTTCAACGTGGAGCCCAGCACCGACGATCACACGTCCAACCTCCTCGACCTGCTGGTCCAGACCGGCAGAGCCGACGGGGCCAGGGTGTTCGTGGTGTCGCACCAGGCCTCGACAGGCGACGAGCCTTTGGTGCTCGAGGGGCTTGCCGCGCGCGGGATCGAGGTCGTGGGCAAGGCTGTCCTCGACGCCAACGACGGCGACACCGCTGCTCAGGACCAGTTGATGCAGGTCATTTCCGAACGGATCAGGGCCGATGGGGCCGACACCGTGATGATCAATGGCAACCCGGCGGCCACCATCCGGGGCCTGGGCTTGAACGGGATGCTCGATGCGGTGACCATCTGGAGCAACAACGCGGCCGGACTCAACAATCTCGGCGAGACCTTCGACCACGAGTGGGCTCGGGGCGCCATCGCCTCCGACGGTCCCTCCGAACTAGACATCTGGAACGACGATGTGTTCCAGGACTGCGTGCGGGTGGTCAACGACGCCGGCATCGGGGCCGACTTGCGGCCCACAGCGGAACTGGCCGACGACGACGAGAACTGGTTCAACCCGGTCCGCCGCTACTGCGGCCATCTGTCGCTGTTCGCGCAGATCGCGGCCGCGGCCGGTCCGGACCTTACGCCGGAGACATTCGAGCAGGCGGCCTACACGCTGACCGACTTCGTTCTGCCGGGTGCTCCAGCGAACTCGCTGTCCCCCACCAAGCTCGGCGCCCGCGACCTGTACCGGCTAACGACCTTCGATCCCGACGTCGGCAACGGCGAGAACGTACCGCTAACCGAACTCATCGACATCGTCCCCTGAGCCAGCCCCTGACCGTTCACGGGTAATCCGTGAGCGGTCGGGTCGGGCGGTTTAGGCCACCCCTAGCGGCTAGCGGCCCGGCGCGGCGCGGTAGTCGTCGATGGGGACGATGCAGATGTTCTCTGCTCCGAACGGGCTGGGCAGGGTGCAGGGGTACTCGAAGCGCAGAGTGTGGATGGCGTTGGGAGCCTGCGTCTTGCCCGGCCGTATCGTGAACGGCAGCATCTCGTTGGAGTCGATCGGACCCAGATTGGCCAGTGCCTCGTAGATGTCGGCCCGCGTCGGGTTGTCGCCCGCCGCATAGATGGCCCGCAGGGCCGTGCGCATGATGTTGCAGACCGTGGTCACCATCCCGTAGGCCGATGAGCCTGAGCCGTCCATCCGGTCGGCGTTCTCGTGGTTGGCTCCCGATGGATTGTTGGCACCGTAGGTGTCGTTGCACATCTCGTTGAACGGTCGCGGCTCGTAGTCCTCGAGCCGGTAGGCGCCCGTGTCGGCGTCGTCGATGATCAGCGCGCCGTTGTAGAGGTTGCCCGCGGCCTCGCCGCCGAAGGCCACCACCTTGGACGACACCAACTCGCCCGCGTGGGCGTTGAAGTCCGAGGCGTAGAACTGGACGTCCCCCGGCGCGAACCCCTGGGTGTCCATCTCGAGGATGTAGGTCGGGGTCGACACGACGTTGAGGACGTTGAAGAAGACGTCGATGCCCGCACTCCGCATCCGCTGCACGGACTCGACGACGCCTTCCAGGCAGAAGGTGCCGCCGGCGCAGCCGATCACGTCGAAGACGGCGACATCGATTCCCTTGGAGTTCAGGGTGTCGACCAGCCCCGCCTCCACCGCCTCGTACTGGCCCGGCGTGTCGGGCGCGGCGACACCGATCGTCTTGCCGTCGAGCTGGCCGCGGTCGGCCAGGTCGGCCGCCAGCCAGCGCAGGCTCTCCTCCAGGGTCGGCGACAGCGAGATGAGGCGGTCCCCGCCCCGGCTCATGAACTCCTCGCTCTGCCCCTGAGTCGAGATGAAGGCGGTCTCGTTCTGCTCGACGATGCACAGGTTGGCCGAGCCTTGGAAGCCGCTGGAGTTGAGCAGGATCACGCCGTTGTAGTCCTCGATGGCCTGGATGCAGGCCGCGTTGCGGTCTTCGTCCACTGTCGCGCCGAGAACCTCCAGTTCGATGGTGTGCATCTCGATCATGCGGCCTCGCACGCCCCCGCACTGCTCGTTGACCACCGCAGTGAACGTGTCGTACATCTCGGCCACGTTGCCCACCGGGACTGCGAAGCCCATGGCCGCGAAGTCCTCCAGCTTCGACCGCAGGTGCACGAGCGAGATCGAGTCCGCCTCGATGCCCTTGTCGGTGGCTATCCGGTCGGGCGCCGGGTCGTGGGTGTGGCAGAAGGCGTCGAGCTGGGTGAAGGGGTTGTCGCCGCGGTCGTACGTGGCCTGGAACTCGTCGAATATCCCGTCCCGGGGATCGTCGAAGATGTTCGGTGGCGGACCCTCGGGCTCTTCGTCGGGCTCGGGGGCGGCTGTTTCTGTTTCGGGCTCTTCGTCGGGCTGGGTCGTGTCCGGCTCGGTGGTCTCCGGCTCGGCTTCGGGTGCCTGTGTGGTGGGCGCGGCCTCGCCATCGTCGTCGGAGGCCGTCACTTCGACCGACACTTCGCCGCCGCAGGCCGCGGCCAAGAAGGCCAGGATGACGACTGCGGCGAGCGTCAAGCGCAGATTCTTGATCATGAGGTCCTCCGGGTCTCCAGGGCAGTCTTTGCGTAGGACAGGCGATCAGTCTCGCCCAGTGGTCCCACTCGCACAAGTCAACCCATTGGCGCCTCAAGCCGTTGACCCACCGGCGGCGCGGCTACTGTCACCGCACCGACCAGCAGTGCAGGTGGTGCGAGCCTCGCAAGGGGGAGAATGGCAGACGACTCGCCCGAGATGACCGGACCCGAGCCGTCGGTCGCCGATCTGGCGGAGGCGATCCTCGACGAGGAGGCCAGACGCCGGGCCGAGCAGGCTGAGCGCGACGCCGAGACCATCCTTCCCGACGACCTGCTGCCGGGTGTGGGTGACGAGCCCATGACCCTGCGCCAGGGTCTGCGGGCCGGCGGCAAGGCCACCGTGTTGGTCATGTTCCTGCTGGCCTTCATGGACGAGATGCCCCGAGCCATCCGGGTCCTCGCCCCCGACATACAGGACTCGCTGAACGTCAGCGACACCGTGCTGTTCGGGATCCTCGGCTTCGGCGGCGTGACCCTGGTGCTGGGTGCGGTTCCCATGGCCGCCCTCGCCGACCGGGTGAAGCGGGTGGCCATCATTCCGGTGGCGTCGGCCTTCTGGGGTGTGACCGCATTCCTGAGCGGCCTGATCGTCAACCCGTTCCAGCTGTTCCTAACCAACGCGGGTACCGGTTTCGGCCAGGCCTACCGCATTCCTGTGTCGAACTCGCTGCTGGTGGACACCTACCCGATCCCGGCCCGGAGCCGGATCTTCGCGCTGGAAGGCCTCGGCCGGCCCGTCGGCCAGCTCCTCGGCCCTCTGATAATCGGAGGCATTGCAGCCCTGGTGGGAGGAGACGAGCCCTGGCGAGCCGCCTTCTTCGCCGTCGCCGCCGGTCCGGTGGTGGCCGCCATCGTGTCGGCCCTGGTACTGCGCGAGCCGCCCAGAGGCCGTTTCGAGAAGGAGGCCGTGTTCGGCGACGAGCGGGTGCAGGTCGAGGAGTTGCCGGTGTCGATCGGCACCGCCTTCGCCCGGCTCCGCAAGATCAAGACCTTCTACTACCTGTCCAGCGGCGTGGGCGTCCTCGGCTTCGCCCTCATCGCCATTCCTATCCAGTTCAACCTCCTGCTCGAGGACAAGTACGCCATGGGGCCCTTCGAGCGGGGTGTCGTCGAGTCCCTCATCTGGGTGGCCGCGTTGATCGGCCTGCCCGTGGCCGGACGGCTGTTCGACCGGGGGTTCCGCCGCGACCCGGCCGCCATGATGCGCCTGGCGGGCATGCTGGTGATGGCAGCCGGCGTGATCTACGCGGTGGCCCTCCCCATGAAGATCCTCGGCGGACTGGTCGCGCTGATGGCCGTGGCCCAGACCCTCATCTCGATGGCGTTCGTGGCCACTCCCTCGGTGATCGCGGCGGTGTCGCCCTATCGCATCCGGGCCCAGGCCTTCGCTCTGTTGCCGGTGTTCATATTCCTGATGGGCGGCTTCTTCGGCGGCTTGATCGTGGGCCAACTCTCCGACGCCTACAACGAGCGCACCGCCATGCTGGTGGCCGCGCCGCCGGCCGCGCTGATCGGCGGCGCCCTGATCGCCTACGGCAGCCGCTTCATCCGCCTCGACATATCGCGGTCGGTCGAGGAGCTGCTCGAGGAGCGCGAGGAGCAGCAGCGGGCCGCGGCCGATCCTGCCTCCGTGCCCGCCCTCCAGGTCCACAACCTCGATTTTGCCTACGGAAGCGTGCAGGTGCTGTTCGACGTTTCCTTCGAGGTGGCCCGGGGCGAGGTGCTGGCGCTACTGGGGACCAACGGTGCAGGCAAGTCCACCCTGCTGCGGGCCGTCAGCGGGCTCGGCATCCCGGACCGGGGCGTAGTGAGGCTCGGGGGCCGCACCATCACCTACGCCGAGGCCGAGGACCGTTTCCGCGCCGGGCTGGTGCAGCTCAGGGGCGGGGAGGGGGTCTTCGACGAACTCTCGGTCGCCGACAACCTCAAAGCCTCAGTATTGGCATCGGGTCTGAGCGACGCCGAGGCCGCGGCCCGGGCCGAGCGGGCGTTGAGCCTGTTCCCGGCCTTGGCCGAGCGCACCGACCTTGCGGCCCGCGACCTGTCGGGGGGTCAGCAGCAGATGCTGGCGCTGGCCATGGCCCTGATGCACGAGCCCGAGGTGCTGCTCATCGACGAACTCAGCCTGGGGCTCGCTCCCGTCGTGGTGCAGGAGCTCCTCGGAGTGGTGGAGAGTCTGCGCGAGGCCGGGCAGACGATGGTCATCGTTGAACAGTCGCTCAATGTGGCCCTGGCCTTCGCCGACCGGGCCATCTTCATGGAGAAGGGCCGGATCCGGTTCGAGGGCTCCGCCCAGGAGCTGGCCGAGCGCGACGATCTGGCCCGGGCGGTGTTCCTGGGAGGCGAGGGCGGATGACCGCCTCGCCGGTTGCTGAGGGCCGGGGGGACGGACGCCGATGATCGAGTTCCTCGGCATCACGGTCGGCCAGCAGTCGGTGGTGTCGGGCCTAGTGACGGGCCTCACCTACGCGGCCTTCGCGGCCGGGTTCGTGCTGATCTACCGCTCCACCGGTGTGCTCAACTTCGCCCACGGCGAGGTCGGAGCGTTCGGCGTGGCTCTGTTCGTGCTGCTGCTGGCCCAGTACGGCTTGAACTGGTGGCTGTCGTTCGTGCTCGCTCTGGCGGCCTGCGCGGCCATCGGCATGGCCATCGAGTTGATCGTGATCAGGCGGCTCTTCGCGTCGCCCCGCCTCGTGGTGTTGATTGCCACCATCGGCGTGGGCCAGATAGTGCTCTTCGCCAAGTTCAACCTTCCCAGCGTGGTCACTCCCGGGCCGATCCCGTCGCCGTTCAAGGCGACATGGACGCCTACCGACCATCTCCGCCTCCAGGCCCGCGAACTGGTGGTACTGGCCGTGATCCCGGTACTGATCGCCGCTCTGGCCTGGTTCATCTCGCGCACCCGTTTCGGGCTGGCCGTCCGCGCCTCGGCCTCCAATGCCGACACGGCACGGGTGTACGGCACCTCGCCCCGGCGGACCTCGACGATCGTGTGGACGATCTCGGGAGCGTTCGCCGCGGCCACCGCCATCTTCCTGGCGCCCCTGCAGGGCATCAACTCGGCCCAGGCCGGGACCGCGGCGATTGCCGAGCCGCTACTGCTTCGGGTGCTGGTGGTGTCGTTGCTGGCCCGCATGCGCTCACTCCCCGGCACGCTGGCCGGCGGGGTGGCGGTAGGTGTGGCCGAGGCGCTCATCCGCAGCAACGTGGACTCGGCCAACCGCTCGGTCGTGGACGTGTACCTGTTCCTTGCCGTGCTGGTAGTGGTTCTGCTGGTGATCCGCAGCACCGGCGAGCAGGAGTCCTGGTCGCTCGCGCCGCGGGTGCGAGCCATCCCGAGCCGCCTGGAGTCGCTGTGGTGGGTCCGCCGCCTCAACGCCATGGGGTTCGTGGCCCTCTTCGGGTGCTTCACCCTTCTGGGCGTGACCCTCTCCACCAACAGCTCGCTGTTCACCTGGACGAGCATCGTGCTGTTCGCCATGGTGGTGCTGTCGATGACCGTGCTGACCGGCTGGGCCGGCCAGCTGTCTCTCGGCCAGTTCGCCTTCGTCGGTCTCGGGGGACTGACCGTTCTCGGGCTGACCCAGGGCAACGACATCCCCGTGCCCTTCGACCTGTTCGACCTGTCGCTGGACCTGCCGTGGGCGCTGGCCATGGTGGTGGCCACGACCGTCGGGGTCTTGGTCGCGGTGATCGTAGGGCTGCCCGCACTCCGGGTGCGGGGCCTCTTCCTGGCCGTGACCACCCTCGCGTTCGCAGTGGCCTCGGCGACCTGGTTGTTCTTGCAGGACTTCTTCACCGGGGGCACGACCTTCCCCCGGCCGGCCGACAAGCCGGTGCTCGACATCGGCCCGATCCATGTGGACTTCGGCGCCTCGCGCAAGAACTACTACTTCCTGTGCCTGGTCTCGCTGGCGGTGGCGGCCGCAGTGGTCGCCCGGCTGCGCCGCACCGGTATCGGGCGGTCGTGGATAGCGGTGCGCGACAACGAGGAGATGGCCGCGGCGTCCACCGTCTCGCCCACGCGAATGAAACTGACGGCCTTCGGCGTGGCCGGAGGCATCGCGGCCTTCTCCGGCGGGCTGCTCGTGACCCTGGTGCCCTCGCTACAGCCCGACACGCTGTTCCGCGCCAGCGAATCGATCGTGGTGGTGGCCACCGCCATCATCGGAGGTCTGGGATCGGTGGCCGGCCCAATCCTCGGGGCGCTGTGGGTCCGGGGAATCCCCCAGATGATTCCCGAAGAGCTGGACGACCTGGTGCGGCTGGTGACCAGCAGCATCGGCCTGCTGGTGCTGCTCATGTACTTCCCTGGCGGCCTGCTTCAGATCCTCTACAGCATCCGGGACAAGCTGCTTGAGCGGGCCGACCGCAAGATGGGGGAACGCGAGGCTGAAGCCCGCGCCGCCCCCTCGCCAGCTGACGACGCCTCGGAGGCGCCTGAGCCGCGCCGGCCTCCTTCGCCCGTGACGGGCAGCCCCGCGCCGGCCGCGACCGATCCGGGGCCGGCGCTTCAGACCCAGGACGTGTCGGTGCACTTCGGCGGCAACACCGCCGTCGACCACGTCTCGGTGCATGTCGACCACGGTGAGTTGGTGGGCCTGATCGGGACCAACGGCGCGGGCAAGTCCACACTCCTCAATGCCATCAGCGGCTTCGTTCCCGCTGAGGGGCGGGTGTTCGTGCTCGGAACGGACGTGACTGCCCGGCGGTCGCCGGCCCGCCACGCCCGCGGCCTGGGTCGGGGCTTCCAGGGTGCCCGCATATATCCCGGCCTGACGGTGCGCGAGTCGCTGATGGTCGCCCTTGAGGCACGATCACACTCGCGTCTGGCGGCATCGATGACCGGGCTGCCGCCGTCACCCGGCCAGGAGAGGACGAAGCGGGCCGAGGCCGACGAGATCATCGACTACATGGGCCTGACCCGTTATGCGGATCACTTCGTTGCCACGCTGTCGACCGGCACCCGCCGCATCGTGGAGCTCTCCAGCCTGCTGGCAGTCAACGCCCGCGTGCTCCTGCTGGACGAGCCGACGGGCGGGGTGGCCCAGCGCGAGGCCGAGGCGTTCGGCCCGCTCATCAAGCAGGTGCAGGCCGAGTTGGGTGCCTCGGTGATCGTCATCGAGCACGACATGCCACTGGTCATGGGCATCAGCGACCGCGTCTACTGCCTGGAGGCGGGCGCGGTGATCGCCGAGGGGTCCCCGGAAGAGGTTCGCCGCGATCCGCTGGTGATCGCCAGCTACCTCGGCACGTCCGATCAGGCCATCGGCCGCTCCGGCCCCTCAGCGCGCTAGCGCGCGCTGCAACCGCCCCGGCGGCCCGGTCAGGGACGGCGGCGGGCCGGCATGACAGACTTGATCGCTGATGAGGCAGTTCATCGGCGTGCTGGCCCAAGCCGACAGCGAGGCCCTGCTGCACGATCCGTTGACCCACACCGACTGGATCAAAGCCGGGATCGTGCTGGTCGCCACCGTCGTGCTGGCGATATCGCTGTCCAAGATCCTCCGCCGGACCGTGTCCCGAGGAATTGGTCACGGCTTCGCCGCCATCCTCACCTCCCGTTTCTTGGGCTACGCCGTGTTCATCGTCGGGCTGTCGTACGCGCTCACCGTGCTGGGAGTGCGGGTGGGCCCGCTGCTCGGCGCGCTGGGGCTCGGCGGTCTGGTGCTCGCGCTGGCCCTCCAGGGGGTTGTCGGCAACTTCGTGTCGTCGCTGATCCTGCAGGCCCGCCGGCCCTACACGGTGGGCGACACCGTCGAGCTCGACGGGCGCTTAGGTGTCGTCGAGGACATCGACTCCCGTACTACCCAGATCCGCGGCCTCGACGGCACCCACATCCGGATCCCGAATGCCAATGTGGCCGCGGCCACCATCGTCAACCTGACCCGAGAGACGGTGAGGCGTAGTTCGCTGGCCGTCGGGGTGGCCTACGACACCGATCTCCAGCAGGCGACCGACGCCATCTACGAGGCTCTCGACCGGGCGCCCAGGGTGCTGCCGGAGCCAGAGCCTGCGGTGAACCTCGACGGTTTCGGCGACTCCAGCATCGGGTTCAATGTGCTCTACTGGCATGCCAGCGACGTTCCCTCCGAACTGGCCACCCGCCACGACCTGGTGCTGGCCATTCATCAGGCGTTCGCAGCCTCCTCCATCACCATCGCCTTCCCGCAGGTGACGGTGTGGAGCGGCCAGCCGCGACCCGACCGGCTGTACGGAGGAGAGGTGTCCGAGGTTCGCACCCCCTATCCCGGCTTGGATGTGATGCAGGCCGAGCGGGGCCGCCGCTCACTCGCCTGGCGTCGCGGAGGCCGCCGCCGCTCCGAAGCGGAGCCGACCGACGATCAGTAGCCGGACCGGCCCGGCTCGTCTCGGCGCTAGCCGGTGAAGGCCCGGACCACCAGGGTCACTCCTGCGGCCGCCAGCAATCCCAGGACTACCCGGTCGAACTGCGAGCCCGACAGCCTGGCCCGCAGGCGCTCACCGATGGGCAGCATGGCCACCACCGGCCCGAAGCCGATCGCAGCCGCGATCAACCGGTCCGAGTCGTAGGCGCCGATGGAGGCCAGGGAGGAGATCTGGGCCAGGCCGGCGATCAGGAACAGGACCGACAGCGAGAAGATGTAGGCGTCGCGGGGCAACCGGTAGGCGTAGAGCCACGATCCGATGATCGGCCCCGACACACCCACGGCCCCCTGCATCACGCCCGAGACGAGACCGACGGCCGGCGAGGCCCGCCGGGCCGGCTCCGCTGGCACGGTGATGTCGCCGAACCACAGCGACCTGACCACGAACAGCAGCACCGCGGCGGCCAGCACGATCAGGAGAGGCCGTTCGGGTGCCGACACCAGGACGAACGTGCCGGCCACCGCCCCCGCGGCCGACGTCGCCGACAGGACGAACACGTCGCGGGCCTCGGAACGGGCGTGGCGGGTGCGCCAGCCGACCAGCATGTTGGCTGCGGCGTTGGGAAGAGTTATGGCCGCCACCGCGGTCTCGATGCCGATGAGGGGCGCCAGGATCGGTATGGCGATCAGCGGGTAGCCGAGCCCGGTGGCGCTCTTGGCCAGCATGGCCAGCGCCGAGGCCACGCCGACCACGATCAGCTCGGCGGTGCTCACTCCTCTGGCTCTGCGCCGGTGGCAACGGAGTCGAGCCAGCGGCTCCGCTCGTCGGCGAGCCAGTCCGGGAAGTCGATCTCAGGGTCGGGCAGCGGGGTGACCCCGCGCGCCGAGCAAGCGTCGGCGAACGCATCCGGGTCATCGCTCCAGCTTCGCGGGTCGCCCAGCATCACCTCGAAGAGGGCGCATCCCGCGTCTCCGGCGACGAGCGGCCCGAACTGAGCGCCTTCGGGCAACTCGATGTGGGTGCCGGCCTGGCAGAGCTCGTCGCCCACCAGGATCTCTCCCTCCAGCACGAACACGACGTGCGGAGAGCGGTGGCCGTGGCGCCGCACCACCATGCCCGGGTCGTAGCGGGCATAGAGCGACAGGTAGGGCGGCGCGGCGCGGAAGGCGAACCATTTCTCCCAAACCGACGACTCGGTGCCGTCAGAGTTGCGCTGCGCCTTGACCCGCTGCCACGGCACGGCGGAGTCATCGATGCGCCGGATGGTCGGGCCGCCGCTCATCGTGTCGACCAGTCCGTGCCGGGCTGGTGAAGGGCCCACAGCTCGGCTATGCGCCCGGCCTCGATCCGGTACTGCGCCAGCCAGGCCAGCGACATCGGGGCCGCAGTGGCCAGGCTCACCCCTCGCAGTGTGAGCCGGATCCATACCGTGGGGCCGTCGGCGGTGATGGCGTCGATGCTCACCTCGGTAGCCCGGACCATCTCGAAGGCGTCGGCAAGCCGGAGACGGAACTCCCGGCGGGTCAGGGACAGCGTGCCTTCGGCGGTGTGGCGCACCAGAGGGTCGGCAATCAGGTCTTCCAGCGCGTCGAGGTCCCGCTCCAGCCAGACTCTCTCCCAGTAGGCGCGCACCACCGACTCGGCGGACGTCTCGTTTCTGCTCGCGGCGTGCTCACCACCGGTGTCACCGGCCATGGCTGCGTCCTCCCTCATCTCGTCTACTCATAGTGTTGTCTCCTCGGGCATGCTGCGCGGCTCGACGATCCGGGCCACCGTCATCACCGCGATCACCAGCACACCAAGCACTACCAGCGTCGTGCGGATCCCGATGGCGTCGGCCACGATTCCGATGGGCAGGGCCGCTATGGCGAAACCCGAGAAGCTGAGCATCAGCAGACTCTGGACCCGTCCGTGGTACTCGACCGGCGTCGACGTGAGCAGCATGGAGTTGTTGAGCGCCTGGAACACGCTGGATGTGGCTCCCACCACTGCCATCACCGCCAGCGCGGCGTAGAAGCCGGGCATCACCGCGAACACGGCGAGCGAGGCGCCGAAGGCCAGCCCGCTGCGTGTCTGGAACGGGCGCAACCTCCTTCGCTCAAGGTTCGCCAGCGAGATTGAGCCCACCGCGGCGCCCACCGCCGCGGTCGCGTTGAGCAAGCCGAACCCGGTCGATCCACTGTCGTGGACCTGCTCGGCCACCACCGGCAGGAACGCCATGTGGGGGAAGCCGATCAGCACCACCCCGAACGACACGGCGAGCAGGTGAACTAGGTCCGGGCGGGAGCGAACGAATCTCAGGCCGTCGGCGATATCGCCCAGCGCGCTGCGACCCGAATGGCTCGCCGGCGTTCCCCGCGGCAGGCCGACCAGCAGGGCCACGCTCAGGATCCCGAGCCCCCCTGCGGCGAAGAAGACGCCGGCCAGACCGAAGAACGCCACGCCGATCAAGGCGCCCGCCGCGGCCGGACCGGCAACCCGGGCCAGCTGCACGGTGGACATCGACAGGAACACTGCGTTGGTGATGGCCTCCCGCCCGACGATCTCGGAGATGAAGGAGAGTCGGGCCGGCGCCAGGATCGAGATGACCCCGCCCTGGACGACACTGGCGGCGATCAGGATCCAGTACGTCTCGGTGCCGGTGGCCACCACCACGCCCAGGCAGATCGGGGTCGCAGCCTGCAGAACGCCCGCCACCAGGAGCACAGTGCGCCGGGGGAAGCGATCGGAGATCACGCCCCCGTAGGGGATGGCGATGATGCTGCAGAATCCGAAGGCCAGCATCACGCCGCCGAGGCCGGTGTTGCTGCCCGTGAGTTCGAACGCCAGCCAGGCCCGGGCGATGCCGGCCACCTGCATGGTGAGGAACGTGAACAGCCCGCCCACGAAGAGCAACCGGAAGTGGCGGTTGCCGAGCGCCGCGAACCGCCCTGGAGGCTTCGGGGATCCGGCGGCGCGCATCCGTCAGCGTACCTTTGACCGTGTCGCCGCTCCGAGGTCTGCCCGCATGAGCGGGACAGCCGTTGGTCGTGTAATGTCCGCGCCCCGCGTGCATCTGCGCGGACCGCGACGAATGGGGGTCCAGGATGCTGCCCGCCCAGTTCGACTACGTAGCAGCCTCGTCAGTGGACGAGGCCATCGCCGCAAAGGCCGAGGGGGGTGACGAGACCCGGTTCCTTGCCGGCGGGCAGAGCCTGCTGCCGATGATGAAGCTTCGATTCGCGACGCCGTCGAAGCTGGTGGACATCAACCGGATAGCCAGCGCCGGCCTCAACTCCATCAGGCGCCACAACGGCCAGCTGCACATCGGCGCGCTGGTCCGCCACGCCGACATCGCCGCCTCCGATGCGGTCTCCGGCGCCGTGGCCTCGGCCGCCCCCTGGATCTCCGATCCACTGGTGCGCAACCTGGGCACCCTGTGCGGGTCGGTGGCCCACTGCGACCCCGAGGGCGATTGGAACTCGGTGCTTTTGGCCACTGGGGCCGAGGTGGTCGTCCAGGGGCCGTCAGACCGGCGGAGGAGCATTGACATCGGTGACTTCGTGGTGGACTTCTTCACCAACTCCCTAGCCGACGACGAGATGGTGTTGGGGGTGCACATCCCGGTGCCCTCGGGTCCGTCGGGGGGCTCGTACCAGAAGCTGGAGCGCAAGGTCGGCGACTACGCCACCGTCGGGGTGGCCGCCCATCTCGAGCTGGCCGCCGACGGCACCATCTCGGCGGCCGGCGTGGCCATGACATCGGTGGCGCCCATCAATCGCAAGGCCACCGAGGCCGAAGCGCTGCTGGTGGGCAACGCGCCGAGCGCCGAGCTGTTCGCCGAGGCGGGTGAAGCAGCCGCGGCGGCCGCCGATCCCCGCGACGACGTGCGGGGCTCGGCCCGATGGAAGCGCCAAGTCGTGGCTGCGTTCACCGGCAGGGCCCTTGCGGCCGCCGCCGAGCAGGCCCAGGGCTGAAGGGGGACACCATGGAGATCACGGTCAACATCAACGGAACCGACCACACCGCCGACGTCGAGCCTCGCCTGCTGCTCGTCGACCACATCCGCACCGGCGCCGGGCTTACCGGCACGCACATCGGCTGCGACACGACCAGCTGCGGGGTCTGCACCGTTCTGGTGGACGGCACGCCGGTGAAGTCGTGCACCATGCTGGCGGTGCAGGCCGACGGCCGCTCGGTGACCACCGTCGAGGGACTCAAGTCCGCCGACGGGCTGCACCCGGTCCAGCAGGCGTTCAGCGACGAGCACGGCCTGCAGTGCGGGTTCTGCACACCGGCCATGATGCTGGTGGGCGCAGCGCTGATCGACGAGAACCCGGCACCGTCCGACGACGAGGTCCGCTGGGCCATCTCGGGGAACCTGTGCCGCTGCACCGGCTACATGAACATCGTCAAGGCCATCCAGGCCGCGGCCGCGGCGGCGTCGTCCAACGGCGACAGCTGAAAGGGAGCGAGCAATGACTGACACAACGACGACGCCTCCCGAGATCGGAGGCATCGGCCACAGCGTCAAGCGCGTGGAGGACGCCCGCCTGATCGAGGGCCAGGGCAACTTCCTAGACGACATCGCGCTGCCCGGGATGCTGCACATGGCCCTGGTGCGCTCACCGGTGGCCCATGCCCGCATCAACGGCATCGACACCACCGCCGCCACCGCGGTGGACGGAGTGCTGGCCGTGGTGACCGGCGATTTGATGGATCAGCACGGACTTGCGTGGATGCCCACCCTGTCGGGCGACACCCAGGCCGTGCTGGCCACCGATAAGGTCCGCTACCAGGGCCAGGAGGTGGCCGCGGTCATCGCCACCGATCCGTACGCGGCCGCCGACGGGGCCGAGTTGGTTGACGTCGACTACGAGATGCTCGACGCCATCACCACGCCCCAGCAGTCCCTCGCCGACGGCGCGGCGCTGATCCGCGACGAGAAGGAGGACCAGACCGACAACCTGGCCTACACCTGGGAGACCGGCGACGAGGCCGCCACCGACGCCGCCTTCGCCGCCGCGGACCGGGTGGTGTCGCTCACCACCCACTACCCGCGCTCGCATCCCGCGCCGCTGGAGACCTGCGGGATCGTGGCCGACGTCAACTCGGTGACCGGTCAGGCCACCATCTACATGACGTCGCAGGCGCCCCACGCCCACCGGACGCTGTTCGCGCTGGTGGCCGGGCTGCCCGAGCAGAACATCCGCATCGTCAGCCCCGACATCGGCGGCGGCTTCGGCAACAAGGTGCCCATCTACCCCGGGTACGTGGTGGCCACCGCAGCCAGCCTGCTGATCGGCCAGCCGGTCAAGTGGGTAGAGAGCCGCACCGGGAACCTGATCTCGACCGGGTTCGGGCGGGACTACTACATGACCGGCGAGCTGGCCCTCACCAACGAGGGCCGCATCCAGGCCATGCGGGTGGACATGCTGTCGGACCAGGGCGCCTTCTACTCCGACGCCCAGCCCACCCGCTACCGGGCCGGGCTGTTCCACGTGTGCACCGGCAGCTACGACTTCCCACACGCGCACATCAAGTGCCGGGGCGCCTTCACCAACAAGGCGCCCGGCGGGGTGGCCTACCGGTGCTCGTTCCGCATCACCGAGGCGTCGTACCTGATCGAGCGGCTGATGCAGACCGCGGCCGACGAGCTGGGCATCGACCCGGCCGAGCTGCGGCTGCGCAACTTCATCCAGCCCGAGCAGTTCCCGTACGAGACGGCCACCGGGTTCGTGTACGACTCCGGCGACTACCCGACCGCGCTGCGCAAGGCGCTCGACGCGGCCGGCTACGACGAACTGCGGGCCGAGCAGGCCGCCGCTCGGGAGGAGGGACGCCTGGTCGGGATCGGCATCGCCCACTTCACCGAGGCGGTGGGGGCCGGGCCGGCCCACACCTACGACATCGCCGGGCTGAAGATGATCGACTCGGCCGAGCTGCGGGTCCATCCCACCGGCAAGGCCATCCTCAAGCTCGGGGTGAAGACCCAGGGCCAGGGCCATGAGACGACCTTCGCCCAGATCGTGGCCGAGGAGACCGGCATTCCCGCCACCGACATCAAGGTGATCCACGGTGACACCGACGACACGCCCTATGGGCTCGGCACCTACGCGTCGCGTTCCACCCCGGTGGGCGGGGCGGCCACCGCGATGGTGGCCCGCAAGATTGCCGACAAGGCGCGTCACATCGCCGCCCACCTGCTCGAGGCCGCGCCCGAGGACATCGACCGCTCCGCCGACAAGTTCTTCGTGAGGGGCTCGCCCGATGCGTCGGTGTCCATCCAGGACGCGGCCTTCGCGGCCTACACCAACCTGCCCGAGGGCATGGAGTACGGCCTCGAGGACGTCACTTACTACAACCCGCCCAACCTGACGTTCCCGTACGGGTCGTACGTGGTGGTGGTGGATGTGGATCCCGACACCGGGGTTTGGAAGGTGCGCCGCATGGTCGCTCTCGACGACTGCGGGGTGCGCATCAATCCCATGATCGTGGAGGGTCAGATCCACGGCGGCCTCACCGAGGGGTTCGCCATGTCGTCGATGCAGTGGATCACCTTCGACGAGGACGGCAACTGCATCGGGTCCAACTTCATGGACTACCTGATCCCCACCGCTTGGGAGACGCCCCGCTTCGAGTTGCTGGAGACGGTTACGCCGTCGCCGCACCATCCGATCGGGGCCAAGGGCATCGGGGAGTCGGCCACGGTCGGTTCACCGGCGGCCTTCGTGAACGCGGTCGTCGACGCCCTTGCCCACCTCGGGGTGCGCAACATCGACATGCCCGTCCTGCCCGACCGCGTATGGGAGGCCATCGACTCAGCCGGCGGTTGATTCGCATCCTTACGCTCGACGAGAGGCGCTAGAGCCGTGGACAGACGGAGGTTCCTGCGCCTAGGAGTGGCAAGCG